>DATATJ010000030.1:0-32869 GCA_036268855.1 Vicinamibacterales bacterium
ACGTGGCGGTTTGTGGGTGATCTCTAGTACTGCCGGCGGCGGGCGGCGCGGCGCGCCTGGCGGAGGTGGCTCAGCGCGTTCGTCAGCTCGCCGAGGACGATCGTCGTCAGGAAGATCAGGCCCACGACCAGCATGCCGAGGATGACGTGCGTGCCCTCGCTCGCGGCGTCGAAGATGATCACGGCGCGACTCTAGCGCAGTGCGCCGCGAGCGCGGCGTCCACCGCGGCTGGCTCGGGCGCGCCGCCGAGCGCACGCGCCGCGTCGACCCACGCCTCGCCGTCGTCCTCGGCACCGTCCGCGCGCAACGCGGCGCAACGCGCGATCAGCTCGGCCATCACCGCGACCGCGGGGACGCCGCCCGCCTCCGCGATGCGCACGAGCCCGTGCGCGTAGAGGTAGTCCCCGAGCAGCACCGCCTCGTCGGCATCGGGCGCGTCGAACAGGCGCGGCCGGCCGTAGTGCACGAGGTACGCCTCGTACACCGTCTCGAGCCCGACACCGAGGTCCGCGGGCGCGAGCGGCGAGAACACCGGTTCGAAGTCGGGCACCGCGCGCAGCGCGGCCGCCCACACAGGGCTCTCGGCCTCAGCGGCTCGCGTAATGGTCTCGAACAGCATCGATCGTCTCGTCGATCACGTCGTCTGTGTGGGCAAGGGACGGGAACAGGCACTCGTACTGGCTCGGCGCGACGTAGACGCCGCGGTCGAGCAGGCCGCGGAAGAGCGCGGCGTACCCCTCGGTGTCGAGCTCCTCGAAGCGCGTCACCGGATCCAGGCGGCCCGCGAACAGCGTCAGCATCGCGCCGACACGCTGCACGCGGCCGAACTCCGCAAGGCCCGCGGCGAGCCGTGCAGACCGCCGCTCGAGCTCGTCGTAGACGCCCGGGTCGCGCAGCCGGCGCAGCACCGAGACGCCCGCTGCAGTGGCGAGCGGATTGCCCGAGAGAGTCCCCGCCTGGTAGACGCTGCCGGACGGAGCGAGCTGCTCCATCACCTCGGCGCGGCCGCCGAACGCCGCAAGGGGGAGCCCCCCGCCGACGATCTTCCCGAGCACCGTGAGGTCGGGCGTGACGCCGTACACCTCCTGGGCGCCGCCGCGCGCGACGCGGAAGCCGCTGATCACCTCGTCGAAGACGAGCAGCGCGCCGCTCGCGTCGCAGAGCAGGCGCAACGCCTCGAGGAAGCCGGGCGCCGGCGGCACGCAGCCCATGTTCCCCGCGATCGGCTCGACGAAGATCGCCGCGAGCCCTTCGCCATACCGTTCGACCGCGGCGGCAGCGCCGTCGACGTCGTTGTAGTTGCACACGATCGTGTCCTCGATCACGCCGCTCGGCACACCGGGCGAGGCGGGGATGCCGAGCGTCGCGAGGCCGGAGCCCGCGTTCGCGAGGAACGGGTCGGCGTGGCCGTGGTAGCAGCCGGCGAACTTGATGAGGCGCTCGCGCCCCGTGGCCGCGCGTGCGACGCGCACGGCGCTCATCGTCGCTTCGGTGCCGGAGCTCACGAAGCGGAGGCGTTCGATCGCCGGCATCAGCCGGCGGACGCGATCGCCGAGCTCGATCTTCAGCGGGCTCGGCGCGCCGAAGCTCGTGCCGTCGCGCGCGGCTGACGCAATGGCCTTGACGAGCCCCCGCGGTGCATGGCCGTGAATCAGCGGCCCCCACGACATCACGTAGTCGATGAAGACGTTGCCGTCGACGTCCTCGAGGCGGCAGCCCGCGGCGCGCCGGATGAACAAGGGCGACGCGCCGACGGCGGTGAACGCGCGGACGGGGCTGTCGACGCCGCCCGGGAGAATCTTCGACGCGCGGGCGAACAACGATCGGGAGCGGGAGATGCGCATGGTTACCGGGCTTTGATGGTGGCGAGATCGCCGAGGGCAAACGTCAGGAACTTCTGTTCGTCTTTGTCGTGCGTGCGATTGCGGGTGGCGTCGAACGCACGCGACGCGTTGTCGAAGTCGCGCTGCAGCAGCAGGGTGGACGCCACGCCGAGCGATGCGCGATAGGAGGAGGGATCGCGCTCGAGGGCGCGGAGAAACAGCGTGCGCGCCAGTGGCATGTCGCGCGCCAGCATGGCGATCCGCCCCGCGTCCGCCAGGTAGTCGGCATCGGCGTCTTCCGATACTCGCTCGAGCAGCGTGCGCACTTGCTCGCCGCGGCCGGCACGCGCCGCGTCCAGTGCCTCGAGGAGCGTCATCCCCGCTGGTCCGGCCGGCGGCGGCACCGGCTTCAGCAGCAGCTGCCACGTGAGGAGCTGGCCGCCCGCATTCGGACCGCTCGCGGTGAGCAGGCGGATCGGCAGCACCACCGACTCGGGGATCTCTCCGGCCGCGATCACGTCGAATTCCCAGATCCCGGGGGCGATGCCCATGATGCTCCATTCGCCCTTCGCATTGGTCCGTTCGGAGAAGGTACGCTGCCCGGCAAACGTGCCGGCGGCTGATCCGTAGAACGCCTCCGCGCGCACTTCGGCGTTCGCGATCGGCTGTCCATCGGGTGTGGTCACGCGTCCTTTCAGACGGCTGACCGGCTGCTGGGCGAGCATCGCCGGCGACAGGAGGCACATCGCCGCCGCCGCCGACATCAGACGCGAGACCGTGCGCACCATCGTCTTCTCCATTCTTCCGATCAGTGCCCAGAAATGTCCATCCGGCTCAAGTCGGCGATGGCGGCGGTGAGGTAGCTTCGCTCGTCGCTGTCGTGCGTCAGATCCCGCGCGGCCTTGAACGCCTTGCTCGCCGCGCTGAAGTCGCCGAGCATCAGCGCGGCCGACCCGAAGCCGAGCGTCGCGCGGAAGGACGCGGGATCGAGCGCGAGCGCGCGGGTGAACAACGTGCGCGCCAGGCCAGGGTCGTGCAGCCACAGGCCGATGCGTCCTGCCGCGGCGAGCGCCGGCGCGCCCGCCTCCGGCGGCACGACACTCAGCGTTTCCGAGGCGCGTGCGCTGTCGCCCTGTCGTGCGGCGGCCGCTGCGATCGTCAGCCAGTCACCCGCGGCGCCCGCTGGAACCGGCGCCGGCTTCAGCACCGGACGCCACGATGGGCCAAGCCCGGCCATGCCCGATCCTGCGGGGACGAATACGTTGATCGGCAGCACCACGGCGTCGATGAGCTGCGTCTCCGGCGCGACCGCGAACATCCACGCGCCGGCCTTGAAGCCGATCAGCGTCCACTCGCCCTTGGCGTTGCTGCGGACCGTGTAGATCCGCTGGCCCACGTAGCTGTCGCCACGCGGTCCGAGGACGGCTTCGATGCGCACATCGGCCTCGATGGCCGCGCCGCTTTCACTGACGATCCGGCCCTTCAGGCGGCTGAGAGGCTGCGCGGCGACTGCGCCCGCCGCTGCCACGACGCCAATCGCCAGCCACGCGATGCTCCGCGGCACGACTATTGGCCGTGTCCGTGGATGATCACGCCGGGACGCTCGCCGGTATGACGGCCGCCATCGAGCACGACGCGCCCATTGACGATGACGGTGTCGATGCCGACCGGGTACTGGAAGGGATCGGTGAAGGTGGCGCGATCGGCAACCGTCGAGGGATCGAAGATCACCAGATCGGCCGCGAGCCCGTCCTTGATCAGGCCGCGATCCGCGATGTGCAGCTGCGACGCGGTGAGGCCGCTCATCTTGTGAACGGCCTGCTCGAGTGAGATCACGTGCTCCTCGCGCACGTACTTGCCGAGCACGCGGGGAAACGTCCCGAAGTTGCGTGGGTGGGGCACGCCCGTGCGCAGCGGTCCGCTTGTCGCGAGCGCCGATCCATCAGAGCCGACGGACACCCAGGGCTGCTTCATCGCGAGCTTCAGATCGTTTTCGTCGATGATGAACCACACACAGCTGACGTTGCCGCGTTCGGCGATCAGCAGATCGAAGACGAAATCGTACGGATCCCGTCCCGCCGCTTTCGCCGCATCGTCGACGCGCATGCCTTCGTATTTCTTGTAGGCTTCGGCGCCCGGCCGCAGCGGAATGCTCGCCAGCTGCACGTTGTGCCACGTGCCGGCGGAGTTCAGCCGGTTTTCCCAGGTTGGCGCCGGATCGTCCATCTCGCGGCGGATCTTCGCGCGCGTCGCCGGATCCTTCAGGCGCTCGGCCAGCTTGGCTCCGCCGCCTTCGTGGGCCCACGGCGGAATCGTCTGGGAGAGGCCGGTGCTGCTCGCGACGTAGGGGTATTGATCGGCACTGATCTCGAGCCCGTGCTTCTGGGCGGCCTCGATCAGCACGATCGCTTCCTTCATGCGCCCGAAGTTCTTCTGGCCCGTGACCTTGAGGTGGAAGATGTGCACCGGGATCCGCGCCCCTTCGCCGATGGCGATCGCTTCGTTGATGCCGTCGCGCAGCTTGTCGCCGTCGTAGCGCAGATGCGACGCGTACAGACCGCCAGCCGCCGCTGCGGGCTTCGAGAGCGCGATGAGCTCGTCGAGCTTCGCGTACGCGTTCGGCGAGTAGATCAATCCGGTCGCGACGCCATAGGCGCCCTGCTTCATGGAGTCGGCGACGATCGCCGTCATCTTCTGGAGCTCGGCCGCGGTCGGCGCGCGGTCGTCGTTGCCCATCACGAACTCGCGGACCTGGCCGAGGCCGACGTACGACAGCAGGTTCACCGAGATCCGCGACCGCGCGATCTGCGCGAAGTAGCCGGCAAAATCGGTCCACTCGGGGCGAACGCCGGTCCCGCGCGTGTCCGGCGCCTCCACGCCGGGTGCGAGCCGGGCGCGCGGGGCCACAGATCCGCTCTCGCCGATCACTTCGGTCGTGACGCCCTGCCGGATCTTGCTTTCGGCGTTGCCGTCGGTGAGCAGCGAGAAGTCGGAGTGGGAATGCGCGTCGATGAAGCCCGGCGCGACGACCTGTCCGTGCGCGTCGATCGTCCGTCCGGCGGGACCCGCGACGCGTCCGACCGCGGCGATCCGGCCGTCGCGCACGCCCACCGAACCGTTGATTGACGGTCTGCCGCTGCCGTCGATGATCCGCGCGTTGGTGATGAGGAGATCGAAGGGGCGCGCCGGCGGCTGCGCCCCGATGAAGAACCACGCGACTGCGAGGACACTGGCGCCTGCCGCTGCTTTCATAAAGGCCTCGGATGGTACCAGCGTTTTCTCACCACGACGCCGCAAATGTCAACGATCGGGTCCGTGGTGCGCTCGGCGGCCCCGCACGGGGATCTACGAAATGGCCCTCGCGGCCTCGCGCGCGTAGTACGTGATGATGACGTCGGCGCCGGCGCGGCGGATCGCCGTGAGGCACTCGAGCATCGCTCGCGGCTCATCGATCCAGCCATTGCGCGCGGCGGCCTTGAGCATCGAGTACTCGCCGCTCACCTGGTAGGCGGCCGTGGGGTAGCCGAACGCGTCCTTCACGCGTGCGATGACGTCGAGATAGGCGAGCGCCGGCTTGACCATCACGATATCCGCACCCTCCTCGATGTCCTGCTCGACCTCGCGGAGCGCCTCGAGCGCGTTGGCCGGGTCCATCTGGTGCGATCGGCGGTCGCCGAATTGGGGCGCCGATCCGGCCGCGTCACGGAACGGACCGTAGAACGCGGAACAGTACTTGGCGGCGTACGCCATGATCGCGATCTGATCGAAGCCGCGCGCGTCCAGCGCCTGACGGATCGCGCCGACGCGGCCGTCCATCATGTCGGACGGCGCGACGATGTCGGCGCCGGCGGCCGCGTGTGACAAGGCGGCCCGCACGAGCTGATCGACCGTCGGATCGTTGGCGATCTCCCCGTCGATCACGATGCCGCAGTGTCCATGGTCGGTGTATTCGCACAGGCAGACGTCGGTGACGACCAGCACGCCGGCGACCTCGCGCTTGATGGCCCGCACCGCGCTCTGCACCGGCGCTTCGGGATCGTAGGCGGCCGAACCGATGTCGTCTTTCCCGTCCGGCAGGCCGAAGAGCAGGACACCCCGGATGCCGTCGCCTTTGGCGGCTTCGGCTTCTTTGACGGCCTCGTCCACCGACATCTGAAAGACGCCCGGCATTGACGGGACCTCGCGCCGCACGCCGTCGCCTTCGCACACGAACAGCGGCAGGATGAACTGATCGGGCGACAGGCGCGTCTCGCGTACGAGCGCGCGCATCGCGTCGGACTGCCTCAATCGGCGCAGCCGCCTGGTGATCGACAGCGTGGCGCGCGCGCGGGTTTCGGTCGTGCTCATAGCGAACCTCTGAGGGTGCTCAACTCCGCTGGGCCTCCGCGGCGTCTGCCGTCTCGAAGTGGTCGATGATCGCCTCGACCAGTGCGGGAACCGTGTAGCGGGCCGGCACGATCGTGCACGCGATGCCGAATTGCGCCGCCGCTTCTGCCGTGACCGGGCCGATGCAGGCGACGGCCGTGGTGCGCAGCAGGTCCGCCGCAGGCTCCTCGCCGACGACCCGCACGAAGTTGCGGACGGCCGAGGGGCTCGTGAACGTGACGACGTCGATGCGGCCATTCAGGAGCATCTGGTAGATGTCGGGTTCGCCTTCGCGCTCCGGCTCGGCGACAACCGTGCAATAGGCCACGACGGCGGTCACGTCGGCGCCGCGCTTCTTCAGCTCCTCGGCGAGCAGCTCGCGGCCGATGTCGGCGTGCGGGAGCAGAATGCGAAGGCCGCTCACCTCGGCGGCGTCCGAGAGCGCGCGCACGATCGCTTCGGCCCGGAACTCGGAGGGCGTCAGGTCCACCTTGAGCGCGTAGGCCTCGAGGCGCGCGGCGGTGGCGGCCCCGACCGCGCACAGCTTCACGCCGCTGAGCGCGCGCACGTCCTGCGGGCCCTCGAGCAGCCGTTCCATGAACGCATCGACCGCCGTCCGGCTCGCAAAGACGATCCAGTCGAACGTGCCGGCGCGCGCGCACGCCTCGTCCAGCGGCCCGTAGTCGTCGGGCGGAACCGTACGAATCATCGGCGCTTCGATCGCCTCGGCGCCGGCCGCTTCCACGAGCTGAACGAAATCGGCCGCCTGATCGCGCGGGCGGGTGATCAGCACGCGCTTGCCGAACAGCGGGCGCACGTCGTACCACCGCAGGTGCTCGCGCAGCGCGGCGACGCGGCCGACCACCAGAATCGCGGCGCGGCGATCCTCGGAGTCCTCGGTCGCGCGCGCCAGCTCCTCCAGCGTTCCCGCCAGCGTCTGCTGGGTCGGCATGGTGCCGTCGTAGACGAGCACGGCCGATTCGTCTTTCGGACGGCCGTGCGACAGGAGCGAGGTGAGCATCGCGTGAACCTGCTTCGGTCCCGCGTAGCACACGATCGTGCCGTCGAGCGCGGCCAGGCTCGCCCAGTGGATCGACGTGGGCGTCTTGCCTTCGTCTTCGTGTCCACGAACGAACGTGAGCGTATCGCCGCCGCCGGGATAAGTGATCGGAACCCCCGCATAGGCGGGGATGCCGACGCCGGCGGGGATGCCTGGCACGACCTCGAAGCGGACGCCCTGTTCGTGGAGGAACAGCGCTTCGGCGCCGCCGCTGTCGAAGACGAACGGGTCGCCCCATTTCAGCCGCGCCACGGTTTTGCCCTCGCGCGCTTTCTCCGCGAGCAGATAACAGATCGCCTCCTGCTCGAGGGGCTGCGGCGCCGCCAGGCCGACGTCGATCCGCTCGGCATCGGCCCGAGCGTGCCGGAGGAGCCGCGCATGGACGAGGCGGTCGTACAACACCACGTCAGCGGCCGCGAGATGGTGCAGTCCGCGCACAGTAATCAAGCCCGGATCGCCGGGACCGGCACCGATCAGGTAAACGGTTGAAGTCATCAGTCGTCAGTCATCAGTCTCAGTCGGCAGTCCAGTCGTCGGTCGTCAGCCTCAGTCGCATTCCTGTCGCCGGGTGGTCAGCTCAATCGGCAGTTTACGTCCGTCGGACTTCTTCCTTCTGCCTCTACCTTCTCACTTCTTCCCCGCCACCGACTGCTGACTCTGTAAGATCTCCCCAGCCCCGTCGTCCAGCAGCGCCGCACCGACGCTGGCACCGAGCGCGGCGGCCTCGTGCCTGGAGCCGCGCGCCTGTTTGCGGATCGCGCGACTGCCGTCGAGCGCTACTACCGCGCCGACCAGTTCGATCGTGTCGGCGTCCACAGCCGTCGCCAGCGCGCCGATCGGCGTCTGGCAGCCGCCGCCGAGCGCGGCGACGAGCGCCCGTTCCGCCGTCAGCGCTTCGCCCGTCGCGCGGTCGTCAATCGATGCGATCAAGGTCCGCGTCGCTTCGTCGCCGTCGCGGATCTCGACAGCGACGATGCCCTGCCCGGGCGATGGCACGCACGCGCTGACGGGCAGCGCAAACGAGACGCGCGACGCAAAGCCGAGCCGCCGCAGGCCGGCCGCGGCGAGAACGATCGCGTCGTACTCGCCCTGATCGAGCTTGCGCAGGCGCGTGTCCAGGTTGCCGCGCATCGGCAGGAAGCGCGCGCCGGGAAACAGCCGTGTCAGCTGCGCGACCCGCCGCACGCTGCTCGTGCCGATCGACGGCGACCGGCCGAGGACACCGAGCAGCTCGTCGACCGTCGTCAACGAAGTGCCGGCGGCCGCCTGTCCCTGCGGCCGGAGCCCTGACCGCTCAGCCGTCTCTTCTGAAGCCGCGGCTCTGACCGGCAGCACCACGGCGTCGAGCGGATCCGCGCGCGGCAGCACGGCCGCAATCGTCAGCCCCTCTGGCAGGATCGCCGGCATGTCCTTGCTGCTGTGGACCGCGAGGTCGATCTCGCCGCGCAGCAGCGCGTCTTCGATTTCCTTCACGAAGAGCCGCTTGCCGCCGACTTCCGAGAGCGGCGCCTCCTGCAGCCGGTCGCCGGACGTCTTGATGATCACGATGCGGCACGATGGACCACCCGCGTCGGCAATCCTGCCCGCCACGGCGTGCGCCTGCCAGAGCGCCAGCGCGCTGCCGCGAGTACCGAGACGAAGCTCCTGCGGGGACGGCATGGCGCGGTTCAGCGGTTGCCTCGTCCCTTGGCGCGGGTGAACGGTTCGACCTTGCCGCCGGCGGCCTCGCGGTCAGCCTGCGGAGTTGCGTCCGTGTCTTCGGTCAGCGCGAACAGCCGGGTGAGCGCTTCGGCATACGCCCCGACGGTCTCCGCGTCGCCCAGCGCTTTCAGCTGCTCGGTCGGGGTCAACAGCAGCTTCTCCACGATCAGATGGGTGATCTCGTCGACGCGGGCACGCGCTTCGGGGGGCAGCGCGGACATCTTGAATTCGAGCCGCTCCAGTTCCGCGCGCCGGATCTGTTCGAAGCGCTGGCGGAGCGCGACGACGGTTGGTATCGCTCCGCGCGACTTCAGCCAGGCGCCGAACTTCTCGACTTCCTCCGTGACGATCGTTTCCGCGCGGGCGACTTCGCCGGCGCGGCGCGCGAGGTTCTCGCGGACGGTCGCCTGGAGATCGTCGATGTTGTAGAGGAACACCTGTTCGATTTCTCCCGCCTCCGGCTCGACGTCGCGCGGCATGGCGATGTCGATGATGAAGAGCGGCCGGCTCCGCCGCGGCCGCATCACCGCCTCGACGTGCGCTTTGGTCAGCACGGGCGCGGCCGCGCCGGTCGCTGCGATCACGATGTCGCTCGCGCCGATCACGTGGTCGAGCTCGTCCCAGGGCGCCGCGCTCGCGCCGCCGATCGCCTCAGCCGCGCGCGCGGCGTGCGCCATCGTGCGCGAGACGATCGTGATCCGCGGCACCCCCTGCGATTTCATGTGCAGCGCGGTGAGCTTGCCCATTTCCCCGGCGCCGATGACCACGACGCTGCGGCCTTCCAGGTCTCCGAAGATCTTCCGGGCCAGCGCCACCGCCGCATAGCTGACCGAGACCGCGCCGGCGCCGACGCCTGTTTCGGTGCGCACGCGCTTGCCGACGCCGAACGACGCGTGGAACAGGCGGTTGAGCACCGGTCCCGCCGTCTGCGCCTCGCTGGCCGCCGTGTGGGCTTCTTTCACCTGCCCGAGAATCTGCGGCTCGCCGACCACGAGCGAGTCGAGTCCCGCGGCGACGCGGAACAGGTGGCGCGCCGCGTCGAGGTCCGCGACGTTGTACACGTGCGGCGCCAGGTCGGCGGCATCGACGCCATGAAATTCGGCGATGAACCGCGCCAGGTCCGCCCGCGCCGCCTGCACGTTGTCGGACACCGCGTAGATTTCCGCGCGGTTGCAGGTGGAGAGGACCGCCGCTTCGCGCGCCGGGACGCGCCCGGCCAGGGCCCGCAGCGCCTGCTCGAGCCCGCGCGTCTGGAAGTCGATCCGCTCACGCAGCTCGACTGGCGCGGTGCGGTGACTGATTCCGACGAGAAGGAGGTGCATGCGACCGTGGCGTTAGAAGTTGTGGCTCTTCGTCAGGAAGTAGCTGATCGGCACCAGGTTCAGCAGCACGATGGCGAATCCGAGCGCCGACAGGTACGCGGTTCGTCGTCCCGCCCAGCCGATGCGGCGCGCCGCGAACAGCTCGAAGGAGTAGACGACCCAGCAGAGCACCGACGCGAAAATCTTCGGATCCTGCAGCGACATCGCCCGCACATGCGGATCGGCTCCCGCGTACGTCCGCGCCCAGATCGCGCCCGCGACGATGCCCACCGTGAGGAAGACCCAGCCGATCACGATGGCACGGTGGTTCATCCGGTCGAGCACCTGCAGGGAAGGGAGCCGCGCATAGAAGAACCCAAGGTGCTTCGCCTTGATCTCCTTGAACAGCAGCACGTACGTGATCCCGATCACGCAGGCGAGCGCGAAGCTCGCGTACGCGAAGAGCAGCGATGACACGTGAATCCCGAAGAGCGGACCCTGCAGCAGCGGCGCGCGGGCTTCGATGCCAGGCCGCAACGCGGGAATCGCCTGCAGCGCCACCAGCAGCGGCACGATGAACACGCCCATCGCGCGCTCGTCGGTGCTCATCTCGGTGTACAGGTACGACAGCGCGAGCAGCCACACGAAGGTGGAGATCGCCGTTGTCGCGTCGGTGATCGGCACGTGGCCGACTTCCATCGTCTGCATGCCGATGACGAAGGTGTGCGCGAGCGCGGCCGCCACGAGCAGTGTGGTGGCCGTACGGCCGACCGCCGGATTGCGCTGCGCGAAATGCCAGACGTAGGCCACGAGCGCGGCGGCGTAGAAGGCAAGAGGAATGAAATTCATACCGGCTTCAAACTGCGTGAAGGCCCTGGCCCGCCATCAATGTGACGTCGGTGCGAAGTATCCCTGCTTGGTGCGCGCGGTCAGACTCGGCCGGCCCACGCGGACGACGACGCGGCGCCAGCTGCCGTCGCGCTTCGGATTCCGCGAGGTATAACCCACGGTGTACTGGCTCGAGAGCTCGTCGGAGATCTGCCCGTAGACGCCGGCCAGATCCGAGAGCTGATTCGGGAAGAACGTGCGCCCGCCCGTTTCCTGCGAAAGCTGCCGCAGCACGAACTCGGCTTCCTTGAAGCTCTTGACGCCGCCTGACGCCACCTCGTCCGATCGCAGACCGATGGCGTAGATCGCCGTCTCGGACCGCTTGGCGAGGTCGAGCACCTCTTCGAACGGCAACAGGCTCGACGTGTCTTCGCCATCGGACAACAGCACGATCGCCTGGCGGCGGATTTCGTCCACGTTCTTGGCGACGACCTTCTTGAGATCCTTCAGCGCGATGTATACCGCGTTGTACAGCGACGTCGAGCCGCCGGCCGATGTCTTGTGGATCGCCTGCTCGAGGTCCGCCGCGTTGTTCGTGAAGTTCTGCAGGACCATCACGCGGCTGTCGAAGTCGATCACTTCGGCGAGATCCTGGGGGCGCAGCCGCCGCGCGAAACCGACGGCCGCCTCCTGCGCCGTCGGCAGCTTCGTGTCCATGCTGGCGCTCGTATCGAGCAGCAGCGCCAGCGCGATCGGCAGATTCGTCCGGTTGAAGAACGTGACGTCCTGCTTGACGCCGTCTTCGTAGACGGCGAAATCCTGCTGTCCCAGGTCGGTGACGTAATGCGCCGCCGCATCCGTGACGGTGACGTTGAGCGACACGATTTCGATGCCGGCCCGGAACGATGGCTGCTGACCGCGTCCGGCGGGCGGCTGCTGCGTTGTCGTCGTGGGTGGCGGCTGCGTCGCCGGTGGCGGCGGCTGCGGTGGCTGTTGCTGCGGAGGCGTCTGTCCTGAGACCGTGACCAGTTGCAGCGACGCGGCGAGCGAGGCGACGACGATCGGCCAGCGCCGGCAGAGTCTGGATGCGCGTCTCACCGGGGCGCCTGCGGTTCCTTGACCAGCGTGCCGCGCGCCGTGATACCAGGCTTCGCCGCGGACACCGTCGTGTGCTCGGGCGGGATCAGCGACTGGGGCCGGGCAAACGCGACAAGGTACTGGTGCGTGAGATCGGCGGCGACCTGCTTCAGCTTGCCCTTCAGCGCCAGGCTCGTGAGGATGTGATCGAGCCGGCCGCCGCTCGCGCGGGTGCCCTGATCGAGCACGATGCTGCGGTTGCGCGCGTCGTCGCTGGTGTCGCCGGACATCGGGCCGACGACGATCGCCTCGAACGCGGCGCCGCTGTCGCGCAGGGGGCCGAGGACCAGATCGAAATGGCGCGAGCTGAATTCCGGCCCTTCCGTGGTGATGGCGACGATGACCGGTCGGAGGGCGCCGCGCTTCTTGAAGCCCTGGCACACTTCGATGATGCCGTCGAGCAGGTAGTTGCCGCTGCCCGGTTGCGAGAAGACGCGGTCGATCCCCTTGCGCAGCAGCGCCGCGTCGAACGTGGGCTCGGCGAGGATGGTCGGCCGCTCGCCGAGTGCCACGAGACCGACTTCGTTGCGCCGGCCGGCCGCGTTCGGCACCAGCAGCGCATCCACGAACTCGGGCAGCGCTGCCCGCAGATCGGGGATGTACTCGCGGGCCGCCTGGCTGTTGTCCACCAGCACCTCGATCTGCATCGGTGCGTCGGCGGGGACGACGCGAAGCACTTCGCGGGCGACGTTGTCCTCGCGCACGATGAGGTCCGACGGCGTGACGTTGGGCACGGGCGCGCCCTCGGCGTCCAGCACGCTCACGTACATCGAGCGCTGCTGGGCCTGGGCGCCGAGCCGGGCGGACACGCCGATCGCCAAGACCGCGAGCACGACCGCCGCCGGTAAAATGCGCCTGCCCGTCATCAAGTGAGTATAGGTCCCGGTTTTGAACAGCGTCAAGGGAGCACGCCTCCGAAAACTGTTTGAAATCTATAGGTTGCAGACAATCGCGGGTGTGCCCGCCAGTGGGTCCGTTTCTTGACACCCCTCAGGTCGCGTGTTATAAACCAACGGCTTTCCCGAAACGTCCGGACTGCGCCGCCCACGTCACCCAGATGCTTTCAGCCTACATACCGATAGCCATTTTTGTCGCCGTCGCGACCGGATTTGCGCTGTTCACGCTGGTCTTCTCGAGTCTGCTGCACTCGGAGAAGTACAACAAGGTGAAGCTGGAGCCGTACGAGTGCGGCATCGAGCCGGTCACCGACGCGCGCGATCGCTACAGCATCCGCTACTACCTGGTGGCGATGCTGTTCGTGATCTTCGACGTCGAGACGGTGTTCATGTTTCCCTGGGCGGTCATCTTCGACAAACTGCTGCTGTTCGGCCTGATCGAAATGCTCGTCTTCATTTTCATCCTCATCGTCGGCTACTACTACGCGTGGCAGAAGGGCGCTCTCGAGTGGGCCTAAATGGCTGACGCACCGCCGCCCGACGATCCCCACGCTCCCGCTCCGGCGTCATCGACTCCAGCGAACGAGGCGGGAACGCCCGCGCCTGCCGCTGGCGCGGAGGCGGGATCAACACCAGCGACCCCGGCGGCCAAGCCGGCTGCGCCCGCGGCGAAGCCCGCCGCGCCTGCCGCCGCTGCCGGCGCGAAGCCGGCTGCGCCGGCAAAGGCCGCCGCGGAACATCCGCCGAAGGTGGCGGCGCCGACCGGACCATCGGAGCCGCCACCGCCGGCCGATTTGCCGCTGCCGGCGTTTCTCGCCACGCTGCAGACGCGCATGCCCGACGCCGTCGCGCAGGTCAGCTATTACGTCGGCGACTGGACGGTCATCGTGCCGCTGCCGCGGATTCACGACGTCCTCCACTATTTGCGGACGGCACCCGACGCCGCGTTCGACTTCTGTTCGGACGTCACGGCGACCGACTGGCCGCCGCGTGCCGAGCGGTTCGACCTCGTCTACTGCCTCTATTCGATCGCGCACCGCCACCGGATCCGTGTGAAAACGCGCGTCGCCGAGCATCAGCCGGTGCCGTCGTCGACCGACGTGTGGTCCGCGGCCAACTGGCTCGAGCGCGAGGTCTACGACATGTTCGGCGTGAACTTCACCGGCCATCCCGACCGGCGCCGGATTCTGATGCCGGAGGACTGGCAGGGATATCCGCAGCGCAAGGACTATCCGCTCGAAGGTCCGGGAGAGCTGCTGATGGAAAACCCGATCGACTGGCTCAAGCTGCGCCAGACGAAGGACGAGGCGGATATCGAGTGAACCACGAAGATCACGAAAGCACGAAGCCGTTGTTGCTGATGATCAGGTCTTCGTCTCTTCGTGGTTGTGAGCCATCATGGAAACGCCAGTAGTTCATCACGGCGCCATGTTCGACACCAACGAGCTGGTGCTCAACATGGGCCCGCAGCATCCGAGCACACACGGCGTGCTCCGGGTCGTCCTGCGGCTGGACGGCGAGAAGGTCGTCGACGGCGATGTCGTCATCGGGTATCTGCACCGCGGCATCGAGAAACTGAGCGAGAACCGCAACTGGACACAGATCATCCTGCTCACCGACCGGATGGACTATGTCGCCGCCGCGACGAACAACGTCGGCTACTGCGAGACTGTCGAGAAGCTGATGGGCATCGAGGTCCCGCGGCGCGCGCGGTACGTCCGGACGATCCTCTGCGAGCTGCAGCGGATTGCGAGCCACTGCCTCTGGATCGGCACGCACGCCATGGACATCGGCGCCATGACGGTGTTCCTCTATGCGTTCCGCGAGCGCGAGCTGATTCTCGATCTATTCGAGGAGTTCTGCGGCGCGCGGCTCACTTACAACTCGATGCGGATCGGCGGTCTGCCGCTCGACATCCCGCCGGGCTGGGATAAGAAGGTGCTCGAGTTCGTCAAGATCATGACGGACAAGGTCGAGGAGTACGAGGAGCTGCTCACGCACAACCGGATCTGGCTCGAGCGCACGAAGGGGATCGGCGTGATCTCCGGCCCCGACGCGATCGCGCTCGGCCTGAGCGGTCCGCCGCTGCGCGGCTCGGGCGTGATGCGCGACATCCGCAAGGACGAGCCCTACGCGGCCTACGACGAGATGCAGTTCGAGGTGCCGCTCGGCAAGGCGGGCGACACCTACGATCGCTATCTGGTCCGGATGGAGGAGTTCCGCCAGTCGCTGCGCATCATCAAGCAGGCGACCGACGGCATCCCCGAAGGGCCGATCGTGGGCAAGGTGCCGCGCCTGATCAAGCCGGCGGCGGGGGAAACCTATCACGCGATCGAGTCGCCCAAAGGCGAGCTCGGCTACTTCATCGTCAGCGACGGCAAGTCCACCAACCCGTACCGGTTCCGGGTGCGTCCGCCGTCGTTCTGCAATCTGCAGGGGTTGCGCACATTGATCAAGGGCCACCTGGTCGCCGACGTCGTGGCGCTGATCGGCTCGCTCGACGTCGTGCTCGGCGAGGTCGACCGATGATGGACAACTTCGTCATTCCGCTCGTCAAGATTCTCGTCGTGCTGAACGCGACGCTCGTCGGCGTCACCTACATGGTGCTGCTCGAACGGAAGGTGATCGCGTGGGCGCAGTCGCGGCTCGGTCCGATGCGCGTCGGACCGTACGGCGTGCTGCAGCCGGTGGCGGACGCCGTCAAGCTGATGATCAAGGAAGACATCACGCCGGTGCGCGCCGACAAGTGGGTCTTCACCATCGCGCCGATCATCTCGATGGTGCCGGCGCTGATCGTGTACGCCGTGATCCCGTTCGGCCCGACGGTGAGCATCTTCGGGCATCCGGTGGCGCTCTACGTCACCGACGTCAACATCGGCCTGCTGTACGTCGTGTCGGTCGCCTCGGTCGGCGTCTACGGCATCATCCTCGCCGGCTACGCGTCGAACAGCAAATATCCGCTCCTGGCGAGCCTGCGCGCATCGGCGCAGCTCATCAGCTACGAGGTCGCCGTCACCCTGACGCTGGTGAGCGTCATCATGATGGCCGGCTCCCTCAGCATGGTCAGCATCGTCAACGCGCAGTACAACGCGAATGTCTGGTTTGCGTTCGTGCAGCCGCTGGCGTTCGGCATCTTCGTGATCGGCGGCCTGGCCGAGACCAACCGCGCGCCGTTCGACATGCCCGAGGCGGAGCAGGAGCTGACCGGCGGCTTCCACACCGAGTACAGCGGCATGCGGTTCGCGCTGTTCTTCCTGGCCGAATACGCCAACATGATCGTCGTCTCGTCGGTGGCGACGACGCTGTTCCTGGGCGGGTGGCTGCGGCCGTTCCCGAACGTCGCCGCGCTGCACTTTCTCGATCTGATCCCGAGCTGGACCTGGTTCCTGATCAAATCGTTCCTCTTCCTCTATTTCTTCATCTGGATTCGCGCGACCCTGCCGCGCTACCGCTACGATCAGTTGATGCGGCTCGGATGGAAGGTCCTGATTCCGCTGGCGATTGCGAATCTGGTCGTGACCGGCATCGTGAAAGTGTTGCTGCACTGACATGGGACAAGCCATCGCGTTCTACACGCTCGCGGCGTTCATCCTCGGCTTCGCCGTGCTGGTCGTCACCACGAAGGACACCGTGCACAGCGTGCTGTTCCTGGTGCTCGACTTCCTGTTCGTGGCGGCGCTGTACGTGCTGCTGCACGCGCCGTTCCTCGCGGCGATTCAGGTGCTCGTCTACGCGGGCGGGATCGTCGTGCTGTATCTGTTCGTCGTCATGCTGGTGAACCTGAAGCGGCCGCCGGAGGCGCACTCGGACACGCACCGGCGGACGAAGCTCGGCTTCGGCCTGGCGGCCGCGGTCCTCGCCGAGGTCGCCGCGATTGCCGCGTACGGATCCTCGCTGCCCGCGACGCCGAGCGCGGTCGGCGCGGCGATGCCGGTGGCCGGCAACACGGAGCAGGTCGGCTGGATGCTGTACACCAGCTATCTGATCCCGTTCGAGATCGCGTCGATGCTCCTGCTGGTCGCGATGATCGGCGCCATCGTGCTGGCGAAGAGGGAGCTCTAAATTGCACATTGCACATTGCACATTGCACATTGCGAGTTGGCACTTAGCAATTAGCAATTAGCAATTCCAGAATCATGATCACTCCCACTCATTACATGTTGCTGTCGGCGGCGCTCTTCATCATCGGTGTCATCGGCGTGATGGTGCGGCGCAACATCATCATCATCTTCATGTCGATCGAGTTGATCCTGAATGCCGTGAACATCAACCTGGTCGCCTATTCGAGCCAGCTCCAGAACACGATCGGCCAGGTCTTCGCGATTTTCGTGATCGCGGTGGCTGCCGCGGAAGCCGCCGTCGGGCTCGGGATCATTCTCGCGTTCTACCGGAACAAGGAAACCGTCAACATCGATGAGATGAACTTGATGCGCTGGTAGAGGGCGGCCTGTCAGCCATTCCAGCCTGAACAACATGCGCTATATCTGGCTCATTCCGGTTCTCCCCGGCATTGGTGCGGCCGTCAACGGTCTACTGGGGATCCGCCTCTTCTCGCGCAAGACGGCGGGGCTCGTCGCCTGCACGATGATGACGGCGGCGCTCGCGCTGTCGCTCGTCGCCTTCTGGCAGCTGCTGTCGCTGCCGCCCGACGCGCGGGCGTTCGACGTCACCGTGGCGCAATGGTTCACGGCCATTCCCCTGCGGCTCTCCAACGGCACGATGGGCACGTTCCAGGTGCCGTGGGGCTTCCGGCTCGATCCGCTCTCCGGCATGATGATCCTGATCATCACCGGCATCGGCACGCTGATCCACGTGTACTCGACCTCGTACATGGCCGACGAGCCGCGCGGCGGCGTCGCGCGCTTCTTCTGCTACCTGAATCTCTTCTGCTTCTTCATGTTGATGCTCGTCCTGGGCAACAACTTCCTGGTGATGTTCGTCGGCTGGGAAGGGGTCGGGCTCTGTTCGTACCTGCTCGTGGGCTACTGGTACGAAAAGAAGAGCGCATCGGACGCCGGCAAGAAAGCCTTCATCACGAACCGCGTCGGCGACTGGAGCTTCGTCCTCGGCGTGTTCCTCGTCTTCATGACGTTCGGCACGTTCGACTTCCGCGCCATCCAGAACGCCGCGGCGGCGATGCCGATCGAGACGGGCCACTTCGGCGTCCTGTCGTTCATCTGCCTGCTGCTGTTCGTCGGCGCGACCGGCAAGAGCGCCCAGATTCCGCTGTACGTCTGGCTGCCCGACGCCATGGAAGGGCCGACGCCGGTCTCGGCGCTGATTCACGCGGCGACGATGGTCACCGCCGGCGTCTACATGATCGGGCGCAACGCCGTCCTCTTTTCGCACGCGCCGCAGGTGATGACGATCATCGCGATCATCGGCGTCCTCACGGCGTTCATGGCGGCGTCGATCGGCCTGGTGCAGTACGACATCAAGCGCGTGCTGGCGTACTCCACCGTCTCGCAGCTCGGCTACATGTTCACCGCCATGGGCGTCGGCGCGTTCTCGGCCGGCGCCTTCCACCTGATGACGCACGCGTTCTTCAAGGCGCTGCTCTTCCTCGGCAGCGGCTCGGTGATTCACGCGATGGCCGGCGAGCAGGACATGCGCCGCATGGGCGGCCTGAAGCCGTACCTGCCGGTCACGTTCGCCACGATGGGAATCGGCACGCTGGCGATTGCCGGCATCTTCCCGTTCGCCGGCTTCTTCAGCAAGGACGAGATCCTCTTCCGCGCGTTCCTCGCGAACAAGGCGATCTGGGTGATCGCCGTCGCGGCGGCCCTGATGACGGCGTTCTACATGGGCCGCCTGATGTTCATGACGTTCTGGGGCGGCTATCGCGGCCCCGCCTGGGAGGCGGCCGGCCACGGTGTGTTCGCGATCCCGCCGGCGGATCACGCCAAGGACACGCAGGTCGCGGCGGTGCACGGCGCCCCGCATCCGGCGGACGCCGTGGCGCACGGCCATGCCCACGAGGACGATCACGAGGTTTCACACGGCCCGGTCGATGCGCAGGCCGGCCACGACGCGGCCCAGGCGGGCGGCGGGCATGGCCACGGGCCGTGGCACGGTCCGCACGAGTCGCCGAAGCCGATGACGGTACCGCTGCTGGCGCTGGCAGCCGGCGCGATCCTCGCGGGCTTCGTCGGGATTCCCGCGGCGCTCGGCGGCGGAAACGCGATCGAGCAGTTTCTCGAGCCGAGCTTCACGGCGGCGCACGGGGCGGCGCGCGCCGGCTCGGAAGTGCGGCCCAACGACGTGGTCGCCGGCTCGGAGATCGAGCGCGGCCGCCAAGCTGCCGGCGATGTCCGGGCGCTCGAGCACGGCGGCGGTGCGCTCGAGGAGTCGGGCACGCACGTCTCGCGCGCCGAGGAGCTCGGGTTGATGGGCCTCTCGCTGCTCATCGCCATCGTCGGCATCGCCATCGCCCACAAGTTCTACGTGACGAGCCCCGAGATCTCCGTCGAGCTCGCCGCGCGGTTTGCGGGCGCGCACCGCACGTTGACGAACAAGTACTACGTCGACGAGCTGTACGACGCGACGGTGATCTCGGGCACGTTCGCGAGCGCGCGCGGCCTGTGGGTCTTCGATCGCAACGTGATCGACGGCGTCGTGAACGGATCGGGCTGGCTGACCCGCTTCAGCGCGTGGCTGTCGGGCCTGGCGGATCGCACCGTGGTCGACGGCGTGGTGAATCTGGTCGGCTGGATCGTGCAGGAGTCGAGCCTGGCCTTCAGGCGCCTGCAGACGGGTCTGGTGCAGACCTACGCGCTGCTGATGCTGTTCGGCATCTTCGCGTTCGTGAGCATTTATCTGTTCGTGCGGTGATGCGGGTGACGCTCGGCTGAAGCCTTCGCGCTACGGTTACCTGGTGAGGGCTTTCGGCGGGTCGTACGGGTTGTGCGGCGAATCATACGGGTTGTAGGGCGAAGGCTATAGCCGAGCCAACGAAATTATGAGTCACTATTTATCGCTCATCCTGTTCACACCGCTCGTCGGCGCCCTGCTGATCCTGCTGGTGCCGAAGGAGAACCAGACCGCCATCCGGTGGGTCGCGAACATCGTCGCACTGATCGGATTCGTGATCTCGATTCCCCTGTGGTTCTGGTTCAACCCGCAGAACGGCGACTTCCAGTTCGTCGAGCGTGCGGCGTGGATTCCGTCGATCGGCGCGGAGTACTTCCTCGGCCTCGACGGCTTGAGCACGCTGCTGGTGCTGCTGACGACGCTCATGGGGTGCATCGCGATCCTCGCGTCGTGGACCGCCATCACCGAGCGCGTCAAGGAGTACTACATCTTCCTGCTGATCCTGCAGACCGGCATGCTCGGCGCGTTCATGTCGCTCGACTTCCTGCTGTTCTTCCTGTTCTGGGAAGTGATGCTGGTCCCGATGTACTTCCTCATCGGCATCTGGGGCAGCGCGAACCGCCTCTACTCGGCGATCAAGTTCTTCCTCTACACCCTGGTCGGCAGCGTGATCATGCTGCTGGGCATCCTGGCGCTCTATTTCTACGCCCACAGCGTGACGGGCGTGTACTCGTTCGACGTCACCGCGTTCCAGCAGATGCACGTGCCGCCGAACCTGCAGTGGTGGATCTTCCTCGCCTTCTTCCTCGGGTTCGCCGTCAAGGTGCCGATGTTTCCGTTCCACACGTGGCTGCCGGACGCGCACACCGACGCGCCCACGGCCGGCTCCGTGATCCTCGCCGCCGTCATGCTGAAGATGGGCACCTACGGCTTCCTGCGTTTCAGCCTGCCGATTCTGCCGGACGCGACGCGCGCCTTCGTGCCGGCGATCGTCGTGCTCTCGATCATCGGCATCATCTACGGCGCGCTCGTCGCGCTCGCGCAGAAAGACTGGAAGCGGCTCGTCGCCTACTCGTCGGTGAGCCACATGGGCATGGTGATGCTCGGGATGTTCGCGCTGAACTCGGTCGGCCTGACCGGCAGCATCATCCAGCAGCTGAACCACGGCATCTCGACCGGCGCGCTCTTTCTGCTCGTCGGCGTGGTGTACGAGCGCCGCCATACCCGCGAGCTCTCCGAATACGGCGGGCTCTCGAAGGTGATGCCGGTCTACGCCGCCGTCTTCCTCATCATGACGATGTCGTCGATCGGGCTGCCGGCGCTGAACGGCTTCATCGGTGAGCTGCTGATCCTGCAGGGCGCCTTCGTGGCGAACAAGACATGGGCGCTCTTCGCGGGCGCCGGCGTGGTGCTCGGCGCGGCGTACATGCTGCAGCTGTTCCAGCGCACCATGTTCGGCAAGGTGGAGAACCCCAAGAACGAGCACCTCCTCGACTTGAGCCACCGTGAGTTCGCGACGTTCGCGCCGCTGCTGGCGCTCGCATTCTGGATGGGTCTCTATCCCGCGCCGTTCCTGCGCCGCCTCGACATGTCGGTGCAGCACATCATGGCGCGCGTCAACCCGCAGGACGCGCCGCGCAATGCCGCGGCCGACTGCGGCACGGCGCCCACGCCCGCGCTGGTGGCGGCCAATAGCGCCGCGAAATTCCTCGCCGCGGTGCCGTGCGGGCCCGACGGACGGCCGCTTTCGTCTGGCACTGGCGCGGACATCCCGGCCGCGTCGCCGGCGCAGCCCGGAGCCCCACGGTAATGCCGCCCGGCATCTCGCTGAGCGACTTCTACTACATCCTCCCGGAGCTCGTGCTCACGGGAGGCGCGCTGCTCGTGCTCGTGGCCGACGTGCTCCTGCCGCGCCGCAGCGGCAATGCGCTGGCGTGGATCACGCTGCTCGTGCTCGGCGCGACCGCGGCCGCGCTCGTGCCGTTCATCAATACCCACGTCGAGGTGTCGCACGGGCTGCTCGCCGTGGACCGCTTCGCGCTGTTCTTCAAGATCATCTTTTTGATCTCGTCGGGCCTCACCGTCCTGATGTCGGTGCGCTATCTCGAAACGGAAGGCGCGAGCCCCGGCGAGTACTACTTCCTGATCCTGTGCGCGACGCTCGGCATGATGATCATGGCCGGCGGGATCGATCTCATTTCGATCTTCATCGGCCTCGAGACGATGGCCGTGTCGTTCTACATCCTGGTGGGCTACATCAAGCCGAGCCAGCGATCGAACGAAGCAGCCGTGAAGTACTTCCTCCTCGGCGCGTTCTCGCTCGGGATCCTGCTGTACGGGATGTCGATCATGTACGGCCTGTCGGGCACGACGAATCTTCGCGTGATGGCGACGCTGTTCGCCGGTCAGGAGCGCGACCCGCGGCTGGTGCTCGCCGTCATCTTCGTGGTGGCCGGCGTCGGGTTCAAGATCGGCGCGGTGCCGTTCCACATGTGGGCGCCCGACGTGTACGAGGGCGCGCCGACGCCGGTGACGGCGTTTCTCTCGGTCGGCTCGAAGGCGGCGGCGTTTGCGATGCTGCTGCGGATCTTCCTCGAAGGCCTGCCGACGATGAGCGCCGACTGGCGCCTGCTGTTCGAGGTGATCTCGATCGTCACGATGACGGCGGGGAACATCGCCGCGCTGACGCAGACGAACGTCAAGCGCATGCTCGCGTACTCGTCGATCGCCCACGCGGGCTACATTCTGATCGGCGTGGTTGCGGGGACGGCGCGCGGCATCTCCGCGACGCTCATCTATCTCTTCATCTACCTCTTCATGCAGCTCGGCGCGTTCGCCGTGATCGCCGTGATGCGGCGCCGCGATCTGGGCGGCGAGGAGCTGAAGGACTTCAGCGGCCTGTCGTTCCGTAATCCCATGGCTGCCTTCGCGATGCTCCTGTTCATGCTGTCGCTCGGCGGCATCCCGCCGACCGCCGGCTTCTTCGGGAAGTTCTGGCTGTTCGGCGCGGCGATCGAATCGGGCTACGTGTGGCTGGCGGTGATCGGCGTGCTCAACAGCGCGATCTCGCTGTACTACTACATCCGGATCGTCGTGTTCATGTATCTCAAGAGCGAGACGATCGGATCCGAGCCGGTCGTCACCGCCCCCCTCGCGCTGGTGCTCGGCGCGGCGATCGTCGCGACGATCGTCATCGGCGTGTACCCGCGCCTGCTGTTCGAGGTCGCCGAAGCATCCGCGCGCACGCTCGGCGGCGTCGCGGGGCTGGCGGCGGCGATTCGCTGAGCCTGCGGCGCTTTCGCCACGAAGACACGAAGATCACGAAGCGTTTTGCCACAGAGTCATGGAGTCACGGAGAGAAACCTTCTGCTGATCGGATCGATGCAGTGGCCGCGTCGTAGAAGCGCCGCGCGCTGCCGAAATCGGGCCGGTTTCGCGAATCATCCCAATCGCTGAGAGGTTCGTGAAACCGGCCCGATTCGGCGGCGCAAGCCAGGCTGCACGGCAGGCTGGCCATCGAATCGGTGCGGCGCCTCTGTGCCTCGGTGGCTCCGTGGCGAATTCCTTCGCGTCCTCTGCGTCCTCCGTGATGAATAGCGTGTGACGCCCTTCAACAAGTCCGACGCGAACATGATGCGCACGGCGTGGGAGTTGAGCGCCGGACTGCTGTCGTTCGTCGTCGCGCTCGGCCTGGGCTACTGGTTCGGGCAGGTGCTGGACCGCTGGCTGGGCACGGCGCCGTGGATGCTCCGTCTCTTCGTCGCCCTCGGGTTCGTGGCGGGCGTCCTGAACGTGTACCGCACCCTGTCTGTGGCGCTCAGGAATCCGGGTCCGCGGACCGATCGCCGTGACTGAATCGGACCCGATGCTGCGGCGTGTCGAGCGGGGCGGAGTCGCCGCGTGCGTGGTGATGGCGGCGGGGGCCTGGGTACTGGCCGGCCGCCGGATCGGCGCGCCGCTGGGGGTGCTCGGCGGAGGGTTGCTGGTCCTGATCTCGTACCGGGGCGTCAAGGGGGGGATCGATGCGTTGGTGGGAGCGGTTTCGACCGGAGGAAACGGGCGGCTGCGCCGGGCCATCGGGCTGGTGAAGTTTTTCACAAGGTACGCTATACTCGCCGCCGCGGCGTACGTGATAATGGCGCGCCTGCGATTGCCTCCCGTTGCGGTCGTCGCTGGCGCATCCTCGTTCGTTGTTGCGGTCGCGATAGAAGCTGCGCGCGGAGTTGCCTCGCGGCAGCGCTGATCACCTCTCCATGGAAAAGCTCGAGCACGAACTCTGGATCGTCCAGGCGGTGAATGCTGCGTTCGGTCCCGCGGCGCGCGCACTCCTGCGCGCGTTCGGCCGGCCCGTGGCCGCCACCGGCGACGTGATCCCCGACTTTCTCGTGATGTCGGCGCTCATCGTCATCGCGTGGACGATCCTCTGCCTGCTGCTGCGCCGCACCCTGAGCGTCGAGCGGCCCGGCCGCCTGCAGATTCTGTTCGAGGATGGCCTCGGCGCCGTCGAAAGCATGGTGCGCGATTACGTCGGCCACAAGGCCCCGCGGTATCTCACGATCGTGGTGACCATGTTCGTGTTCATCCTCACCGGGAATCTGATGGGGCTGGTGCCCGGCCTGAAGTCGCCGACCAGCAGCATCAACGTGACCGTCGGCTGCGCGCTCACCGTCGCGGTCTACTACCACATTCAAGGCATCAAAGAGCAGGGTATCGGCTCGTACCTCAAGCACTTCGCCGCGCCTCCCGGCGCGCCGCTCTTCATCGCGCCGATCATGCTGCCGATCGAGATCATCAGCCACGTGTCGCGCGTGCTGTCGCTGTCGCTGCGGTTGTTCGGCAACATCTTCGCCGAGGATCTGGTCATCATCATTCTCTTCAGCATCGTGCCGTTCCTCGTGCCGCTGCCGATGATGTTCCTCGGGATCATCACGGCCCTCCTCCAGGCGTATATTTTCGTCCTGCTGACGACGATCTACCTGGGCGGCGCGGTGGCGACGGAGCACGAGCAGCACGAGCACGGCGACATGGTGGCGGGGGAAGTCTAGGGCACACGGAATTTCAGATTTCAGATTTCAGATTTCAGATTGCAGATTGCAGATTGCAGATTTCGAATTTACAGATTTAGGGTGTTGCCGAGTTGCGGGTTGAATCATTGGAGGATGCTGTGAGCA
This sequence comes from Vicinamibacterales bacterium, assembly GCA_036268855.1. Lineage (GTDB taxonomy): Bacteria > Acidobacteriota > Vicinamibacteria > Vicinamibacterales > CAVVIG01 > DATATJ01. The sequence continues at coordinate 25,093 of DATATJ010000030.1, forward strand.
GACGTTTCTTGATGGTCGTAACGATGATGGTGGTGGCGGTCGGCTTGATGTCCCCGCTGCACGCGCAGGAAGCGGCGGCGGCCGCCGCCGGACGCATCGAGATTATCCGGTGGTCGATCATCACAGCCGGCTTCGCGCTGGCGATCGCGGCGTCGTTCGGCGCGATCTCGCAGGCGAAGGGCCTGAGCGCCGCCGTGGAGGGGATCGCGCGCAACCCGAGCGCGGCGGGCGAGATCCGGGGCAACCTGATTCTGGGCCTCGTGCTGATCGAGTCGCTCGTGATCTACGTGCTGCTCATCTCGCTGATTCTGTTCTTCGTCTCGCCCTTCGGGAAGTAAGTCCACGGAAGACCACCGGAGAGGCGGGACGGCTCGCAGCCGCCCGCCTTCCGGCGCCTGCTCCGCATCGGAGCCTTCCTCTCTGCTCGTGGCTCTCCGCTTCACCCGCCTCGACGGCCTGCTCGTCCTGATGACCGTCATCTGGGCCGCCAACTACAGCGTCATCAAAGCCGCCATTCGAGAAATCCCGGAAGTGCCGTTCAATGCGGTGCGGCTGCTGATGGCGTCCGCGTTCTTTCTTCTGGCGCTCGCCTGGACGTCCTGGCGGCGCGCGAAGAGCTCGTCCCGGCGTCCGCCCGCTTCCAGCATATGGTCCAGGAGCTTCGCGCTCCAGATCGTCGCGCTCGGCATCGTCGGCCATTTCCTGTATCAGGTGCTGTTCATTTCCGGACTCTCGCGAACCAGCGTGGCCAACAGCGCGCTGATCATCGGCTGCACGCCGATCATCGTGGCGATGCTGAGCGTCGCGCTCGGCCAGGAGCGGACGACGCTGCCACGCGTTGCTGGCGCGCTGCTCTCGGCGCTCGGCATTTATTTCGTCGTCGGACACGGCGCGGACGCCAGCGGCCAGACGCTCGGCGGCGACCTCGCGATGTTCGGCGCGGTGTGCTGCTGGTCGGCCGCCACGGTCGGCGCGCGCCCTTTGCTCGCGCGCCACTCGCCGCTGCTGGTGACCGGCGGATCGATCACGGTCGGCGCGCTGCTGTATCTGGTCTATGGGTGGCGCGGCGTGCAGCAGGTGACGTGGTCGACCGTCGCCGCGCCGATCTGGATCGCGATGATCGGTTCAGCCGGCCTGGCGCTCGGCGTCGCCTATCTGATTTGGTACACCGCCGTGCAGCGGCTGGGCGGCACGCGTACCTCCGTCTACTCGAACGTCGTCCCGCTCGCGGCGATGCTGATTGCCTGGATCTGTCTCGGCGAGCCGATCGGCGCGCTGAAGATTCTCGGCGCCGCGGCCATTATCGGGGGCGTGGCGCTGACCAAGGCTGGGGGCAACGGCCCGGGGCACCGCTCGAATTCAGGGACCTCCGAATTTCCAGCCAAATCGCAGAGTTTCGCCGCCTCCTGAGGCCGATTGATCCAAATCGATGGAGGATTCTGACCGATTCGGGAACGCCGGTCGGTTTTGACTACTTTTGTCATTTACAAGCAGTTTAGGCATGCCCATAATCCCCCCACTCGGACCAATCGCGGCAATTCCGTTCGATTTTGCACGAGGATAGCCGTGGCTGGATTTCAGCTCGGCACAGGAGGGGAAATGAGGCGTAGTTTCCAGGTTCTGATCGCGTTGCTGGCCGTGTGCTGGCTCTCGACCGGTGCCGCGTTCGCCCAGGGCGGCGGCGCAAGCACCACCGGTTCGATCAACGGGAAGGTCGCCGACTCGAGCGGCGGCGTGCTCCCAGGTGTGACCGTGAGCGTGAACAGCCCGTCAATGATGGGCGTGCAAAGCGCAGTGACCGACGCTGGCGGCAATTATCGATTCCCCGCGCTGCCTCCCGGCACCTACACGGTGACGTTCGAGCTGCCGGGCTTCAATACCCTCAAGCGCGAAAATATTCAGATCTCGATGGGCTTCAGCGCAGCAGTCAACGTGGAGCTCGCGGTGGCGTCTCTGCAGGAAACCGTTACGGTCACCGGCGACTCGCCGGTCATCGACACCTCGAACACGCGCGTGCAGCAGAACTTCAAGCTCGACGCGCTGCAGGGCATTCCGAACTCGCGCGATCTGTGGGCGCTTCTCGCGGTGACGCCGGCGGTGACGATGGATCGTCTCGACGTGGGCGGCGATCGCGCCGGCACGCAGAGCGGCTATACCGCATACGGCTACTCCGGTCAGAACCGCGTGCTCGTCGAAGGCATCAACACGACGGAAGGCACCAGCGGCGCCGGCTTCTACGTGGACTACGGCTCATTCGAAGAAGTGTTCCTCGGAACGATCGGCCAGGGCGCCGAGATGCCGACCCCCGGCGTGCAGAGCCAGATGCTCGGCAAATCGGGCGGCAACAAGTTCCAGGGCGAAATCTACCAGGACTACGAGAACAATTCTTTCCAGAGCGCGAACATTCCGTCGGACGTGCTCGCCAAGGGCATCAAGGCGCACAGCAACGAGCTACAGGCGTACCACGACTTCAACCTGAACATCGGCGGTCCGATCAGGCAGGACAAGGTGTGGTGGTATTTCTCCGGTCGCAATCAGACGACCTCCGTGGGCCAGCCGAACTTCGTCGGTCCTATCGCGGGAGATCCGTTCAACACGCACCTGTGGAATCCCTCCGCCAAGGTCACGTATCAGATCAACCAGAACAACAAGTTGATCGGCTACTACCAGTGGGGTCAGAAAGTACAGCCGAACCGCCTGCCGCAGAGCTCGTTCACCTACACCGACCTGGGCCAGACGCTGAAGCAGACCTCCGGCAGCTGGATCTACAAGGGTGAGTGGAACGGCACGCTGAGCAAGAACATGTACGCCGAGGCGCGCTACGGCGTGTTCGGCTACTATTTCCCGCTGCAGGCCAACACGAGCACCAACGCCTTCGAGACGTTCGACACAGGCAAGGCGCAGCTTACGGGCGGTGACGAGAACGAGCAGACGGATCGCCACCGCGGCCAGGTCACCGGGTCGGTCACCTACTTCAAGGACGGCTGGGGCGGCTCGCACAACTTCAAAGTCGGCGGCGAGATCCTGAACGAGACTGGCTACTACGGCTTCCTTCAAGTGGCGTCCGGCAACGTCCGTGAGAACTTCAACAACGGCGTGCCGCAGACCGTGATTCTCTACGCGCCGACCGCGACGGCGGTAGGCGGCATTCAGTCCGGCCCGAACGGCGATCTGTTGAGCGTCGACAAGCTCAACACGCAGGACGCGTTCATCAGCGACCAGTGGTCGATCGGCCGCGCCACGCTGAACCTTGGCCTCCGTTACGATCGCTACCGCAACTTCACGCCCGACCAGAAGCAGCTCGCTTACAGCTTCGGCCCGCTGAACATTCCGGCCACGACCATCTCCGCGAAGACGTACGAGGTCTGGAACAAAGTCGTTCCGCGCCTCGGCATGACCTACGACATCGCGGGTGACGGCAAGACCGTGGTCAAGTTGAACTACGGCCTGTTCGGCTTCAACCCGGGTGTCGGCGTGTCGGCGAACGGCAACCCGAACGCCTCGCAGAAGAGCGTCACCTACACGTGGCTTGACAAGGGCGGATGCGCCGGCTGCGTGGCCGGTGACGGCATCTACCAGCCGGGCGAAGAAGGCAACCAGACGGCGAGCGCGCTCAACGGCAGCATCCTCGTCGATCCGAACCTGTTCCAGCCGACCTCGACGCAGGCGACCGCCTACGTCGAGCGGCAGGTCACCGAAGGCGTCGGCGCCCGCGTGGGCTTCGTCTACTTCCACGTGCAGGATCAGGTGAACACGTTCCAGTCGCTTCGTCCGGCGAGCGCGTACAGCGTGCCGTTCAACGTCGTCGACAAGGGACCGGACAACATTCAGGGCACCGCGGACGACCAGAACCTGACGTTCTACGGCATTCCGAACAGCGCGATTTCCGGCTGCAGCGCCGCTGTGACGACACCGACGCCGACCTGCCAGTATCCGACGACGCAGTACGTGACGAACACGGGGCAGAACGGCACCTACAAGACGGTGGAGTTCTCGCTCAACAAGCGCCAGAGCCATAACTACTCGCTCTCCGGCGGCCTCGGCTACACCTGGTCGAACGATTACCCGCTGTCGGCGCCGAACACGCCGAACGGGCCGTTCAACTATCCGTACACGCGCCTCAACTTCAAGTTGAGCGGCACGTACAACGCGCCATGGGGCATCATGATCAGCCCACTGTTCCGCTTCCAGAACGGCGCGCCGTTCGCGCGGACGCTCTCGGTTTCCGCACCTGCCACGTGCAACTGCACGTTCAGCGCGGCCCGCGGCGGCAGCTTGACCAACACGACGGTCTACGCGACCTCGTACAACGCCAATCGGCAGGATAACGTCGGCGACCTCGACATCCGCGTCGAGAAGACGGTGAACTTCGGGCACGTCGCCAAGGTGCGCCTGTTCCTCGACGGCTACAACCTGACCAACGCGTACTCGGCCCAGACGATCAACGTGACCACCGGGTCGGCGTACCTGAATCCGACATCGATTCTGGCGCCGCGCACGGGCCGGGTCGGCTTCCGCTTCATCTGGTAGGGTTTCAAGGATCGCATCCGGCTGCTGCCGGATGATTCGCTCAGCCGGACGCATGAAAATGCGTCCGGCTTTTTTTATATTGACCGCAACGCGTGATCAACCACGATGGTCACGAGAACACGAAGGGCCCAACTCGGTGTAGCGCGAAGGCTTTAACGCGGATTCGACATCAGCGTAGACATAGCGCGACGGCTTTAGCCGAGCGTTTCTGGCGCCGCGCGGCGCTTGGCTGAAGCCTTCGCGCTACATCGAATCGAAACCGCGCTAGAGCCGAGCGCTCCGGTGTAGGGGAGCGTGGTCTATTCAGCGCGGAATGCGCGCGAGCTCGGCGAGTGCACGGCTGCGCGTCGCCGGGTAGGTGGCGGCGACCCTCAGCGCGTCGCGCGCCGCAGGTCGATCACCGCTGTCGGCGAGCGCGATACCGAGATAGAGGAACGGCTCGGGGGTGAACTCGTCGGGCCGCGCATGGGCGAGCTCCGCCGTGGCGGCCCGGTACTGTTCGATGGCTGGCGCCAGCTGGCCGCGCCCGAAGTACAAGTTGCCCAAATTCACCCGCGCGCCCACTTTCCAGTCCAGATGCTCGATGGCCGTACGGTACCCGCGCTCGGCGTCGTCGAGCTGTCCTTTCGCCTTCAGCGCGTTCGCGAGGTTGTACCACGCGTTTCCGGAGCTCGGCTGCAGTTCCGCGGCGATCCGGTAGTGCACGATCGCCTCGTCGGTGCGGCCGCTCGCCCGCAGCGTCTGGCCGTAATCCATGTGCGCCGTATAGCTCGACTCCCCGACGCTCAGCGCGTGCGCCCATAGACGCTCCGAGTCGTGCCAGACAGTCGTGCCGGTCCAGGTGGCGATCGCCAACGCCGCGAGGCAGCCGGCGGCAACGGCGCGCCCCACCGAACGCCGCTGGCGCGGCAAGGCGAAGAGCGCTGCCGCGAGCAGTGCACTGAAGGGCAGGCTGCTGACGTACGCGTACCGATCGGCGACCAGTTGCGGCCCGCTCTGTGCGAAGCCGAGTACGGGCGCGACCGTTGCGGCATAGGCGAGCGCAGCCATCGCGACAGCCGCGTGCCGGCGTGCCTGCCACACGATCACGACTACCGCGGCGGCCACCAGACCCAAGGACACCGGAAACACAGCCGGCCATCCGTCGATCGGGTTCGGCCGGCCGTACATCACCGCGAGATGAGCAGGCCAGATCGTCTTGCGGACATAGAAGCACAACCCGTATGCCGCCTGCAGCACGCGTGCGCTCCAGGTCCAGTCCGCGACCGCGACCATCGTGTCGGGCTCGCGCCGCTGCGCGAACCACGCGAGCGCACCCGCCGCCACTCCGAGCAGCGCGTACGGGATCTTCTGGATCCACACCGGGCGATAGCGCCGATCGGTGAAAGCCTCGCGTCCGAGAGGCAGGCGCGAAAGCGGCATCACGTCGAGCGCGATCAGCGTGACGAAGAACGACATGCCCCAGGCTTTGGCCAGCAGCGAGAGCAGGAGGCATGTGCACGACGCGACGAACCACCGGATCGATCGCAGGGGCGCCAGCCCGTTGTCCACCGCGCGCAAGTACGCACGAGCGGCGAGCAGCAGAAACACCACGCTGACGACGTCGCGCCGCTCCGCGACCCACGCCACCGATTCCACGCGCAATGGATGAATCGACCAGAACAGCGCGCCGACTGCGGCGCAGATCGCCACCCACGGCGCGTCAGCCGGAGTCAACGCGCCCGACCGCTTCAACAGATCCACAAGCAGGCCGTAAAGCAGCATCGCCGCGGCCACGTGCCAGCAGAGGCTGTCGAGGTGATACGCAAACGGCGTCAGCCCGCCGAGCGCGTAATCGAGCGAGAGCGACAGCCACGTGAGCGGCTGGTAGTGTCCGAGAAATGTCGTGGACCACATCCAGCCGAGCCGATCGAGCAACGGCTGTGCGAGATGCGGGTTGTGCAGCACCAGACGGTCATCGTCGTAGTTGACGAAACCATTACGGAGCGCCGGCAGGAAGGCGACCGCCGTTGCGACGCCGGTCAGTGCGAGGTAGATCGCCGCACCGCTCCCGTGCTGCGCGCGGATTTTCTGCGGCGTCGGCGATCGAGAACGCGCCATCGTGCTCAAGATTTTACGCTGCGGATTTTATCAGCTGAACATAAAGACGATCCAAATCATCGAACTGAGACGATCCAAATCTGCGGGCGATCCAATTCGCCGCGGAGAGAAACCGTAAATGCCAACGCACGCGATCGCGCGTCTCACTCAGCGTTCTCGGAGTTTCCCGAAATCGCGCACCAGCCGTTGTCGCCAAATGCAATCGATGAGTACTGGCACAGCACTTGTTGTTACAAGCGCGATCACTGACGACGTGTGACAGTCGGTGACGACATCACGGCACCACTTCGAGAGAGGAAAACATGTTCAACACGAGAGGAGCGTTCATCGTCGCTGTGGCCATCTGCCTCAGCACTTTGACCGCTCGCGCACAGATTAATCCCGGTCACCTGACCGGCGTCGTCAAGGACGCACAGGGCGCCGTGCTGCCCGGCGTGACGGTGACTGCGTCGTCTCCCGCCCTGCTGGGCGCCCAGTCGGTGACGTCGGAAGCAGGCGGCGAGTATCGCTTCCCGAATCTTCCGGCCGGCACCTATACGCTGACGTTCGAGCTCTCCGGCTTCCAGACGATGAAGCGCGAGAACATTGTGCTGGCCACCGGGCAGACGCTGAACGTGGACTCCACGCTTCAGCTCGCCTCGCTGTCGGAGACGATCACGGTGAGCGGCCAGGCGCCGGTCGTGGACAAGCAGGCGACCGCGGTCGGCTACGTGCAGACCACGGCGCAGTTGACCGGCGTGCCGACCTCGACGGATCTGTGGGGCGCGCTCGCGCAGACGCCCGGCGTCCGCATGCAGGGCGTTGACGTCGGCGGCAGCCACAAGAGCCAGCAGTCGGGCTATGAGGCGTTCGGCGTCGTGAACCAGGCGCGCGTGATGACCGATGGCGTGGACACGACGGAAGGCAGCGGCGGCGCCGGCTTCTACCAGGACTACTTCGCACAGAACGAAGTGGCGGTGAGCGCGGCGGGCCAGGACGTCAGCATGAACACGCCGGGTGCGTCGATCATCTCGACGATCAAGAGCGGCGGCAACAACTTCTCCGGTATCGAGAACTTCTCCTACGAGCCGGGCAAGTTCGTCGGCAACAACGTCGACGGCTCGACGTCGGCGCGCGGCTTCACCGGCCAGCCGAATCTGCAGTTCTA
>DATATJ010000031.1:0-3747 GCA_036268855.1 Vicinamibacterales bacterium
GGCGTCGCGTTCGCGGCACTCGCGGTCGGGACTCAGTTCCTGTCGGCCCAATCGCACGCGTCTTCCCTGCTGGTCCTTCTGCGAACCGAAAACCAACTCGCGATCGTTGACGCGGGGACGGGCAAAGTGACCGGCCGCGTCGCGACCGGAGCGGATCCTCACGGCGTCGCGGCGTCGGCGGACGGCCGATTCGCCTTCACTGCCAACCAGAAAGGCAACAGCCTGTCCGTCATCGACCTCGAGAGCCTGAAGGAGGTGCGCCGCGTCGATTTGGGCTCCGGCAGCCAGCCGCACGACATCCTCTTCGCCGGCGGCAAGGTTTATTTCACCGTCGAAGGTTACAAGGCCATCGAGCGGTACGACCCGGCCGCCAGCACGATCGACTGGATCTTCGGCACCGGGCAGAACAGCACGCATATGCTGATTATCAGCAAGGACCTCAATCGCATTTTCGCGGCGAATCGGGCGTCGGGAACGATTACGGCGATCGACGGCGTCGCCGGAGGTCCCCCCGCGTGGAACGCGACGTTGATTCCCGTGACAAAGGGCTCCGAGGGCATCGCGATCTCCCCTGACGGCAGGGAAGTCTGGGCCGCGACGTGGGGCAACAGCAGCGTCTCCATCATCGACGCCGCCACGAACGTCGTCACGGCGACATTCGATTCACAGACCAAGCACGCCAATCGCGTGCAGTTCACGCCGGACGGCCGGCATGTGTTCCTCCTCGACCGGGAAGGCGGCGACACCGTCATCGTGGATGCGGCGAGCCGCAAGGAGATCAAGCGGCTCAAGATCGGCGCCGACGCCATGCTGATGCAGCCCGACGGATCGCACGCCTATCTGGCGGTGGATGCGCACACCCCCGGCGGCGAGAACTACATCGCGGTCGTCGACGTGAAGACGCTTCAGGAGACGAGCCGTATTCCCACCGGTTCGGGCGCCGATGCGATGGCCTGGGCGCCGCGCCGATGAACCGGCTCAAACGAGGTGCGCTGGTGATGGCTGGACGACGAGCGATGGTCGCGATCGGGCTAGCGCTCGTCGGCGCGGCCGCCACCGTCGTCCTGGCCCAGACGGCATCGTCGCCGATCCTGCTGGTGGCCGTCAGAACCAATAAGGGCTTCGGCGCGCTGCAGATGCTCGACCCCATCGCCAGGCGTCCGCTCGCGTCGGTGCCGACCGGCGAGGATCCCCACGGCGTCGCCGCGTCCACGGACGGGCGGTTCGCGTACGTCGCCAACGACATGGGATGCAGCATTTCGGTGATCGATTTGATCGCCCGCAAGGAAGTGCGGCGCGTTGACCTCGGTCCCGGCAGCCGGCCGCACGACGTCCGCTTCATCGACGGGCGCCTCTATTTCACCCTCGAAGGGTTCAAGGCGATCGGCCGTCTGGACGCCGGCGCCAGCAAGATGGACTGGGTGCTCGGCACGGGACAGAACGGCACCCACATGCTGGCCATCTCCAGCGACTTGCGCCGGATTTTCACGGCCAACAACGGATCCAACACCGTGTCGGCCATTGAACGCGGCGCGGAAGCCTCGGCGCCTTGGAACGTCACGGTGATTCCGATCCCGAAGGCGCCGGAGGGCATCGACATCGCGCCGGACGGCCGCGAGGTCTGGGTCGCGAGCAAAGACGACGGCGGCGGCCTCTCGGTGATCGACGTCGTCAGCAAGCACGCGACACCGCTTGGCAGCGTGGCGACCACACACGCGAACCGCGTGGCGTTCACGCCTGACGGCAAGCTCGTCCTCGTCCGGGATGGCCAGGGGTTCCTGATCGTTCTCGACGCCACGACACGCACCGAGGTGAAACGGATCGCCCTCAACACGACGTCGATCCTGGTCGAGCCCAACGGCTCACGCGCTTACGCCACCGTGCATCCGGACAACCACGTTGCCGTGGTCGACTTGAAGACCCTCGCCGTGATCGGGCGAATTGAGCTCGGCTCGGGTCTCGATCCGGACGAGATGGCGTGGGTGGCCAAGCCGTAAACGAGCGCTGAGGCCGACGGCCGCCCGCCCATTCCGAGCTAGTGATGGTGCTCGGTCGCTTCGATATCCGCCTGCAGCTTCTCCCGCCGCTCCCCTTGGCCCAGCCGCCGGGCCTCTTTCACGTTCCGCTGGATCGTCGCGTCGGAGCTCACGGCGAAGAGCGAGAGCAGACGCTCGAGCTCTTGGCTTTGACAGGCGGGACATGCGACGCTTCCGTCGTTCGACGAGCTCGCGGGACGAATCAGTCGCTCGAAGCGGTGTCCGCACGCTCGACATTCGTATTCGTAGATGGGCAACGTCACACCTCTCCGAGCAGCTTGAACACGACGGCGGCCGCAGGGCTCCGAGTATAACGTCCCATCGCCTGGAGACCCGGAATGCAGGAGTCAACGCGCCCCGCCACGACACGCCGCTCGAACGTCGCCACGGTGCTTCGTGTCACCAGTGGAAATTTCCTCGAGATGTTCGACTTCTTCCTGTTCGGGTTCTATGCGACGAACATCTCGAAGACCTTCTTTCCCCTCGACAGTGAGTTCGCGTCGCTGATGCTGGCGTTCGGGACCTTCGGCGCCGGCTTCCTCATGAGACCGCTGGGCGCGGTGATTCTTGGTGCGTACGTCGACCGCGTCGGCCGGCGGCAGGGGTTGATCGTGACGTTGTCGCTGATGGCGGCCGGCACGATGCTCATCGCGCTGGTTCCCGGCTTTGCAACGATTGGTCTGCTGGCGCCGTTCGCCGTGCTCATCGGACGGCTGCTGCAGGGATTCTCCGCCGGCGTCGAGCTCGGGGGCGTCTCGGTCTACCTCTCAGAAATGGCGACGCCCGGACACAAGGGCCTCTACGTCAGTTGGCAATCAGCCAGCCAACAGCTCGCCATCGTCGCAGCCGCGGCGCTCGGATTTGCGCTCAACGCGTCGATGCCGCCGGCGGCGCTGAATGCATGGGGCTGGCGCATTCCCTTCCTGATCGGCTGTTTGATCGTGCCGTTCCTCTTCCTGATCCGCCGATCGCTGCACGAGACGGACGCGTTTCTGGCGCGCACGCGGCGGCCGGACGTCCACGAGATCCTCGAGTCGCTGGTCGAACACTGGGGAATCGTCGTATCCGGCGTGATGCTCGTCGTGATGACCACAGTGAGCTTTTATCTCATCACCGTGTACACGCCGACTTTCGTGCGCAGCGTGTTGAAGCTCAGCGCCGCCGACAGCCTGTTCGTCACGCTGTGCGTGGGCCTCTCGAATTTTTTTTGGCTACCGGTCATGGGCGCGTTGTCGGACAAGGTGGGCCGGCGGCCGATCCTCGTCGCCTTCGCCCTGCTGACGGTCCTGACGTCGTATTGGGCCTTGTCGTGGCTGACGGCGGCACCGACGCTCCAGCGCACCCTCATCGTCGAGCTTTGGCTCTCGTTCCTGTATGCGAGCTACAACGGCGCGATGGTCGTCGCGCTCACCGAAGTGATGCCGGTGCACGTTCGCACCGTTGGCTTTTCGCTGGCCTACAGCCTGGCCACGGCCATCTTCGGCGGCTTCACCCCGGCAGCGTCCACATGGCTGATCCAGGTGACCGGCGACAAGGCGGCCCCCGGACTCTGGATGGCGTTTTCCGCCGTCTGCGGCCTGATCGGCACCTGGGCGCTGTACCGTCCGGCCTCCGTGAAGCGGCGCGCGCTCGAGCCAGTTTGAGCCCAAGGCGGGCTCCCGTGTAATCTCCTCGGTCGAAAGCACCCCTTGAGACATCCCATGCGAAGGAC
>DATATJ010000032.1:0-4306 GCA_036268855.1 Vicinamibacterales bacterium
CGAGGCGGCGTGCCGGCTGCAGAAGGAGGGCATGAAGGTCATCCCCGAGATCATGATCCCGCTCGTCGGCCTGGTGAAGGAGCTGCGCGACCAGAAGTCGATCGTCGATCGCGTGGCTGCTGCCGTGATGAAAGAGCAGGGCGTCAAGATCAAGTATCTCGTCGGCACGATGATCGAAGTGCCGCGCGGGTCGATGACGTCGGACGAGATTGCGACCGAGGCGCAGTTCTTCTCGTTCGGCACGAACGACCTGACGCAGCTCACGTTCGGGTTCTCGCGCGACGATGCCGGGAAGTTCCTGAAGATTTACCAGGACAAGAAAATTCTCGAGCGCGACCCGTTTGCGTCGATCGACACGGTCGGCGTCGGCGCGGTGGTGCGCACGGGCGTCTCGCTCGGGCGCAAGACGCGGCCCGATCTCAAGATCGGCATCTGCGGCGAGCACGGGGGCGATCCGGCGTCGATTCATTTCTTCGAGAGCGCCGGCTTGAACTACGTGAGCTGCTCGCCGTACCGCGTGCCTGTCGCGCGCCTCGCGGCGGCGCAGGCCGCGCTGGCGGTCAAGGTCGGGGACTAGAGGGGCGGGGATCAGGGATCAGGGATCGGGGATCGGGGATCGGGGATCGGGGATCAGGGATCAGGGATCAGGGAGCACGCTGGCCCTGCGCTCCGAGCCCGGCGCCCGGGTTCCCGAGAATCGAGCGCCGTTTCCAGAGAGAGTTGTAGCGCGAAGGCTTTAGCCGAGCGTCGATGAAAGGGCAAAATCACGCGTCTTCCCGCCGATCTCGCCAACCAGATCGCCGCCGGCGAAGTCGTCGAGCGTCCGGCGTCGGTCGTCAAGGAGCTGGTCGAGAACGCCATCGACGCCGGCGCCCGGCGGCTGACGATTCATGTGGAGCTCGGCGGCAAGCAGCAGGTGCGCGTCGAGGACGACGGCGACGGGATGGAGCCGGACGACGCGCGCCTCGCGATCGAGCGGCACGCGACGAGCAAGATCCGGCGGGCCGACGATCTGGCGGCGATACTGACGCTCGGCTTTCGCGGCGAAGCGTTGCCGTCGATCGCGTCGGTCTCGCATTTCGTTCTGCGGACGCGCGCGCGCGGGCAGCAGACCGGCACGGAGATTCGGGTCAACGGCGGAGCGGTCGCCTCGACCGTCGAGATCGGGTCGCCAGAGGGCACGACCGTCGAAGTGAACGATCTGTTCTACAACCTCCCGGCGCGGCGCAAATTCCTGAAATCGGACGGCGCCGAATCCACGCAGGTCTCGCGGATCGTCACGCAGCTGGCGCTGGCCTATCCGGAGATCGGCTTCACGCTGACGAGCGCGGCCCGGACAGTCATTCAGTGTCCGCCGGCGGTGTCGCTTCGCGATCGGCTGTATCAGCTGTACGGCGATCGCGGGGACCTGATCGAGGTCGGCAAGGAGGCCGGCGGCCTGCGGCTGTCTGGCTATATCGCCGCACTGGCGGAGCAGGGGCCGACGCGCGGACCGCAGAACGTGTTCATCAATCGCCGGATCGTGAAAGACCGGACGATCGCCCACGCGATCATCGACTCGTACAGCCAGGCGTCCATCAAGGAGCGGAGCCCCGAAGTGCATCTCTTCCTGGAGATGCCGGCCGACGCGCTCGACGTCAACGTGCACCCGACCAAGGCCGAAGTCCGCTTCCGCGAGCCGTCGCTGGTGCACGAGGTGGTCCGGCGCGCGTTGCGGGACGCGCTCGGCCAGGGTGGCGTGCCGCAACTCCAGCTCCGTCCGGAAGCGGTCGTCAACGCGCCGATCGCCGCGACGATTCCCGGCGTCCTCGGCGGCGGCATGTATCCCAATCGATGGGTGCCCGGCGCCGGCGCGGCGTGGAACGCGAACCGCGAGATTCCAACGACCCCCAGCACCTCAGCACCTGGCGTCGTCGCACCTGGCACCCCGGCACCGTTTCCGTCCCCGTCCGCCGACATTCGGCCAATGATTCCACTCGGCCAGTTCCGCGACACCTTCATCATCGCGGTGGACGACGAGGGGATTGCGATCATCGACCAGCATGTCGCGCACGAGCGTGTGCTGTTCGAGCGCGTGATGGAGCGCCTCACGACCGGCCGTCTCGAGTCGCAGCGACTGCTGGTACCGCTGGTGATGGACGTCTCGGCCAGCGCGCTTCAGACGCTGTTGAACCGGAGCGCGGAGCTCGAGGCGTTCGGCTTCGAGGTCGAGCGTTTTGGCGACGCGACGATCAAGGTGGCCGCCGTGCCGGCACTGCTGAACACCGAGGACAGCTCGAAGGCGCTGATCGCGCTCGCCGAAGATCTCGAGGGGCTCGATCGCGGCGCGCAGGTGCAGGACGCGCTGCAGCGTATCGCCGCGACCACGGCGTGTCACGCCGCCGTCAAGGCGAATTACCCGCTCACCTACGAGAAGATGACGCACATTCTCGAGGAGCTGCGCGCGACGGCGTATTCGACCGTCTGCCCGCACGGCCGTCCGGTGATGCTCCGGCTCACGCGCCGCGAGGTCGAGAAGAACTTCGATCGGATTTGAGGGTTCGGTGGCGGCATTCCTTTTCTATCTGGGGCGCGCGGCGCAGTTGCTGGGCATGGTCATCCTGCTCGAAGACGTGCTGATCTACGCGGGACCCATGGGGCCGAATCCGCGGGTTTTTGCGGCAGGCGTCGCCGTGTTCATCGCGGGGTGGGCGCTGACCCGTGCGCTGGGTAAATCATGAGCCCTGATGAGCTTGACAGCCGCAGAGCCAGCAGTTACAGTGTTTGCGTTCGATCCTTCTGACAATTTGTAGAGCTCAGCGCTTTCCAAGCGAAAGGGCCATCCCGCGTCCGCCACGCGTGTCTGCGTGATCGGATCGAGCGGGAGCGCAAAGCTGTAAGGCTCCGCCTTCGCTGCACATCAAGCCTGTGCGCTGTGGCGGGACCGATTTAGCTGCCGAACTTGGAGTCCCAATGATTCCTCGCCGCCTCGTGATCGCCGCGTCGCTTGTCGCCACTGCGGCCTCCTTCTTTACTCTCGGCGTGATTCACTCCCGCGGCACAGATCTCGCCTCGCGCGCGATCTTCGACGCGAGGTTCGAGGCCCTTCAAGCCGAGGTTCGCGGCGAAATGAGCGACGCCCGCCGGATGCCGGTGCCGGTGCCCGCCGGAACCACGGGACGCGTGGCGCACGCCAAAGACGAAGCGAGCGATCCCTCCAGCGCGGCGACGCGCGCACGCATGGTGAGCGACATCAAGCAGCAGCTGCAAACCGAAATGGGCCTGCTGCCAGTGCATCTGCTCCGCGAGCGGCGCTCGAGCTTCGTCGAGCTGTATTCGTACGATACCCTCGGCAAAACCAACTACGGCACCGCCGGCTACCTGGGGCATGGCTACTTCGTCACGGTGAAGCATGCCGTGGTTCCGCTGCGCGACGAAGACGATCCGCCGGGACCGGCGCGCAAGATCACCGCGATCAAGATCGTGTATCAGGGCAAGGAGATCCCCGCGAAGCTGGTGGATGTCGGCGACGCGGACGTCGAAGTGGACAGCGGCGACTGGGCCATCATCAAGACGAAGGATCTCGACCTGCCCGCGCTGCGCGTGGACACCGCGTTCTCGTACGATTTCGCCGATCCCATCTTCCGTCTCGGCAACGACTATTCGAAGGGCATCATTCTCTCGACCGGCTACGTCGGGCAGCGGACCGCCAACGGTCTGGTCACCTGCCTCACAGACGGGCACCCTGGCGTCTCTGGCGGCGGCGTGCTCGATCAGCAGGGAGATCTGGTGGGCATTCCGATCGGCCGGATGCAGGGCGACTACCGCTTCTCGTTCATCCTGCCGATTCGTCCGGAGATGATGCGCAAGGTGCCCGGGTTCGAACCGTCCGAGCAGCGCCTCGTCGCCGTCGAAGCCCAGTAGCCGCGCACCTGCAATGAGACGACGCCTCGCCGGCCTGTTCATAGCCGTCGCGTGCGTGTCTCTGCCAATCGCCGCACAGCCCTCCCGCTCCGCCGCCGCGCCGCCAGTCCGCGATTTCGACGTCATGGAACGGTCGATCGCCGACCTTCAGGCGGCGATGGGCGCCGGCACCGTCACGTCGCGCGCGCTCGTCGAGAGCTACCAGGCGAGGATTCGCGCCTACGATCACGACGGTCCGCGGCTCAACGCGATGATCGCGCTCAACCCGCACGCGGTCGACGATGCCGACGCGCTCGATCGGGAGCGCCGCGCCGGGCACGTCCGCGGCCCGCTCCACGGCATTCCGGTCGTCATCAAGGACAACTACGAGACCGCCGACATGCCGACCACCGGCGGATCGCTC
>DATATJ010000033.1:0-20208 GCA_036268855.1 Vicinamibacterales bacterium
TGTCACGGTGCGAAACGTTATCACTGTCCAGCATCCGAACAAAACGCGCCATTATCGCGGTCTGGCGATCCAAGGAGCTGAACATCTGTCCTAAAACAGAACTGGTCAGTATTGTGATGCTCAGTTGATGAATGGCAGAAACGCGAGCATTTTCAGTCCTGCTTCAGCTCAACGGTGTAAATCGGGTCATACAGTTGAGTTGTCTTTCTGGTCGCATGACCGGTAAAGAATCCAACAACTCGACCTTTTGTTAACCATTTCACCACTTTCGAATCTGGCTCAGCCTTTGCCTCCCCGGCAGCGGCGGCGCGGGCCGTTCGGGTCGCGCTCAATCAACAGAGTTTTTCCGCGGGAGGCCTCATGCGGGCACGTGTGTCTGCCAGAGATCGGCAAGGGTGTGTACGAGCGACGCTAGCGGGCGCCGCGCTGCTCGCGAGCGCGATGGCGGCCTCCGCCCAGACGACGGTGACGCTCTCGGCGCCCGCAACGCAGGTGGTCTACGCCACGTTGCGCGGCGGGACGTACGCGAACACGAACATCGGAACGCTGCTCGAGACGCGCAGCGCGACCGACACGAGCTACGAGCGGCACGCGCTCTTGAAATTCGATACCGAGACGACGATCCCCCTCGGTAGCAACGTCACCTCCGCGGTGCTGACCATGACGGTCAAGGACGCCAGTCCGGCGCCAACCCGTCGGATCGCGGCGTATCAGATCACGCAGTCGTGGACCGAAACCGAGACGACGTGGAACAAGCGTCGTGTCGGGCAGGCGTGGACGACGACCGGTGGAGACCTCGGCGGCCAGGTGGCGGTGCAATCTGTCAGCAATGTGGTCGGCACGCACGTCCGATTCGACGTCACGTCGCTCGTCAAGGCCGCCGTGTCCGGGTCCCTCGGGTCGTCGCGGTACACGCGCATCGCGCTGATCGATCTCGACGCGCCCACGAGCGAGTCGTACCGCGCGTACTACACGCCGGACGACGTCGCGGCGAATCGCCCGTCGCTGGCCATCACGTACGGCGGCGCGGCGGCGCAGACGGTCACCGCGGCGACCGGCAGCACGCTCAGAGTACTGCAGTACAACGTGCACCATGGCGGCATCGGCACCGACGGCGTCTACGATCCGAACCGCGTCGCGGACTGGATCGTGAAAGCGAATCCTGACATCGTCTCGCTCGTGGAGATCGAGTCGCAGGATTCCTACGACAGCGGCAGCGGCGTGGCGCAGTACCAGGCGATGCTCCAGCAGAAGACCGGCGTCACATGGTACGCGCTCGACATCCAGGACTATGGCGACTGGACGTCGCCCGGCATCCGCAACGCCATCCTGTCGAAGATTCCCTTCAGCGCGAGCTACCGGCACGAGTACAGCACGGGCCGCGACCGTACGGTCGGCGGCATCACGGTGGCCGTGAACGGCCGCCACATCAACGTGATGTCCACCCACCTGGATCCCTACGACGAGGCGAATCGCACCGCGCAGGTGAGCCAGCTGGTGTCGTATGCCACCGGGTTTGCCGAAGATCGCATCATCCTCGGCGATTTCAACGCGCTTCCCTACTCGTCAGAGGTGACCACGTTCACAAAGGCGTATTACGACGGGTGGGCGGAGGCGGCGAAGGTTGGCATCCAGCAGTCGGCGCCCGACAACCCGAACGGGTACACGCGCAACGGCCGGATCGACTACGTGTTCTACTCGCGAGGCGAGCAGTACCTCACGCTGAAGAGCGTGCAGGTGGTGGACACCCGCGACGCCCGGGGAATCATGCCGTCGGATCACCGGCCGGTTCTCGCGGTCTTCAGCGTGAAGTAGTCGCGCGACGCAGTGTGGCTGGCTCGCGACGTGCGGTCGCGAGTCAGCCTCAGCCCGCGTTTCGTTACAAGGCGGGATCGAGCGCGAAGCGATACCCCACCCACGGCTCGCTGAGCAAATATCGCGGCTTCGACGGATCGCGTTCCACCTTCTTGCGCAGCTGCCCCATCAGCACCCAGAGATGCTCGGGTTCGTTCACCGCGTTTGGCCCCCAGACGGCTTTCAGAATGACGCGATGTGTGAGGACCCGATCCGGATTGCGGGCCAGCAGCGCGAGCAGCTCGAATTCCTTAGGCGTCAGCCTGATCTCCTCGTCGCCCCGCAGCAGACGATGGCGGTCGTAGTCGATGGTGAGGTCGCCGACGCGCAACCGCCCTTCGGGCGCCGCATCCGCCTCGGACACGCGCCTCAGGGCGACGCGGATGCGCGCGACGAGCTCGTCGGGGCCGAAGGGCTTCGTCACGTAGTCGTCGGCCCCGAGCTCGAGCGCATCCACCTTGTCGGTTTCCGCGCCCCGCGCTGACAGGACGATGATCGGCACGGCGGACGCCGCGCGTACCTGACGACAGACCTCAGTGCCCTCGATATCGGGCAGCCCGAGGTCGAGGACGATGAGGTCCGGCGGCTGCGAGGCGACGATCCGCAGCGCGTCCTTGCCCGTGCCGGCAATCTCGACGTCGTAGCCCCTCGAGCGGAGCAGCGGCCCAAGCGCCCGCTGAATCGAGACTTCGTCGTCCACGAGGAGAATCCTGGCCGCCGGCTTCGTCATCACATCTGCTCCATCACCAGAGCAATTTTGCGTCCCGCCGGAACGGCGATCGTGAATTGCGCTCCGCCGCCTTCAGCGTTCTCGGCCCGGATGCGTCCGCCTTCCGCGGCGAGCATCCCGCGCGCGATCGCGAGGCCCATGCCGGTTCCCGCGGTTCGCGCACCCGCCACGGCGCCGCGATAGAAGCGATCGAAGAGATGCGGCAGATCGCCGGCGGCGATGCCCGGCCCTCGATCGCGCACGGCGATCTCGAGATCGTCCGCAGACAGTTGGACGGTCAGCCCAATGGGCGCATCGATCGGCGAGTACTGCGCCGCGTTTTCGAGCACGTGAGCCAACGCCGCCGACGTCAGCAGCGGGTCGAGCTCGATCAACATGTCGGATTCGATCCGCAGATCGATGTGGCGGCGCCGCAGGGCAATCTCCACCTGCTCACGCGCCGCTTCGACAATCTCCGATGGATGCACCCAGCGCAGGTTGGCGGCAATCGCGCCTGAGTCGATGCGAGCCATCTCCAGGATGTTTTGAAACAAGCGATGGAGCCGCTCGACCTCGACGAGAATCAGCTCGGTCTGATCGCGGCGGTCGCTCTCGGCGAGCCACGTCGCCTGAAGGTTGCTCGCGGCCACCTTGATCGCCGTCAGCGGCGTCCGGAGATCGTGGCTGATCGACGCCAGGAGCGCTGACTTCAGCTCCTCGCTCTGCCGCGCGAGCTCCGCGGTCTTCCTTTCGTCGAGCAGCTGCGCCCGCTCGATCGCAATCGCGACCAGGCCGGCCAGCGCATCGAGCGTCCCCGGATCGACGGCTCGGCCGGCAGCGGCGACGAGACCGACGGCCTTCGCGCCGAGCCGCAACGGCACCAGGTGCACGACGTGCCCCTCGATCGACAGCGTGCGGTGGCCCAGGTAGGCACGGCCCTGCGTGCCGAGATTCACGGAGTCGTCGACCCCCGCGAGCACGTGAGACAGCTGCCCGCGATCCAGCTCGAGATCGAGCGCGCCGGCCCGCCACACGTCCCATCCGGCCGCGCCCGGACGGCAGACGGCCGCGAACTCGAGATCGAAACGGCGCGCCACCGATCGCGCCAGCTGCGGCATCGCTTCGGCGCTGTCGGTGGTCAGCAACACATCGCGGCTGAGCTCGAACAGGCGTTCGAGCTCGTCGCGGTGCGCCGTCACCTCGAAGGCGCGATCGCGCAAGGCCGACGACAGCGAGCTGGCGACCACGCTCACCGCCACGAACGCGACAAACGCCACCAGGTTCTGGGGATCGGCGATCGTGAGCGTCCCCACCGGCGGCATGAAGAAATAGTTCAAGCAGAGATCCGCGGCCACGCTCGTGACGACGGCGATGCGGACTCTGGAGACCGTGGCGGTGAGGAACACGACGAGCAGATAGCTCACCGCGGCGATCGTCGGGTTCGTGAGGTGCCACCCACGAAAGACGGCCGTCAACAGCAGAATCGCGGCGCCCGCGGCCGAGACGCTCGCGCCATCGGACCACTTCGGAATGTGCCTCATCGTCTGATCGCCGTTGCTCACGGCGCCCACGTGATTATGAATCGTTTCACCGCCGTCACATCGCTGGAACGGAATCGATACAACGGTCCACTAGTCTGACGGCTGCGTTGTCCACAGACCGATCACCCTTCCCATTCCGTTTTCCGAGGAGCTTCATGCGCACACGATTGCATCGATCGAGCCGAACCGTCGCCGGCGCCTGCGTCATCGCCGCTGGCGTGACCGGCGCGGCCTGGTTGTCAGCCTCTTCACCTAACAGCCAATCGCACCCCGTTCCCATGACCGCGCGGGGCGTCGTCGCTGGCACGTTCTTCACGCCGCCCGATGGCGGGACGGCGTCCAGCACCGTGCCCTCGTATTTCCAGGGCGCGCGCGTCTGCGCGGACCTGAATGACAACGGCGCCTGCGACCCGGGTGAAGCGAGCACGGCGACCGATCGCAATGGGCGGTTCGTGCTGCACAGTCAGCAGCCCGGCCCGATCGTCGCCGAAGTCCTGGCATCGTCGACCAGTTCGGCCGGCGACACCGAAGACGGCAACAAAGGCAGGAAGGCCGAGAAGGGCAAGAAGGGCGGACCGGGAGGCTCAGAGCCCGCCGACATCGTCGTCGCGTTCCGCGCGTCGCTGGATCAGATTGTCGAGAGTGCCTCCGGGCCTGGCAAGAAGGGCCCTGGCGACGGCCCGCTGTCGGCCGACGTGGTGCTCTCGCCGCTGACGACCGAAGTGGCGCGGATGATGGAAGCCGACGGCCTGCCGTACCCGAAGGCGAAGTCGGACCTCGCCACGCGCCTCGGCGTGCCGGTCGAGAAGGTGTTGACCGATCTCAACACGGTCTCTGGACACGCCGACCAGCACGCGCTGCTGACCGAGTCGAACATCCTGAGCGACCGCTTTACGCTGGCGGCGACGATGGTGCGCCGTCACGATGTCTCGCCCGCCGCGCTGGCAGCGAATCCGGCCGCCACCGCGCCTGCCATCGCGATGAAAGAAGCGCAGCAGGCGTCGATGAATCTCGAAGGCATCCCGCGCTACGACCACGTCTTCGTGATCATGCTGGAGAACAAGGCGACGGCCACCATCAAGAACTCGCCGTTCGCGCCGAAGATCAACGCCTACCTCAACGCCGGCAATCAGTTCACGAGCTACTTTGCCAACGGAAACCCGAGCGAGCCGAACCGGATGGCCGTCACGGCCGCCGACGACTTCGGCGTGACCGACGATAACTCCTACACGTGCGTGCCGGCAGGCGATTCGGCCGACGCCGTCGAGGATCTACCGCTGCCCACGGGCGTCAGCCCGTGCACGCAGGCCACGAATCACAACATCAAGAACCGGTCCAACCTGCTCACGGCGCTCGCCGGCGGCGGCATGACGTGGCGGGTCTACAGCGAGTCGATGAACCCGGGACGCGATCCCCGGGCGGACGGGATTGCCGATCCGACCGTCGTGGCGCGCGACAACGTCTATCTCGCGAGCAGCCCGGTTGGCGCGATCGGCAACCCGAGCCTGCTGATTCCGTTCGCCTCGTCGCTCTACAAACCGAAGCACAACGAGAGCGTCAATTTCCAGAACGTCCGGAACTCGGCTGAGTTCCTCGGCGCCAACCGCACGATGGGCGGCGGCCAGTGGGACGAGGCGATCAAGGCGGCGTATCCCGGATGGGAAGTCGATCAGCTCGGCAAGGACCTGTGGAGCGGCGATGTCGGCCAGCTGAATTACCTCGAACCGGATCAGTGCGACGACATGCACAGCACCACCGTGCAGGGCACGGTTCCGCCCGCCACGACGAAGATTACGGCGAGCGACTGCGGCGGCAGCGCGATCATCTTCCGCGGCGACAACTACACGGACTACCTGATCAAGAAGATCCAGGCGTCGCCGGTGTGGACGAACACGTCGAAGCGGACGGCGATCGTGATCATGTATGACGAGGGAACGGCGACGACCGGCTTCAACTCGTGCTGCGGCTGGAACCCCAGCGCCGGACCGTCCATCGCGGGTAAATCGCTCGGCGTGCTGGTGCGGAACGCGGAGGGTTCGGAATCGGTCGACACGTCGGTCGCCGGATACAACCAGGGCAACAAGGGCCACGGCACGAGCATCTTCGGCCTGTTGACGAACCAGCCGTTCGCGCCGAAGGGGATCGTGGACAGCGACGCCTACAGTCACATCGCGTTCGTGCGCACGCTGCAGGACGTCTTCCAGCTCGCCGACCCGGGCGACGACTGGTCGTACATGAACCGGTCGAAGTACACGGAGCGGTTCATCGCGGCCAATCTCCACCTCCTGCCGGAGTACGCCAACAGCGGCGACACGCATTTCGACGCCGTGCGTCCGATGAACCACACGTTCGTCATTCCCGGCGGCTATCAGCAGAAAAGCGGCTTCGTCACACCTCCGGGACCGCAGGTCGGTCCCGACGGCAATCAGACCAACGCCTGGGCTATCAAGTAGCCAACAACGTGCATGGGGCGAGTCCTTCAGGGTTCGCCCCATTTTTCTCGAGGAAGGAAGCCTGATGCGCCGGCGTGGGATTCTCGTGACGATCGCTCTTGCGATCGTCGTGATCGGAGTGGCTAGTGGGCGGCGCGGCCGTGCGGAGTCGATGAACGGCGGCAGAGCGGCCGTGCCCCTGCGGCTCCCGGCAGTGACGCTCAGCCCGGCGGCGCAGGCGGGGCGGCAGATTTTTTTCGACAAGGCGCTGTCGGCATCGGGACAGATGTCCTGCGCCACGTGCCACGATCCACAACACGCGTACGGCCCGCCCAACGGCCTGGCCGTCCAGCGCGGAGGACCGACATCGTCTGCGTCCGGCACACGGGCGGTGCCCTCGCTGCGGTATCAGGAGTACACGCCGCCTTACGCCGATCTGCTGGACAACCCCGACGGCATCAGCACACCCGGTCCGGGCGGCGGGCTCACGTGGGACGGGCGGGCGCCGACGCTGGCGGCGCAGGCGCGCATGCCGCTGCTCGCGGCGAATGAGATGGCGAACCGGAGCGCCGCCGATGTGGTCCGCAAGCTCCAGGCGTCTGGATGCGGCGATCCCTTTCGGCGTGCGTTCGGCCCCGACGTCTTCCACGACACGAACGAGGCGTTCGCGAAGGTGCTCGACGCGCTGCAGGCATTTCAGCTGGAGGATCCGAGCTTTCATCCCTACAACAGCAAGTACGACCGCTACGCGAGCAATAAAATTGGCGGCACGTTCACGCCGGCCGAGCAGCGTGGCTTCGCCGTCTACAACGATCCGAAACGAGGAAACTGCTTCGCCTGTCACTACAACGGAGCCGGCCTGCATGGAAGCGTCCGGCTGTTCACCGACTACACGTACGCCGCGATCGGCGTGCCGCGCAACATGGCGATTCCAGCAAACAGGAATCCGCGCTATTACGACCTCGGCATCTGCGGCCGCGTGGATCATCCGCTTCCGGCCAATAGCCGGTACTGCGGGATGTTCAAGACGCCTACGCTGCGCAACGTGGCGACGCGTCGGGTGTTCTTTCACAACGGCGCGATGAAGTCGCTGAAGGATGTGATCCGGTTCTACAACACGCGCGACACCAATCCCGAGCTCTGGTATCCGATCGTGAACGGCGTCGTGCAGAAGCTCGACGACCTCCCGCTCCCGGTGCGCAAGAACCTCGACACGCAGGCGCCGCTGGACGGACGGCCGCGAGGAAGCCAGCCGGCGATGTCGGACCAGGACATGGCGGATCTGGAAGCGTTCCTCAACACGCTGACCGACGACGATGGCACGGCGAGCGGGTACTCGCCGACTGCGCCGACACCCGTGAGCGACACGCCGGTGCGAAGGTAGTCAATCAGGCGTCAGCGCGGCGCCTCGACCTCGTGTGAGATCGATCGAGACCGCGCGGCAGCCTCGACGAAAGCGTGCGCCAGACCCGGGCTCGAGTCGAAATGCAGATGGATGTAGCTGGCGAGGACGCTCCCCATGGAGAATCCTTCGGCCTCTTCGATACCGGCCAGCGTGTACTGCAGGCGATACGAGCGTGAGATACCCGATGGCACCGCCGCGATCCGGGAACAGTGGAAGCTGTGGCCGCGTGCGATCGTTCCACCGGCGCCCAGCAGACAGTCTTGCGTGAACGCCACCTCGACGTACCCGAACTGCTGCAATCGATCGGTCATGACGACGGTGAACGGCAACACGCCGACCATCGGCCACGAACGCCGATCGGCACCCTCGATCGCCTGTGCGAGGTACATCAGGCCGCCGCACTCGGCGTAGACCGCACGGCCAGATTCGACGAACCGGCGCACGGACTGTTGCATGGGGACGTTGCCGGCGAGTACTTCAACGCACAGCTCAGGGTAACCGCCGCCGAAGTACAGCGCGTCGAGGCCATGCGGGAGCTCCCGATCGTGCAGCGGGCTGAACGGGATCAGATCCGCTCCTTCCGCGCGCAGCGCATCGAAGTTGTCTTCGTAGTAGAACGAAAACGCACGGTCTCTCGCGATGCCGATGCGTACCCGCGTCGCGGAGATATGCGCCGCCGTGCGGCCCGGCGAGCCGGCCACAGCGGCCGCGGTGCTCAGTACGCGATCCAGATCGACGTGTTGTTCGATCACGTCCGCGAGATGCGACACGGCCTGCCCGGAGAGGACACCTTCGTCCGCCGTGACCAGACCCAGATACCGCTCGGGCATGCGGAGCTGCTCGTCGCGCGGCAGGTAGCCGAGCGGTACCGCGTCGCCGGCGCGGGCGAGCGCGTCCGTCAAGAGCGCGTAATGCGACGGGCTGCCAACCTTGTTGAAGATGACGCCGGCGAGGCCGACCTCGGGGTCGAACGTGGCGAAGCCGTGCACCAGCGCCGCCGCGCTCGCCGCCATTTTCGACGCATCGACGACCAGGACGATCGGCAGGCGCAGGCGCGTCGCCATCTCGGCCGTGCTGCCGCGCCCCGAGCCGTTGGCGCCGTCGAAGAGCCCCATCACGCCTTCGACCACACTCACGTCGGCGGGCGCCGCGTGGCGGCGAAAGATCGCCTCGTTGGCGGCTGGCGACAGCATCCAGCCATCGAGGTTGCGGGAGGGGCGGCCGCATACGCGCTCGTGGTGGCCGGGATCGATGAAGTCCGGTCCGCATTTGAACGGCTGCACGAGCAGGCCGCGCCGCCTGAAGGCGGCCATCAACCCCAGCGCCACCGTCGTCTTGCCCGCGCCGCTCGACGGTCCGGCGATCACGAAGGCTCTTGGCGTCATGCGACAATCTCAGTCATCGTGATTCCTCGACGACTTCCGGCGCACAGTAGAGGACGCGGCAAGACGTCTGCGCGCGCTCCAGGACGACCTCGTCTTTCCCGGATACGATCAGGACGCCTGGGTGAGGGTCCAGCGGTATCAGGATCGCCCGTGGTCCGACCTTATCGCGCTGTGGCAGGGTTGCCCCGACGGAACCGACGACACTCGAGTACTTCACGTCCGACTATGTCGCGCGCCTCAAACATCATCTGCGGCAGGCGTTACCGCGACGCGCGTAAATCGCGTCGAATGCTGAAGCCGGCTCACGCCAGTTTGCGCCACAGTCTCGCCCACGCCTGCAGTCCCAGACGGAAGCGTTCGGGCCGATAGAACTCGTTCGGCGCGTGGATGTCTTCGTCCGCCGTGCTGAACGAAAAGAACACGGTATCGACGCCGAGTGTGTCGCGAAACGTCGCGGTGATCGGAACGGTGCCGCCCATACCGACCACGACAGCCGCGGTGCCGAACACCTCCGCCAGCGTGTCGGCGGCGGCTTGAACGGCTGGACTCTCAACCGACACCCGGTACGCAGCGGACCCGCCGGGGCCCTCGTCGATCGTGAGGCTCACGCCTCGCGGACAATGGTCTTCGAGATGCCGGCGCACTTTCGCGACCACATCTGCGGGCTGTTGGCCCGGCACCAGCCGGCACGTGATCTTCACGTGCGCCTCGCTCGGGAGCACAGTCTTGCTGCCCGGCCCCTGATAACCGCCGTACAAACCGTTGACCTCTATGGTCGGACGATACCATTGGCGCGCCAGTGTGCCGTAACCCGCCTCGCCGAATGCCTCGGGCACGCCGACGTCGGCGAGATATTGCGCCTCGTCGAACGGCAGGCGATCCAGCGCGCTCAACAGTGCCGGCTCCATCGCCTCCACATCGTCGTAAAAGCCGCGGACGGCAACCCGTCCTTCGTCGTGCAGCGAGGCGACCAGCGCCGACGCCGCGTGCAGCGGGTTGGCCACGCTGCCGCCGTAGCGGCCTGAGTGCAGGTCCTTGCGAGGGCCGCGCACGGTGAACGCCAGCGACACGAGGCCGCGTGCGCTGACAGTGATGCTCGGCACGTCGGCGCGCCACATGCCGCCGTCGGCCGACAGCGCCACGTCGCAGGCGAGCGCGTCTTTGTGCGCGCGCACGAGCGCCGGCAGGTTGGGGCTGCCGACCTCCTCCTCCGCTTCGAACAGGAAGCGCAGGTTCACCGGCGGCGGCTGCCCTGCCGTGAAGAACGCCTCGGCCGCCAGAATCGGCAGCAGCATCGAGGCTTTGTCGTCGCTCACGCCGCGGCCGTACCAACGGCCGTGTCGCTCGGTGAGGACGAATGGCGGCGAGCTCCAAGCGTCAATCGGATCGGGCGGCTGCACGTCCATGTGGCCATAGACGAGAACCGTCGGCGCGCCCGGCGCGCCGTTCCAGCAGCCGTAGACGGCCGGGTGACGAGGCGTGCTCCAGGTCTCGACGTCGAAGCCGCCGGCACGGCGCAGCCGCGCCGCCACCCAGTCGGCGGCCCGTCGGACGTCGCCGGCGCGGACGGGATCGGTGCTGATCGACGGAATGCTCACGAACTCCGCGAGCTCGCGGACGTACCGGCCTTCGTTGTCCGCGAGTACCTGCAGTACGGCGTCCATGCTCATTACTCTGCGCCCTGTCTCGACGCGGGTCGCCTATGCGCCGACAGCGAGCAGCGGATCGCCCCGGTTGATCGCGAGCGACGACACGATGAAAAGGACGCGTCCATCGGCTGGGCTGACCGCCGTCTGCAGCACGTGCCCCTCGACATCGGTGACCGATCCGAGATTCTGTCCCTTCCTGACCATCTGGCCGACCGGCACGCCAGGGTACCAGCACCCATCGTGATCGCTGCGAAGCCAGAGAAATTGCTCGAGGAGCATCGACGGCAGACGATCGGGTGCGGCTCCGGGCACCATCTCGAGGTGCCGCATCACGCGGTCGAGGCCTCTGGTGAGGAGACCGACGTCCTCGGGCGTCCAGATCCCCTGCCCGCCCGACTCGGCGAGGATCGAGGGGATGCCGGCGCGCGATGCCGCGCAGAACGTCGAGCCTGGCGTCTCGCTGCAGACCAGATACTGGATTCCGAACGCTTCCGCCATCTCGAGCGACAGGCGATCGACCCGCGCGTCGCCGGATCGAAAAAAGATCGTGAATGGCACGAGCGCCTCGACGAGATCGCCGCCGTGCAGGTCCACGTAGTAGTCGGCGTGCGCGATCACGTTCGTGAACGTCCAGGCGGCAATCTGTTCGGAAGCCGTGCCCTTCGGGTCGCCCGGAAAGACGCGGTTCAGATTCTTGCCGTCCAGGGGGCAGACGTAGATGGCGCGCGCCGTGAACGCGGGCAGGTTCATCACGGGCACCACGATCACGCGGCCGCGCAGATGCGCCGGGTCGAGCGAGCGGCCAAGATCGAGCGCCGCCGCAATGCTCGCATATTCCGCCGCGTGCACGCCCCCGGTGACGACAAGAGTCGGCCCGTGCCGGCGGCCGTTGATCAACCACATGGGAAGCTGATACGGCTGCCCTTGCACCTTGAACTCGTTGACGCCGTACCGTTTCTCACCCGGTGCGGCAGAGAGCGAACCGACTTGCAGGATGGGATGTTCGGACATTAGCGACCACCATCGATGGAAAGCGTCTGACCTGTAATCCAGCCGGCCTCGCCGCTGGCAAAAAACAGCACGCCGTTCGCGATGTCGTCCGGCGAGCCGAGCCGCTTCAGCGCGATGTTCTCGACGAGCCGGCGCTGACCCTCCGCGCCGTACGACTGCCACTGCTTCTCGGTCGTGGGATTGGATCGCACGAAGCCCGGCGCAACATTGTTGACCGTAATGCCCCACGGGCCGAGCTCATGCGCGAGCTGACGCGTCAGCCCGATCTGGCCCGCCTTGGCTGACGCATACGCCTGGATGCCGGTGAGGCTGATTCCGAGTCCTGCGCCGCTCGAGATATTGACGATGCGGCCGTAGCGCGCCGCCTTCATCGCGGGAGCGACGGCCTGGGAACAATAGAACGCGCCGTCGAGGTTCACGCTGAAGATCGCCCGCCAGTCGGCTTCGGCGATCTCCTCCAGCGGCCGGCCCGTCTGCCCCAGCACGCCGCCCGCGTCGTTCACGAGGATGTCGATGCGTCCGAGGGCGTCGAGCGTCTCGCCGACCGCAGCGTGCACCGCGCCTCGATCGCTCACGTCGACGACGCGAGCCTCGAGCGGTGTGTGCTGTGCGCCGGCGAGCCGCGCCGTCTCTTCGAGCTCGTTCGCCGCGACGTCGCACGCGACGACGTGCGCGCCAAGCGCCGCGAATCGCAACGCGATGGCTCGGCCGAAGCCATGGGCCGCACCGGTGACGATGGCGGTACGGTCCTCAAAGCTGATGTGCATCGACCGCCTTCGCCGCGCCAGGAACGACGAGGCGCGCCAGATTGTTCCATGCCTGCGGGCAGCCGCCGCTCTCGACCTCCCGCATGAGCGCCACGAGGCGTTCCAGGTGCGGCACGCCGACAGCGTGACGCCGCGCCAGTGCCTTGATGGGACCGAACTGCGCCTCGCATTCGGTCTGGCGATGGTGGATCGCGATGTCGCGCCACACGCCCGTGTGCGTCTTCGCGGAACGGCGATTGAACGCCACCATCGCGTCGAACGAGGCATCAATCGCCCGGCTGGTTCCGTCGACGCCGAAGGCAGCGGGATCGTAGCCGTTGAAGCCCATGACGGTCACCCCCTGGGCATCTGCCACCGCCATGACGTCGCGCGCCAACTCCGTCAGCGCGGGACGCGCCTCGCGCGATTCGAGGACCTCCACGATGCTCGCCTCCGTCAGCGCGCTCGCGAAGAGCAGCGACCCGTATCCCATCTTGCCCCAGAGGTAGCCCCAGATGTTGTCGGTGACCATCGCGGCGGCCTCGAAGTGCTGCAGTGCGATCTGCAGACGCGCGACGCGCGACGTGGCGCGGCCGTCCAGCTCGCCGACAACCACCGCACCCCGGCCGCCAAAGTGGACGACCCCAGGCTCGACCAGGTCGGCGCCGAAGTTGACGAACGCGCCGATCGTCCGGCTGGCTCCGACGACCCCGGCGATGATCAGCTCGTTGAACCCGTTCTGAAGCGACACGACGACGCCGTCTGCGGCCAGGTGACGCGCCAGCGCCCGAGCCGCCACCTCCGTGTGCTGCGCCTTGACGCAGAGACAGATCGTGTCCCAGGCGCCGGCGACCTCGTCCGGTGCGAATGCCGGCAGCGCCTGCGTGAACGCCTCGATCGGACCGGTGATTGCCAGCCCGCGTTCCCGGATCGCGCGGACGTGGGCCGCGTTGGCGTCGACGATCGTGACGTCGACACCGGCGCGGCGCAGGTACGCGGCAGCGGTGCCTCCAATCGCCCCGGCGCCCCACACCAGGATTCGTTCGGCGATCACGCCCAGGGACCCTCGATCGCGTCGCGCGTCTCCTCGACGCCGGCGCGCCAGACCTGCGCCATCTGCGCGTCAGGCTTCTGGTACGCGCCACCGAAGTTGCCGTCGCCGAGGTACGCGCGCACCGCCGCGGCGTCCATCAGGCGCATCCGCGCGAGGTCGATCATCGGCTTCTTGCCCTCGGGCAGATCGACGGCCGCGAGCCGCGTCCATGAAAAGTTCTCCATCCACGACGCGTGCGAGGCGTCCGCGTCGATCGCCGCCACCGCGGCGGCCGTGTTCGGCGCATTCCACCAGTTGTGCCACTTCACCGCCACGCCGGGGTGGTCGTTCATCCACTCCTGCAGAATCGATCCGCCAGGGCTGTTGCCGCCGTGGCCGTTCACGAAGACGATGCGCGTGAAGCCGGAGCCGGCGAGGCTCTCGAGGACGTCCGCCACGATGCGCTGGTAGGTTTCGAGGCGGAGGCTCACGCTGCCGGGATACTCTCGGAAGTACGGCGTGATGCCGTAGCTGAGGACCGGAAAGACCGGCACGCCGATCGGCTCGGCGGCCTCGCACGCGACGCGCTCGGCCAGAATCGCGTCCACCGCCAGGCTCAAGTACCCGTGCTGCTCGGTGCTCCCCATCGGCACGACGGCACGCCCATCGCGCGCGAGCCACTGCTCCACCTGCATCCAGTTCATGTCCGCGATCTTCATGTCGCCTCTCGCGTCAATCCGCACGTCTCGTGCGGTGGGACTACCGTCTGGTCGTGATCGTTTCGAGCCCGTGCGCGTGCGGGCCGCTCTCGACGCGCCACAGCGCCAGCGCGCACAGGACAGCGAGCAGGGCCACCCCCGTGAACATCCACATGCTCGCATGGTACCCCGCGGCATTGGTCGCGCTCGCCAGCCAATGGTCGTTCGACCAGCCGATGAGGAGGTTGATCGCGACGAGCCCGATCTGTTGAATCGTGTCGAGCATGCCGTTGGCGATCCCGAGGCGCGACCTGTCCACGACGTAGACCAGCGCCGGCCACATCACCGATGGAACCAGCGCGAACGCGACGCCCATCATCGCCATCGGAATGACCGGCGGGATGTCGGTGTAGCCCAGCATGAGGAACACCGGCACGATCAAGAACGAGCCGAACATCATGAAGAGCGATCGCCTCGCATAGCGGTCGACCAGGTAGCCGAAGATCGGCGCGCCGATCATCGAGAAGAACGGCTCCATGCCGACCAGCAGCGACGCCTGCTTCGGCGAGAGGTGCCGCGCCTCGATCAGGAATTTCTGGCCGAACGTCTCGAACGGAAAAATGCAGCCGTAGAAGGTGATACACAGCGCCGCGATCAGCCAGAAGGATCGATTGAAGCGGAAAATGTCGCCGCGAGCGACGCGGTGCTCGCCCGCCGTGTGTCCCAGCACGAAGCGCCGCTCGCCGCGCGAGTCGAGCATCCAGTAGAGCGCCGCGCCGACGAGGCAGAAGCCGCCGAAGCCGACGGCGATCAGCAGCGGCCACTGCCAATACGTGTAGGCACCCGGCGCCCACGTGGGCGAGATCTGCGCCGTGAGCGATCCCAGCCGGAGAAACGTCGATCGAATCCCGAACCCGAGGCTGAGCTCGTCGTGCCAGAACCATCGCGCCACGCCGACGTTCGACGCCAACGCCAGTGCCTCTGCGCCCGATCCGACGATGAGGCGCCCGGTCACCATCACGCCGAGACGGGGGCTGAGCGCCGTGATCCCGAGCCCGATGAACACCAGGACGCTGAAGATCGCCATCGACTTCTTCGTCCCAATCCGGTCGATGACGACCCCGCAGATCAGCATCGCGACGATGTTCGGGAGGCTGTAGACCGCCTGCAGCAGTCCGATCTGGGAATCCGAGAAATGCAGCTGCCGGCTGAGGAGCGGCGCCAGCGGGCCGATGTAGTCGAACGCGTAGTAGCTGCCGTACAAGGCGACGCTCATCGCCAGGAGGACGACCCAGCGGTACGAGCGTGTCGGCGCCGGCTGGAGAGCGGTCGCGCTGGATGGCAACGGCGAATTGTATGCGCGTTGGCGGCGCCGCGGCCAGCGATTACTCGACGGGGATGCCGCTGCCGGAAAATCAGCGTTCGGTCGAGTTCAGCTGCGGCGCGCGCGCCAGGGCGACGGGGCGACGCTCGCGGTCGAGTGCTGCCCCGTGACGGCAGACGATGTCCGGAACGGCCTCCACGTCGCCAACGTCGGTGTGGAAGTTCACGACGCAGGCCCGCAGCGCATACCGGCCGCGGATCACCGCGTTGGAGACGAAGAGCTCGCCGCTGCGCTGCAGGACCTCGAGCAGCGCGCCATTCAGCTCGTTCAGATAGGCCTCCACCAGATCGGCGTCGCCCCGCCCGCGCAAATCCGGTGGAACGTACCGGAACGTCGTGATGCTGAGCGCCTGTGTCAGCAGCTCGAGCTGGGGATGCCGGTCGATGGCGGCGGCCATGGCACGCGACAAGGCGATGTCGTCGGACGATGCGCCGGGCAGCGCGGCCGCGAACGCCCCATACGCTCCGTCCACATGGAACCAGATCGCCTTCTCGCGGCAGAGCGCTGCGATCTCCGGGAGCGGATCGACGACGCCGGTGCTTACCGAACCGCCCGTGCCGACGACAAAGAATGGAACGCGGCCGGCCGCCAGGTCGGCGTCGATCGCCCGCCTGAGGGCCGCGCGGGCACCGACGCGAGCAGCCCGGCCAGCTGATCCACCAGTTGATGCCCAAGCGTACTGAACGTCGCGGTGTCCATCGCGAGCGGAGCCTGTCTCGATGCTGATTTCGCCATATGGGGTCTTCTTGTCTGTTTACGTACGCGATGGTCGGTCGATGCCCTCGAACAGGTCCGCCTCGCGCTGGCGTCCGCCGTTGACGAGGCTGAAGGCGCGGTAGAACGACTGCGATCCCCACAGCGCTTCGTGCTGCGCCGGCGCGAGCGTTTTCAGCGCCTCGTATCCGCCCACCTGAGACTCATGACACGTCACGGCGCGCCAGACGACCGGCCACCACGGTCGTGTGTCGATCACCGTCGTCACCGCCCAGTCCGGCCAGGGAGTGGCCTGGCGTTCGACGCCGTCCACGTTGGCGATCAGTTTCTTGAACGCGGCCTGATACGCTGCCCAGGCCGGCCCGGTCCAGGCGAGGTAGTACAACTTCGACACCGCATGAGCCGAACCGCGGCGTTGTCCGCGATCGAGGCCGTAATTAGGATCGGCGGCCGCGACCGTCGCGGCCGTCGCGAGCTGCGAGATGGCGATGTGATCGGGGTGGCCGTACGCGCCGTCGGGAGCGAACGTGAGCAGCACCTGCGGACGCGCCTGGCGGATGTTTTCGACGATAGCCGTCACGGCGTCGGCGACGGGCGCACGATCGAGCTGCTGATCCCCGTAATCGAGCAGGCTGACGCCGTGCACGCCGAGCGCCGCCGCGGCTGCGTGGAGCTCGCGTTCGCGCATCTGAGCGAGCGCGCGCGGCCCCGGGTGCTCCGGACTGCCGGCAGCGTGGCCGAAAAATCTTCCGCGCTCGCCTCGCGTCGCCGTAACGAGGAATGTCTCGACACCCTCATGCGCGTAGCGCGCCAGCACGCCGCCGAACCCGAGTGTCTCGTCGTCGGGGTGCGCGGTCACGACCATCAAACGCAGTGCGTCGGTCATATCAATCGGGAGCGGCTGGCCGCCATTTCCGTCACCATCACTCTAGCGAGGAGTCGCGCCGGAGCGCGTCCCCTCATCAGGTCATTTGCGTCCGCACAGCAATATGGCCTTGACGGGCCATCATCATCTACGCAGCTGTGTGGATGGTGGCTTCACACGCCCGCTTCGATTCGGCGCCCGGTCTGTTCGTCGAACAGATGCATCCGGTCCCGGCGCAGACGGATGCCCACCTCGGCCCCGACCTCGATGCGGCCCTCCGATCCGACCAGCAACCGGACGAGTTCGGGCAGGCCGTGAACGGACACGTGCAGTACCGTCGTTGCGCCAAGCGGCTCGACGATCGCGACGCGGCCGCGTGCGTCGGACGCGTCAACATTCGCGACCTCGACGTCGTGGGGCCGAATGCCTGCAACCAGCATCCCGGCTTCCGGCATCGCGCCGCGGGCCCAGTCGAGATCCAGCGTGAAGGCCGGCGATGTCAGCCGGATCGATGCGCCGCCATCCTGGCAGCGGCAGGTCCAGAGATTCATGGTCGGCGCGCCGACGAACCGCGCGACGAACGCATTCGACGGCTGGTGGTACACGGCCAGCGGCGGATCGACCTGCTCGATCTGGCCATCGCGCATCACGGCGATGCGAGTGCCGAGCGTCATCGCCTCTTCCTGATCGTGGGTGACGTACACCATCGTGGCGCCGAGGCGGCGGTGCAGGAGCGCCAACTCGGCGCGCGTCGCGACGCGAAGGAGCGGATCGAGGTTCGACAGCGGCTCGTCGAGGAGAAACGCGCGCGGCTCGCGGACGATCGCGCGGCCGAGCGCCACGCGCTGGCGCTGCCCTCCCGACAGCTGCGCCGGCTTCCGATCGAGGAGGGTCTCGATGCTGAGCGCCGCGGCGGTGCGCTGCACGCGCTCCTCGCGCTCGCGCCGATCGACGCCCCTGACACGCAGGCCGAATGCCAGGTTGTCGCGGACGGTCTTGTGCGGGTACAGCGCGTATGTTTGAAACACCATGGCGAGATCGCGCTGCTGCGGCGGCGCGGCTGTCACGTCGACGCCATCGAGGTACACGCGGCCGGCGGTCGGCGACTCGAGCCCGGCGAGAAGCCGCAGCACGGTGCTCTTCCCACTGCCCGATGGCCCGACCAGGACGAGCAGCTCGCCGTCGGCGATGTCGAGCGTGACGTCGCGAACGGCCACCTGACCATTCGGATAGCGCTTGTGCACCGCGCGCAGGGCGATCGATGCCATTTCAGCCCGTTACGGCACCGGCGGTGAGGCCCGCGACGATCCGCCGCTGCGCGAGGAAGACGAGGAGCGCGACGGGAATGGTCGCCACCACGGCGGCGGCCAGGACTTGTCCCCATGGCACTTGGTACTGACCGCGGAACAACGTGATCGCGACCGGCACGGTGTAACGCTCCGGCCCAAGCGTGAACGACAGGGCGAACAGGAACTCGTTCCAGCTGTACAGAAACGTGAGGATCGCGGTCGTCGCGAGCCCCGGCCACGAGAGTGGCAGGACGATCTCCCAGAGAGTCCGCAGCCGGCCGGCGCCATCGACCAGTGCGGCATGCTCGAGATCCGGCGGCAGCTGGCGGAAGAAGCCGACGAGCAGCCAGATGGTCAGCGGCATCGCGAAGGTCAGATACGGGAGCACGAGGCCGGGGTACGTGTTCAGGAGATGCAACGACCGCAGCAGGAGATACAGCGGCGCGACGACCGAGATCTGCGGAAACATCGAGACCGCGAGCACGAAGGCGAGCACGGCGCTCTTCGCGCGAAATCGCAGGCGCGCCAGCGCATAGGCACACGCGGCACCAAGCGCCACCGACAGCAGCGTCGTCGTGCCGGCGACCACGAGCGAGTTGCGAATTGGCGTCCAGAAATCGCGGTCGCGAAAGAGCGCCCGATAGTGATCGAGGACGAGGTCCCGCGGCACGAGTGCGGGTGCGGCGAACAGCCGGCTCTCTGGTGTGAACGACGAGATGACGGCCCAATAGACCGGCAGCACGATTGCCGCGACGAGCAGCCCGGTTGCCACGGCCGACGCGCTTTTTCGCGCGCTCATGCCGATCGCTCGAAAATGGTGTCGGGGCCGAGCAGGCGGATCACTCCGAGCGCGAAGACGAAGGCCACCGCGAACACGATGATGGACAGCGCGGAGCCGAACCCGAATCGGAGGTACTGCATCAGCGTGGTGAATGTATAAAGCGCGATCGGCTCCGTGGCCGTGCCGGGACCACCGCCCGTCATCACGTAGACGACATCGAAGACGCGGAAGGCGTCGAGTGTCCGGAACAGACACGCAATCAGGAGCACGGGCCGCAGCAGCGGCAGCGTGATGTCCACCAGCTGGCGCCACGGCCCGGCGCCGTCCACGTCTGCCGCCTCGTACACGCGCGAGTCAATCTGCTGCAGGCCCGCGAGGAGGAGGACCGCCACGAACGGCGTGGTCTTCCACGCGTCGGCGAGGACGATCGGCAGCCACCCCGCAATCGGATCGGCCAGCCACGTCGGCGGCGTCAGGCCGCTCCGGGCCACGACGGTGCTTACGAGTCCCGCGGGGCTGTCGAACATGAAGCGCCAGACGAGCGCCGCGACGACAGTCGGCATCGCCCACGGCAGCAGCACAGCCGTGCGCGCGATGCCTCCGCCTCGGGACAGATGATGCAGCGCCAGCGCCAGAAGGAGGCCGGCCGCCATCTCCAGCGTAACGCTGACGGCAACGAACGCCGCCGTGTGCCCAAGCGCGCTCCAGAATC
>DATATJ010000034.1:0-6005 GCA_036268855.1 Vicinamibacterales bacterium
CCGCGCTGGCCTCTCTAATCGTCGGGATCGTCTGCCTGGCCGGAAGCATCGCTTTCAGCCAGGAGCTCTCGGAGTTGTCGCTGCCTCCGGGCGGCAACGGCGTCAGCCAGAGGGCGGAAGTCTCTCAGTGGATCGGTCTCGTCAAGGTGAGCATCGCGTATCACAGTCCGTCCGTGCACCGCGGGGCCATCGATCGGACCGGCCACATCTGGGGCGAGATGATACCGTTCGGGCTGTTCGACGATGGGCGTGGGCCTTCGACGGCGACGCCGTGGCGGGCGGGAGCGAACGAGAACACCACCATCACGTTTTCGCACGACGTCAAGATTCAGGGGCACGATCTCAAGGCGGGCACATATGCCTTGTTCCTGGAACTGGCGGAGGCCGGTCCGTGGACGTGGATCTTTTCCACGCATGCCACCGGGTGGGGCAGCTATCAGTACGATCCGCGCCACGACGCTCTGCGCGTCCCGGTGCAGGATCAGCAGGCGCCGTTCACGGAATTTCTCACCTATGGCTTCGACGCACGGCGCGGCGACTCCGCCGTCGCGTACCTGCAGTGGGAAAACAGGCGCGTCCCGTTCGAGATCGCCGTGCCGAATGTGAACGAGCTGTACGTCGATCGAATGCGAGAGGAGCTTCAGGGATGGCCGGGGTTCAACTCCCAGAACTGGCAGACCGCGGCGCAGTTCTGCGCCGATCATCGCCTCAACCTGGAAGAAGCCCTGGTCTGGGCCGACAAGGCGATTCGCGAACCGTTCCGCGGAGCCACGGTCGGAAGCGTCGAGTTCTCGACGCTGCGAACGAAGGCCGCCGTGCTCGAAGCGATGGGGCGCGACCGCGAAGCCGAGCCTATCATGCAGCAGGCGCTGCAGCTGCCCGACACGCCTGCGC
The DNA here is from genome assembly GCA_036268855.1 of Vicinamibacterales bacterium. Classification (GTDB taxonomy): domain Bacteria; phylum Acidobacteriota; class Vicinamibacteria; order Vicinamibacterales; family CAVVIG01; genus DATATJ01. Next base: position 895 of record DATATJ010000034.1, read on the forward strand.
TCATCCTCAACGCATATGGCAGCTCGCTGCTGGCATCGGGCAAGTCGCAGCGGGCACTGGACGTGTTCAAACTGAATCAGCGGCGTCATCCCGATGAGCCGTTCTGGACATACCTCGGTCTTGCGCGCGGCTTTACCGCCGTCGGAGACAGGGCCAGCGCGATCAAGAACTGGGAAACCGCGCTCCGTCATGTCCCCGATTCCCAGAAAACGAACGTGTCCGCATTCGAACAGGCGTTGCGCGCTCTGAACTCCGGACGGTAATCGATCGTCTGTCTCTCGTAACAGCCGACGCCTGCCGCGGCGGTCGTGTGCCGGCGTTCCGGACAAGGAGCAGCGTGATGAACATTGGATCAGTCGTCCTGGTTGGCGCCGCCATCGCTGCGGCGATGACGACGGTTTCCGCGCAGAACAGCAAGCCGATGAGCCCGGTGGGCACCGCCTCTGCTCAAGTGCTCGGCCGTTGGGTCAAGCCGGCGGCGCGCCAGTTCGCCCTCGGGGGCGAGGCCTACACCGACGGCCAGTGGATCGAGGTCACCTACGGACGGCCGCTCAAACGCGGACGCAACGTGTTCGGCTCGGGTGTCAACTACGGCAAGGACGCCTTGATCGGCGCGCCGATCTGGCGTGCGGGTGCGAATGTCTCGACCCGCCTCAAAACGGAGGTGCCGCTGCACATCGCCGGCAAGGCGGTGCCGCCCGGTGAGTACAGCCTGTTCATCGACCTGAAGGAGAACAACTGGACGCTCGTCGTGTCGTCGTGGCCCGCGCAGGCTACCTACGATCCCAACAACAAGACGGCGCTCTGGGGTGCGTACGAGTACACACCGGACCGCGACGTCCTTCGCGTACCGATGAAGCTTGCGATTCTGCCGAACGTGCGCGAACAGCTGACGTGGGAATTTCTCGACATGACCGACACGGGTGGCGTCCTCGCCATCAGCTGGGACAAGACGATGGCGTCGGTGCCGTTCACCGCGGGCGCCTGACGAATCGGCCCCGGGCCGCCGCGAGCGCGCTAAGATGGCGCTCGCCATGGAACCGCTGATCCGCAACATCTCGGACACGGCCCGTTGGGTCGCCGTCTATCGCGCGCAGGAGACCGAGCGGCGCGACGCGGTCTTCCGGGATCCATTCGCCCGCGCCCTGGCGGGCGAGCGCGGCGCGCAGATCGCCGCGGCGACGCCGTTCATGCAGGAGGCCGCATGGGCGATGATCGCCCGCACATACCTGGTCGATCAGATCGTCGAAGGCGAAGTGCGCCGCGGCGTCGACCTCATCGTCAATCTGGCGGCGGGGCTCGATACGCGGCCGTACCGGATGGAGCTGCCGCCGGCGCTCCGCTGGGTGGAAGTCGATCTTCCCGAGATTCTCGACTATAAGGAGTCGATCCTCGCCGACGCGGCGCCGCACTGCGCGCTCGAGCGCGTCCGCCTCGACCTCTCGGGCGCGGACGCGCGGCGTGCATTTTTCGATCGCCTCGGCCGGTCGGCCGCGCACGCGCTCGTCATCTCCGAAGGGCTCGTGATCTACCTGGAGGCCGCCGAGGTGTCGGCACTCGCGCGCGATCTCGCCGGCGTTCCGACGTTCGAGCGATGGGCCCTCGACATCGCGTCGCCCGGGCTGCTCACGATGATGCAGAAGCGGATGGGCAGCATGGTGGCCAACGCCGGGGCGCCGTACCGCTTCGCGCCGGCCGAAGGGCCGCCGTTTTTCGCGCCGCTCGGATGGACGCCAATCGAAGTCCGCTCGCTGCTGAAGACCGCGGGCCGGCTCAAACGCCTGTCGGGTTTCCTGCGGCTCGTCGCGCTGCTGCCGGACTCGACGGGCGCGCAAGGGGCGAGGCCATGGTCCGGTGTGTGCCTGCTCGCCAATTCCGCCGCGCACCGACCGGCGTGATGCGCGCGGCATCCGCGTACAGCGACCACACCTGCTCGCCGGCCTCGTCTGCGGCCTGAAGCACATCGCGCACGGAAGAACGCGAGCCGTCGCGCCCTGGCGGCGGTCGGCCGCACGAGGACGGTCACTGACGGAAAACGAGGTACGGATCGATGGCCGTGCCTTGCCACCAGTGATGTTCCGGCGTCAGCTCGAAGATCGCGAAATGCAGGTGCGGTGTGTTCGGCGGCGCATTGCCGGATGTGCCGACAAACGCGATGACGTCGCCGCGAGCGACCGGCGCGCCCTCGCGCAGATCGGGTGCGTACCGCTCGAGGTGGGCGTAGTAATAGCAGAAGCGCTGGCTCGGATCAAACTGGTAAACAGTGTGGCCGCCGGCCTTGCTGAAGAACAGCTTCGCAATCGTGCCGTTCTCTACGGCGTGCACGGGCGTGTTGCGCGGCGCCAGCATGTCCACCGCCTCGTGCGGCCGCCCACCTGCATCACGCCGCCCGGCGAAGTCGCCGCGCATCGAGTCCACTTTGATGCCCTCGACCGGCACGCTCAAATCGTGCTGGCGCAGCGCCGCGACGGCATCCGGCGGCGCGGCGGCCGCGCTCGTCGCGTCCGCCCGGACGCCCTCTTCGCCGCCGGAAACGTCGGCTGCTATACGAGCCGGGCGATCGACCGCCGGCGGCAGCCGTTCGGCCGGCTCCGGCGCGCCAGCGTGCAGGTGCCACCCGACGACCGCCCCGCTGCAAAAGCACACGAGCAGCGCCATCGCGATGCGGCCCGACGATCGGCCGCGCCGGGTCATTGGAAGACAACCGGCGTCCCAGGCTTCACCAGCGACGCGAGACGCGCGGCATCCCAGTTCGTCAGCCGCACGCAGCCGTGCGATTGCGCGTGGCCGACCAGCGCCGGTTCGGGCGTGCCGTGCATGCCGTAGTGTTCGATATTGACGCCGATCCAGACGACGCCGACCGGGTTGTTCGGACCGGGCTTGATCAGCGCACGATTTTGATCGGGCGTCGCGTCCCAGAACAGCTCGGGGTTGTAGTGGAAGGGGGGGCGCCAGTTGACCGAGGTGACCGTCCAGTCGCCAATGGGCAGCGGATCGTGCTCGCTGCCGCTCGACACCGGCGCGAAGAACACCAGCGTGCCGTCGGCGAGCGTCGCGCGCAGCGACGAGTCGTCGCGCGACACTCGAATCGTGACGCCGTCGGCGCGCGCATCGAAGGCGGGCTTCGCCCTGGCGTCGAAGCGGCGCGTGGCGGGCACTCGGATTGTGCGGCCGGCACTGAGGCGCACGCCGTGATTCAGCTGTTGAAGCAGCGCAGGGGCGACGTGAAACCGCTCGGCGAGCTCCTCGAGCAGCGATCGATAGCCGAGTCGCGGCAAGCCGATCTGCTGTTCGATCTTCGCGGGGATCTTGACGAATGGACCCTTCGCGTCCTCTTCGCTCACGGTGTACGTCGTCAGCACCTTCTCCGAGTCGCCGCCAAGTTCGCGCCACGTGTCGCAGTCCGGTTTGCCCGTCTCTGCGATCTCGCGCGAGGCCTGCAGCGCCGCGAGGGCGCGCGTGAAGTTGTCGCCCGTTCTGCTGTCGATCTCTCCCGGCGAGAAGCCGTTGCGATCCAGCAGTACCTGGAAGCCGAGAAGACTGCCGCAGGGGAGTCGCACGGGTGCGCGGCGGGCCGCCGGCGCGGGGCGTCGCGGCGGCGCCGCGATTGCGGAAGCGGTCGTCGCGGCGATGACTAGAACGACCGCCGCCTGAACAATATCAGTCGCCCTCACCCCTGCCGCTACTGCACGAGGTGTGCCCGTCTGGAGCTATTCGAACGATGGGCTGGCGGACCCGTTTTGAAGTACGCTGAAAGGCGCACCGGAGTTCACAGGAGGCTGGATGGCAAGTCGCACCAAACCCACACTTGAAAAGCGGGCGAAGGAACGCGCCCGTCAGGAAAAACGGAAGATGAAGGAAGAGCGGCGTGCCCACGCGAAAGTGAATCGCGCCAACACGCCGCGACAGCCGGGCGACGAAGATCCCGATATCGCCGGCATCACCCCGGGGCCGCAGCCGAACCCGTGGGGCGACGAAGAAGAGATTATCTAGACACCGCCGGTTGCGCCACGCCCACCGTGTGGCGAGTCTTCAGCCAGCGCTGCACCTGCGCCATGTACGTGTAGACGACGGGCGTCAGGTAGAGCGTGACGAGCTGCGAGAACAGCAATCCTCCGACCACGACAAGACCGAGCGGCTGGCGCGCTTCGCCGCCGGCGCCGTAGCCGACCGCGATCGGCACGGCGCCGAGCAGCGCCGCCATCGTCGTCATCATGATCGGGCGGAACCGGATCAGGCAGCCCTGGTAGATCGCCTGGTCCGGCGTCATCCCGCCGCGTTCGGCCTCGAGCGCGAAGTCGATCTGCATGATCGCGTTCTTCTCGACGATGCCGATCAGCATGATCATGCCGACGAACGCGTAGATATTCAGGTCCATCCGGAACAGGATCAGCGTGACCAGCGCGCCGAACGCAGCCGATGGCAGGCCCGACAGAATCGTGAGCGGGTGGATGTAGCTCTCGTAGAGGATGCCGAGCACGATGTAGACGACCATGATCGCGATGACGAGCAGCACCGCGAGGTTCGACAGCGAGCTCTGGAACGCCTTCGCGGCGCCCTGGAACTCTCCGCTGACGCCCTCGGGCAGGTTCTGATCGGCGATTTCGCGGACGTGGGACAGCACGGTGCCGAGCGCCGACCCAGGCTTCAGGCCGAACGAGATCGTGACGGCCGCGAGCTGTCCTTTGTGGCTCACCGTCTGCGGGCCGATCACCTGCGTGGTGTGAGCGAGCGTGTCGAGCGGCACGACCGTGCCTGACGACTGCGTTTGCGTAGCCGCCGTTGCGGCCGTGGTGCCAGGCGTGTTACCGGTGGCGACGCTGCCGGGCGGCGGCATCGCGGCCTGGTTCGGCGTGGCCTTGAAGTAGAGGAGGGAGAGCGCGGCGGGGTCGGCCTGGAACTGCGGCGCGAGCTCGAGCAGCACCTTGTATTCGTTCACCGGGGCGTAGATGGTCGAGACCCAGCGCGGCCCGTACGCATCGTAGAACGCGTTCTCGATCTGGCTCGCGGTGACGCCGAGCGCGGCGGCCTTGTCGCGATCGATCTGGACGTCCACCTGCGGGCTCGACACCTCGAGATCGCTCGTCAAATCCTCGATGCCGGGGAGGCCT
>DATATJ010000035.1:0-2392 GCA_036268855.1 Vicinamibacterales bacterium
CGTCGCCCAGGCATGGAGCGTCGCAGAAGTGCTGAGGGCGTGGGTCAAGCTGGCGCGCCTGGCGCCGACGCCGACGCAGCAGAGCCCGGCCGTCGCGATGTCATCGCCGTCCTAGCAGGATGCTGAAAAACCGGTCATGACGGGATCGACAAGTCGATTCGCCCGTACTACGATCCACGCGACACTCTTCAAAGGAGCGTGCGCGTGCGCGGAGACGACGAGCAGAGCGGCCACCTGTTTAGCTATCTGTCGCCGGAGCAGCGCGTGCCGGCCGATCATCCGCTGCGGACGATCCGCGTCATGACCGATGAAGCCCTGCGCCGCCTGTCGCCACGGTTCGACGCGATCTATGCGACGACCGGGCGCCCCTCGATTCCGCCCGAGCATCTGTTGCGGGCACTCCTGCTCCAAGTGCTGTATTCCGTGCGTAGCGAGCGGATGCTGATGGAGCAACTGGAATACAACCTGCTGTTTCGGTGGTTTGTGGGTCTGGCGATGGACGACGCAGTGTGGGCGCCGACCACCTTCACCAAGAACCGCGACCGATTGCTGGAGGGCGACATCGCTCGAGGCTTCTTTGAGGATGTTGTCGAGCAAGCGCGCGGTCGTCGCCTGCTGTCCGCCGAGCATTTCACTGTCGACGGCACGTTGCTGGAAGCGTGGGCTGGTCAGAAGAGTTTCAAACGGAAGGACCAGCCCCGTGACCCGCCGGACGATCCCGGCAATCCGACGATCAATTTCCATGGGGAACGGCGCTCGAATCAGACGCATCAGTCGACGACCGATCCGGACAGCCGCTTGTTCAAGAAGGCGAAGGGACACGAGGCCAAGCTGGCGTATCTCGGCGAAGTCCTGATGGAGAACCGCCACGGACTGGTGGTCGACGCCTGCGTCGTACCGGCGACCGGCACCGGCGAACGGGACGCCGCGACGAGCCTGATCGCGAGCCTGCCGCGCCGGCGCGTCACCATCGGCGGCGACAAGGGCTATGACACGCGCGGCTTTGTCGATACGCTGCGACACCTCGAGGCCACGCCGCACGTCGCGCTCAAGAAGAAGAGTCGCACCCTGGATCGACGGACCACGCGGCACACTGGCTACGACATCAGCCAATGCGTTCGCAAACGGATCGAAGAAGTCTTCGGATGGATGAAGACCGTCGGTGGACTCCGCAAGCTCCGGCATCGCGGGGGTGCCCGCGTGAATTGGCAGTTTCTCTTCGCCGCGGCGGCGTACAACCTGGTGCGCATGCGCACGCTGGAGACCAGCGCATGACCCGAGCGCACCGGTCATCACCGCGACGGTTGATCGACGACACGAGCCGGACTTTGAATCGAGCACGGAAGTCGTCATGAACCTTCGAATTTCAGCATCCTGCTAGGCATGATGCCATCAGGGAAATTCCCACGCGCCATCGGCTCGGGGCCGTTCGCGACGAGAACCGTCGAAGCAGGCCGCGCGCGCGATAGCCGGACAAACGTTCCGGAGGCGCCGAGATCCGCGTGGGGTGACGAAGCGCTCGATCGGGCCGCGGAGCTGGGGCCCCACGCATTCCGCCGACAAGCCGCCGCGGGACGTTTTTCCGGCCTGCGGAGTTCGGTTCTCGGAGCGAATGGCCCCGAGGCGGTGCACGAGTGAATTTCCGGAATGCAAGCGGCGTGCAGCAGCGGAACGGCGCGCTGCACACGCTGTCGATCATCGCGTTCGTGCTGATGATTGCGTCGCAGGCGGGACGCACGGCGTCGCAGCATGCCGGCCAGGTCACCATCGGCACGGTGCCGGTGCCCGGCGCCACGGTCACCGCGTCGCAAGGCGACACGCAGGTCGTCGCCAGCACCGATGAAAACGGCGTCTACACGTTCGGCGACCTCGCCGACGGCGTCTGGACCCTGCGGATCGAAATGGTCGGGTTCGTCACCGTGACGCAGGACGTGACCGTCGCCCCCGACTCGCCGCCGGCGATGTGGCAGTTGACACTGCGGCCGTTCGCCGACATTGCCCAGGCCTCGGCCAGTCCCCCCTCGTCGACACCGCCGTCCGAATCCCCGGCAGCCGGCTCGAAGGCCGCCGCGCCTTCCGGCGCGCCGGCATCCCCGCCGCGTGGATTTCAACGCGCCGGCGTCAGCTCCAACGGGGCATCGGCGGCCGCCGCCGCTGCCGCGAGCCCGCCTGCGGCGCCTGCCGGGCCGCCGCCGCCCGCCGCCGACTCCCCGTTCGGCGCCGCCGAGGGACTGCTCGTCAACGGCAGCGTCAACAACGGCGCCGCGTCGCCCTTCGCCCAGCTCGCCGCGTTCGGCAACAACCGCCGCGGCGGCCGGTCTCTGTATAACGGCAGCGTTGGAGGCGTGCTGGGTAGCTCGGTGCTCGACGCCGAGACGTATTCGCTCAGCGG
>DATATJ010000036.1:0-2083 GCA_036268855.1 Vicinamibacterales bacterium
CCCATGGTTCGGTTTGGCGCGCGGCGACAACGGCAAGACGCGGGTGACCTTCGTCTGGGAGCCCGCGGCGCGCGTGCCGGGCGAACGGGTGCGTCACCTGGCGGCGCGCCTGACGTTGACGGCTCTTGGCCCCGACGGCAAGCCGGTGTTCGAGGGCCCGGTGATTCCGGCGGGGCCCGGCACGTTCGAGACGGGCGAAGGCGTCCCCGCGCGGGCGGTGTTCGATGTGACACCGGGACGCCTGCGGCTCCGGATGGCCATCGAGGACACGAGCCTGCAGCAGATCGACTCGGATGTGCGGTCGATCTTCGTCCGCGACCTGCGCGATGAGCGCGATCCCGTCGTGCTCGGTACGCCTGAGGTGCTGCGCGCGAGAACCGCGCGGGAGCAGCGATCGCTGGAGGCCGACCCCGACGCTGCGCCGGTGGCGTCACGCGAGTTCAGCCGCACCGAGCACCTGGTGATTCGCGTTCCGGCCTATGCGCCCGACGGGGCGCCGACGCTGTCGGCGACGCTGATGAGTCGCATGGGTCAGGCGATGCGGACGCTCACCGTCACCGCGCCGTCGCAGCCCGGCGGCAACAGCGAGATCCACGTGCCGCTCGCGGGCCTGGCCGCCGGCGAGTATCTGATCCAGCTGACCGCCAGCAGCCCAGCCGGCCAGGCCAAGGATCAGATCGGCTTTCGCGTGACGAGTTGAGAAAGGTCGCTAAGCGTACATCCCTCGCATGCGCGTGACGGTGGCGACGCGGCCGATGGCGACGATGTAGGCGGCGGTTCGCATGTCGACTTTGTATTTCAGCGATGTCTGCAGCACGGCGTTGAACGCCTCGCACATCTTCGCCTCGAGCCGTTCGTTCACTTCCTTCTCGGTCCAGAAGTAGCCGTAGCGATCCTGCACCCACTCGAAATACGACGCCGTGACGCCGGCGCTGTTGGCGAGGATGTCCGGGACGATGAAGATGCCGCGATCGTGGAGATGCTTGTTTGCGTCCGGCGTCGTCGGACCGTTGGCGCCTTCGATGACGATCTTCGCGCGGATGCCTGGCGCGTTGTCCATCGTGATCTGATTTTCGAGCGCGGCCGGAATAAGGACGTCCACGTCGAGCTTGAAGAGCTCTTCGCTGGCGAGCCGGTCGCCGCCGGTGAAGCCTTCGACGGTTTTGTGTTTGGCGACATGATCGAGGAGCTTCGGCAGGTCGAGTCCCTTGGCGTTGTGCACGCCACCTTTCCAATCGACGACCGCGACGATCTTCGCGCCCGCTTCGGCGAGGAGCTCGGCGGAGATCGATCCGACGTTGCCGAAGCCCTGGAGCGCCACGGTCGCGCCTTTGAGCTCGATGCCGACGTGCCTGGCCGACTCGCGCGTGACGATCATCACGCCTCGTCCGGTGGCCTCACGCCGGCCCAGCGATCCACCGAGCTCCAGCGGCTTGCCGGTGACCACGGAAGTCGTCGTGTGCCCGACGTGCATGGAGTAGGTGTCCATCACCCATGCCATCACCTGCGCGTCGGTGTTCACGTCGGGCGCAGGCACGTCCTTTTCGGGGCCGATCGCGTCCACGATCTCCGCGATGTACCGGCGGGTCAGCGCTTCGATCTCGCGCCGCGACATCCGGCTGGGGTCGCAGATGACGCCCCCTTTGCCGCCGCCGAACGGGATGTGCGCGACGGCGCACTTCCACGTCATCCAGGCTGCGAGCGCCGTGACTTCGTCGAGCGAAACGCCCGGGTGATAACGGATGCCGCCCTTGGCCGGACCCAGCGTGATGTTGTACTGGACGCGGTAGCCGGTGAAGACTTCGATCTCGCCGTTGTCCATCTGGATCGGACACGACACGGTGATCTGACGCTTGGGACTCGTGAGGATCTTCCAGATACCCGGCTCGAGGTTGAGAATGCGCGCCGCGCCGTCGAACTCCTGGAGCATGGCTCCGAAGATCGATCCGTGTGTAGCCGCCATGTCACTCCTGTGTCGAAGTCGCGCCAGCGTACCGTGGCCCGTTGCGCGAGTCAAGGCGCCTCGCCCGCCAGCGGCAACACGCCAGTGGACCGCAACGTGTTCCATTGACACGCGTTCGGC
>DATATJ010000037.1:0-41829 GCA_036268855.1 Vicinamibacterales bacterium
GGTCTCGATGTCGACCGTCACCTCCGTGAACTGCACGCCGCTCGTGCCGGTCGAGGAGAGGCCGTCGGCCCATTCCGCATCGACCGAAATCGGCTCGGTGCCGATCAGCTTGCACGCGTCTTTCCACGCCATGCCCTTCGACGGGTTGCCGATCACGTGCACACGGCCGTTGGACGCCGTGAGCGTGGCGGCCTCGACCCCGAGATGGGGCGCGACTTTCGCGGCGAGCGCATTCAGTGCCTTGCCCGCCGTGAGTCGCAGCGCCGGTGACACGGACGCGGCCGTCGTGCTGCCGCCAGATCCGCCGCTGACCGGATAGATGGTGTCGCCGATTTCCGGGTGCACGGCGCTCACCGGCAGACCGAGCGTTTCCGCCGTGACGATCGCCACGAGCGTCCGCGTGCCGGTGCCGAGATCCTGGGTGCCGCACTTCATCACGACGCTGCCGTCACTCGCGATGTCGCACTGGGCTTTCGTGCCGCGCCCGCCGCCGCCCCAGCGGTGCGCCGACGTGCCGTAGCCGGTCTTGATCGGGCCAGGCGTCGAGTCGCCCGTCGGGTGGCGCTTGTCCCAGCCGAACTCCTTCGCGCCGATCGCGAAGTACTCGCCCCAGGCGGCGTTCGGCGCCGCCGCCGGCAGGTTCTTGATGCGGAACTCGACCGGATCCATCTTCACCCGGTCGGCGAGCTCGTCCATCAGAATCTCGGTCAGGAAGCAGCCCTGCGGATGCCCCGGGGCGCGCATCGCACGCTGCTGACCGGCGTTGATGTAGACATCCTTGTGCGTCCGGCGGCGGTTCGGGAATTCGTAGATGTACGGCAGCGGGAAGCCCGAGGTGGCGCCGGCGCCGCCCGTACCCCAACTGTTGCCGTCGAAAGCCACGAGCTTGCCGTCGTTCGAGACGCCCGCGCGGATGTGTGCGAACGCCGACGGGCGATTGCCGGTGTCCAGATGTTCTTCCTTGCGATCGAGCATCAACTTGACCGGCAGCTTCGCCTGCTGGGCGAGCTTCGCGCAGATCAGCCCTTGCGCGTCGGGGCCGAACTTGCTGCCGAATCCGCCGCCCATGTACTGCGTGATCACCCGCACGTTCGAGGCCGGAATCCCGAGCCCGCGCACGAAGCCGTCCTTCGTGCCGTGCACCGCCTGCGTGGACACCCACGCGGTCAGCTTGTCGCCGTCCCACTCGCAGACCGCGCCGTGCGTCTCGAGGCACACGTGCGTGATCACGTGTGTCGCGTACGTCGCCTCGACCACGTGCGCCGCCTGCTTGAACCCATCGTCGAGGCTGCCGTTCTCTTCGGTGGCGCCCTGTTTGGTGTTGCCGCCGGTGAAGACGACCGGCGCGTCGGGGGCCATCGCCTGGTCGACGTTCGCGAAATGCGGCAGCTGTTCGTAGCGGACCCGCACGAGGCGCGCCGCGTCGAGCGCGTGCTCTTCGGTGTCGGCCGCGACCGCCGCCACCGGATCGCCCTGATACATCACCTGCGCACCCGGTTCTTTCTGCACGAGCGCGGTCTTGAAGCCGGGCGCCTTCTCGGCGGCAGACGTGTCCACCGACACGACCCGCGCGTGCGGGTATGGCGAGCGGACGATCTTGCCGTAGATCATCCCGGGGCGGTTGATGTCGTAGGTGTACTTCGCCTTGCCCGCGACTTTCTCAGGACCGTCCAGCCGATTTATCTTCGTGCTGAGCAGCGACGGCTTTTCGGGCCATGGATATTGCTTCACGAGCTCCGCGAGCTCGGGATTCGGCGGCGCCTGTCCACCGCGACCCTGGAACTCAGCCACGGACCACCCCCTTCGTCGTCATCGCGGCTTCCATGATGCGGATGAACGTCCCGCACCGGCAGATGTTGCCGTCGAGTTCGCGGCGCGCCTGCTCGGGCGTCGGACTCGGATACTTTTCCAGCAGTGCCACGGTGGCGACGACGAACCCGGGCGTGCAGAAGCCGCACATCAGGCTGTCGTGCTGGTAGAACGCCTGCTGCACCGGGTGCAGCGCCGTCGCGCTGGCCAAGCCGTCCACACTGCGAATCTGCTTGCCCTGCACGTCGATCGCCAGCGTCGAGCACGAATACAAGGTGCGCCCGTCGACGATCATCGTGCACGCACCGCAGGCGCCGCGGTCGCACACGCGCTTGTTGCCGGTGAGGTCGGCGCGATTACGCAGCGCGTCGAGCAGGGTGACGCGCGGCTCGATCCGCAGATCGAGGCGCTTGCCGTTCACCATCAGCGACACCGGAACCTCGCCCGGACCGATGACGCCGGGCCCGGTCTGGGCCTCGGCTTCGGCCACGCCGGCGGCCGTGACCGCCGTCGCGAGACTGCCGACGCCGGCCGTCTTCAGGAAGTCGCGGCGACTGACGCTGAAGCGCTCTTTTTCGGGGAGATCGTCTGTTGGAGCCATATCTGAAGCCCCCATCGAATCGTGATTAGGGATTCGGGGTTTAGCGATCGAATCGCTGAAGGATAGTCAAAAGGGGAGGACGCTTACAAGGGCGTATACTTCCGCCCGATCGGAGGCGGTTATGGACACGTTTACGAGACGCGCGTTTCTGCAGAGCACAGGAGCGGTTTCGGCGTGGGCAACCCTCAGGGCGGATGCGTTCCCCCGCGTCAGCGCGGCGGCGGCGGCCGTCGCCGACCGATCCGCCGCCGACCTCGCAGCCGACGAGGGGTACTGGCGCGAGATTCAGCAGGCCTTCACGCTGGATCGCACCATCATCAACCTGAACAACGGGTATACCTGCCCGAGTCCCCGGGTCGTGCACGAGGCGCTGAAGCGGTACCTGGACATCTCGAATCAGGCGCCCATTTATTACATGTGGAACCTGCTCGAGCCCAACATCGAGTCGGTGCGCCGCACCCTGGCCGCCGAGGCCGGCTGCGACGCCGAAGAGCTGGCCATCACCCGCAACGCCAGCGAAGGCCTGCAGATCTGTCAGCTCGGCCTCGACCTCGAAGCGGGCGACGAGGTCGTGACGACCAACCAGGACTACGGCCGGATGCTGGACACTTGGGATCAGCGGGCGCGCCGCGACGGCATCGTCGTCAACAAGATCTCGTTCCCGGTGCCGAGCGAGAACCTCGGCGAGCTGGCGGCGCGGCTCGAGCGCGCCATCACGCCGAAGACAAAAGTGCTCCACTTCTGTCACATCACCAACCTGACGGGTCAGATTTTTCCGGTCCGCGATCTCGCTCGGATGGCGCGCGCCCGCGGCATCCAGACGATCGTGGACGGCGCCCACGCCTTCGCGCACTTCCCCTTCAAGGTGCGCGACCTCGAGTGCGACTACTACAGCACGTCGCTCCACAAGTGGCTGCTGGCGCCGGTCGGAACGGGATTCCTGTACGTCCGGCGCGAGCACATCGAGAAGCTCTGGCCGCTCACACCGGCCGGCGTCGCGAAGAGCAAGGACATCCGCAAGTTCGAGGAGGTCGGCACGCACCCGGCCGCGAACCACAACGCGATCGCCGAGGCGCTCGCCTTTCATCAGGCCATCGGCATCGAGCGGAAGTCCCTTCGCCTGCAGTACCTGAAGAATCGCTGGGCGCGTCGCCTCGAAAAGCAGCCGGGCGTGAAGATTCTCACCAGCTTCGATCCGACGCAGTCGTGGGGCCTCGCGAATATCAGTCTCGCGAACATCGATCCGGCGAAGGTCTACGACCATCTGTGGGCGAAGTACCGCATCATCGTCGCCCCGATCAAACACGCGGAGTACCAAGGGCTGCGCATCACGCCGAACGTGTACACAACGCTCGACGAGATCGACACGTTCTCCGGCGCGATCGAGGGTGTGTTGAAGAATCCGCAGGCGGTCGGAACGGCCGCCTAGGCGAGCGGCCGGCCGAGATCGCGAGCGCGATACACTTCATTGCGTGACGATGCCCGGCGATCGCCCTGGATCGACAAGCGAACCGGCTGTTCTCGCCGCGTGGGCGCAGGCAGCCGATTACATCGCGCTGCTGCTGCTCATCGTGGCGGGCACAATCGCGTTGACCGGCGGCTTTCGCACGCACATCGGGAGCACGTCGTTCAGCCTGAGCTCGCCGCTGCGGCTGGTGCTGTGGGCGGCCATCGTCGTCGCGGCGCGCCACGCGGCCATGCGCCGCGATCCCATCCACCAGCACCTGTCCGCCGACTTCATGTCGGCGATCCGATCGAGGCCGCTGCGCACGGCAGCGGCAGTGGTGATTGTCACGCGGCTGGTGATCCTGCTGGCGGGGTATCTCGCGGTCCTGACCATCGGCTATCGGCCGGATTCCACGCCGTTCCGCGATTTCGCCAGCGAGCTGATGAACCTGCCGCTGCGCTGGGATACCGGCTGGTATCTGCAAATCGCCCGCGACGGCTACAGCGTGGCCGCCGACGCCGGCCCCAATCTGCAGCAGAACATCGTCTTTTTTCCCGCGTTCCCGATGCTCGTGCGCGTGCTCGGGCTCATCGGCGGCAACTCCATGGCGTCGTTCGTGATCGCCGGCACGGGCGCCGCTGTGGTCCTGTTCGGCGTGGCCCTGGGTTACCTGTACCGTCTGGCGCGCGAGAGCATGTCGGACGACCAGGCAACCGCGGTGCTCTGGCTGCTCGCGGCATTTCCGTTCGCGCTCTTCTACGGGGCGATCTACACCGAGTCGCTCTATCTGGCCGGTGCGATCGGCACGTTCTACCACTTCAGGAAACGGCAGTTCGTGCGGGCGGGGCTCTGGGGTCTCATCGTCGGTCTGACGCGCCCGAACGGGTTCTTCATCTGCGCGTCGCTGGCGCTGCTGATGATCGAACGACGCACGACGGCGTCGGGTGACAGGCGGCGCGCGCCGATCACGCCCGCGGCGCTGGCCGCCGCGGCGATGCCCTTTGCCGGCGTCGTGCTCTACTCATTGTTCATCGCGCATCTCACTGGGAATCCGCTCGCCTGGGCCGAGGGACATGCCGCGTGGGGACGCCACTACGAAGGACTCACCACACTGGTCACCGACCGGTACGACATGATCGCGCGCGTCGGCGTCATCGGGTACATCACCTACCAGCCCTACGATTTTCTGAACGCCCTCGGAGTAGGGCTGGTGCTGGCATCGGTCTGGCCGGTGACGCGCCGTTTCGGCATCGCCTACTCCGTGTTCATCCTGATCAACATCCTGCCGCCGCTGGCCGACGGCGGTCTGATGTCGGCGGGACGATTCTCGTCGGTGCTGTTTCCGGCGTTTCTCTGGCTGGGGGCCGCCGTGCCCGACCGGCATCGCTCCGGCTGGATCGCCACGTTCGCGGCGTTGCAGGCATTCAACGCGGCGCTGTTCTACACGTGGCGTCCGCTGTACTGAACTCATGTTCGCGTCCGAACCGCTCCGCGATAGAGGAAACAGCGGACACGGCGCGCGACGGTGTTACATTCGTCTCGCGATGCGATCTCGCGCCTGGACCCTGCTCTTCTGTACGCTGACGGTCGCCGGCATCGCCGCGCCGGCGTACGCGGCGCCGCAGCCGGCGCCCCGGTCCGCCCCGCCGGCCCGCGCATGGGACGAACGGCGGATCCAGCTGCCGCAGGTCGGCGCCGGCATGGCGTACGTTCCACATACGCCGACGCCGCACGTCGTCCTCTTCATCAGCGGCGACGCCGGATGGAACAGGGCGATGGCCGAGATGGCGCGGCGCGTGGCGGCGCAGGCCGTCGTGATCGGCATTTCGTACCCGGCGCTCAAGCTGTCCGCTGCCCGCGAAGGCGGCTGCTGGTACACCGCCTCCGACCTGGAGCTGATCTCGCACGCGGCGCAAAAGGCGCTGAACCTGCCGCAATATCACCCGCCCGCCCTCGTCGGCTACGGCGCGGGCGCCACCGTGGTGTACGCCGCGCTGGCGGCGGCGCCGGCGGTCACGTTTGCCGGTGGCGTCAGCCTCGGGTTCTGCCCGAACCTCCCGATGCGCCGGGAAATCTGTTCGGGCGACACCTGGTCGCCCGAGTACGACGACAAGAAGCACGTCAATCAACTGCCACCGACCAGGACGCTCCCCAAGGACTGGTACGTCCTGCTGGGGGTGGCGAATGCGGCGTGCCCCGCCGACGCCGCGCGGCGCTTCACGGCAGGCATGCCGAAGACGCACGCGCTGGACGGCACGTCGTTCGAGACGGCGCTAGAAGATCTCTGGGCCGAGAAGGTGGCGGCGCCGCCGGCCGCCGTGCCGCTGACCGCCACCACGCGTGAGCTCGAAACAGACCTGCAGCAGCTGCAACTGCCGCTCGAGTTCCGGTGGCCGGCGCAGCTGTCCGGGCTGGTCGTATTTTTCTCAGGCGACGGCGGATGGGCCTCGCTCGACGAGGCGGTCGCCGAGTACCTGGCGGCGCACGGAATCGGCGTGGTCGGCGTCAGCTCGCTGCGCTATTTCTGGCAGGCGAAGCCGCCCGCGCAGGTGGCCGCCGACATCCGCCGCGTGGCGGCCATGCTCGTGCGCAGCGGCAAGCCGGTTGTCGCCGGCGGCTTTTCGTTCGGCGCCGAGGTGGTGCCGGTGGCGCTGAAGGAGTGGACGGCGTCGGATCGCCGCCTGCTGAAAGGGCTCGTGCTCATCGCGCCAGGCCTCAGCGCGAGCTTCGAGATCGACCCGCTCGACTGGGTGCGCACGCCGGAGGAAAATCCGGCGACGCGTGTCGCACCCGCGGTGCGCGACATCGGCCTGCCGGCGCTCTGCCTGGCGGGCGTGGACGAGACCGACACGCCGTGCGCCGCGCTCGCCGGCGCGCCGGGCATGAAGAGCGTCCGCCTGCCGGGATCCCATCATTTCAACAGCGACTACGGGACGGTCGCGGAGACGGTGCTCGATTTCGTTCGAGCGGTCATCGCCGAGCGGCGCCCATGACCGAGCACGGGCCGAGCCGGCAGGACACGTCCTCGCCCGTGAAGACGGGCATGGTGTGGATCGTCGGCCACGCATCGCGGTTCCTGCCGGTGGCGATCGTCGCCGTCGTCGGCGCGCTGACGTGGCAGGCGGTGCGCCAGGTTCATCCCCGCGACGTCGTCATGGTCCTGCACGGGATGCAGGCGCCGTGGCTCATTGCGGCCGCGGTGCTGACCGTGCTGAACATCGGCGTGATGGGCCTGTACGACCTGATGGCGTTCCGCCACACGCGCGCGCGGCCGCGCGAGCGCTGGCAGTACGGCGCCGTTGCCTTCGCGTGGAGCAATTTCCTCACCTTGGGCCCCTTCGCCGGACCGGCGATTCGGTTCTGGCTGTACAAGCGGTCGGTCGAGCATCGATCCGACCTCGAGACCGGCGTGCTGTCGATCTCGATCGCCTTTGCGTCCGGCCTGGGCGGATGGACGGTCGCCGCGCTCGTGACGCCGGCAAGCGGCGGACTGCTCCATACGACGCTCATCGCGGCGATCGCCGCGGTGACCGTCTACCTGCTGGTCTTCGCGGCGCGCCTGATCGCGTTCCGGATCGAGCGGTTCGACGACATCGATCCGCGGCCGCAAGCGGCGATTGGTCCCGCATTCATCGGCTGGCTCGACTGGTTCCTCGCCAGCCTCGCCTTCGTCGCGTGTCTGCGATCGACGGGCGCGGCGATTTCCGCCGTCGCGTCCACGCGATCATTTTTTTTCGGGCAGGCCATCGGTCTGGCGAGCCTGATCCCGGGCGGCTTCGGCAGCAGCGATGCGTTCTGGATCGCGCACCTGCCGCTCGCCGTCGGCGTCACCACCGGCGCGCTCGTCGCGTACCGGCTCGTGTACTACATCGTGCCGTGGGCGGCGGCCTCGCTCGTGCTGCTGTCGTGGGCCACTCGACGGGCGTCCCGCCGCGTCGAGCTGGCGCGCCGAATGGTCGCAGGGCTGGTCGCGGCGGGCGGCGGCCTCATGCTCCTCAGCACGTCCACGCGCGCCCTCAGCCCGCGGCTCGACATGCTCGAGAAGATCGTGCCGCTGCCGATCGTCGAAGTGAGCCATGTGGCCGCGGCGCTCACCGGCGTGCTGCTGCTGGTCCTGGCGCGCGGCCTGGCAAAGGGATACCGCGCGGCCCTCGGCGCGACGATCGGCGTGCTGCTGCTGGCCGCGGTCTCGTCGGTGCTGAAAGGGCTGGACTACGAAGAGGCGGTGATTCTCACGGGCCTTGCGGTCGCGGCATGGTCGCAGGCGCCGCTGTTCGATCGCCCGAGCGGCGGCCCGTGGTTCACAGCGCGCGATCTCGCGGTCGCCGCGCTCGCGCTCTTTCTCTTCCTCGGATTCGGCGCATTCACCTATCGGCTGACGCCCGCGTCGCTCGAGCGCGTGAGGTTCGTCGGGTACCGCTTCGAGCGGGGCCGCTACCTGCGCACCGCCGGCACGCTGGCGATCGCGGTCACCGCCGGCGCGCTGTACGTGCTGCTGCGCGTGTCGGTCGGTTTCACGCGGCTGCGCGAGGACGAGATCGATCGGACGCTGGAGCTGCACGCGGCCATCGGCCAGGGTACGTCGGCGATGATGGTCGCCAACGGCGACAAAGCGGTCTTCCGCTTCGGCGACCGCGGCTTCTGCCTGTACCGCACGATCGGCCCCTACCTCGTGGTGTTCGCGGATCCGTCGGTCGCCTCGGGCGACGACCGCGCCGACTTCCTGAACGCGCTCTTCGCCTTCGCCGCCGAGATCGATCGGCGGCCGCTCTTCTATCAGATTTCGCTGGAGTGGATCCCCCCGCTGCACGACCGCGGCTACGCCTTCTTCAAGCTGGGCGAGGAGGCGCACGTACCGCTCCGCCAGGTGTCGTCGGACGGTCCCCAGGGCAAGCTCTATCGACAGATTCTGCGGCGCGGCGAGCGCGACGGCCTGCAGTTCCGCGTCCTCGCGCCGTTCGAGATCGAAGCTGTGATGCCGGAGCTCCGCGCCATCTCGGACGACTGGCTCGAAGCGAAGGGCACACGCGAGCGGCAGTTTTCGATCGGCTTCTTCGACGAGGCCTACGTCCGGCGCTTTCCCTGCGCCATCGTCGAGCGGCACGGGCGCGTCGTCGCCTTCGCGAATCTGCTGCGCGGACCGCGACGCCAGGAGCTCTCGATCGACCTGATGCGGTACCGCAGCGAGGGACCACACGCGATGGACTTCCTGTTCGCGTCGCTGCTCTTCTACGGCAAGGAGCTCGGCTTCGAGCGGTTCAACCTCGGCATGGCGCCGCTGGCCAGCGTCGGCCGCTTTCAAGGCGCGCACGCGCGCGAGCGGCTCGCCAACCTGCTCTTCCAGCACGGCGAGAACTGGTACAACTTCCAGGGGCTGCGGTTCTACAAGGCGAAATTCGATCCGGTGTGGATGCCGCGCTATATGGCGTATCAGAACGCCTGGGAGTGGCCGGCGGCGATCACCAACGTCAGCGCGCTCGTTGCCGGCGGGTGGGCCAACGTGATGCGCGGCAAGCCGCAGAACGGCTAGCGGCTGGGCGCGTCGAGAATCTCGAGCAGCTCGGTCAGCGCGGCAATCTCCTCGCGCGCAGCGTAGATGATCGCGCGCTGCTCCTGCAGCGTCGGCCGCGACCACTCCTCGTCTTCGAGCTTCACACGGCCGTCGCCGGCAACGTCAACGAGCACCGCGTCCATCGGCTCGACATATAGCCTCATCGCGTGTTTTCTCTCACGAAGTCACGGAGAACACGAAAATCACGAAGCGATTCGGTACGACACATTGTTGGTGCGCTCCGTGCCCTTCGTGATGAGGAGCGTGACTTCGCGATGAAGAGGCGCCTGACACCGATCCTCACACGCCCGCTGCGGCCGCCGCGCGTTCCGCCTCGTCCACGCCAACCACCACGGTCGCAGACGCGCTGCCTTCCGCGGCTCCTCCGTAGGCATATTCCACGTTGATGTTCGCGTCGCTGACGAGCCGCAGTGTCGAGGCCAGGGCGCCGGGGCTGTTGGGCACCAGCAGAACCATGACGTCACGCTCGGAGACCTGGTGATGATGTTCACGAAGCACGGCGCCGCCGTGCACGTGGTTGTCCACCACCAGGCGAAGCTGTCCGCCCGATTCGAGCGTCATCGCCAGAATGTTCACGCGTTCGTCCGAGAGCAGCCGGCAGACGCCGGCAAGCGCGCCCGGGCTGTTCGGCAGACGCAGATTCAGTTCGGTGCGGATCGCCATGGCGCAACAGAGTATCAGATTGGGCAGCAGGGCCAGAGAGGGGGCGGGCAGCGCGCCGCGGTGGGAGGCGGGAATCGGCAGGTGCGCGCGTGGGGCGGCCGAATCGAAAATCAGGAGGCGTGGGCCGCGCCCGAACGGCGACGGCCTCGACCTCCTGACTTTCTCGCGCGGGGCCTGCTCTTACGCGAGGACCTTGATCACGACACGGCGATTCTGGGCGCGGCCTTCCTTCGTCTTGTTCGGCGCGACCGGCTTGTCTTCACCGTAGCTGATGACGTTCATCTTGTGCAGCGGAATCTGATACTGCTCGTACAGGTAGCGCTGGACGGCTTCTGCGCGCTCGAGACCGAGCTTCTCGTTCGTCGCCTTCGGGCCGACGTTATCCGTGTGGCCTTCGATCTCGATGAAGACGTTCTTCGGATCCTGCTTCAACTGCGCGACCATCTCGTCGATCTTCTGCTTCGCTTCGTCGGGCAGCGTCGTCTTGCCGAACTTGAAGTTGCCGCCGTCCTCGCTCAGCACGACCTCATAGACCAGGCGCCTGGACGCCTTGTCCATCGTGTCGACCTTGCCGTTGACGGCCGAGGCCGCGTCGTTGGCCGCCGAAGCCGCGCTGTTGGCCTGCTGCGCCGACTGCGCCGCCGCCTGAGCCTTCTGATCGACTTCCGAAATCCGTCCCTCGTTCTTCCGCGTGCGCTCTTGCGTCTCCTCGATGGAGCGCCCCTGCGAATCCACCTTGTCATTCACTTCGCCGACGCTCGTTCGGACGAATTTTTTGGTGGCGCAGGCCGTAGACCCGCCCAGCGCCATTGCGGCGATGGGGAGGGCAAACAACAGTTTTCGCAACATGATCGATCCTCCTACTGCGTATTCGGGCGAGATTGCCCCGCGATGTACCCGCTCCGGGCTCGTACGGTCAGGTCCTTGTCACGCGCGCGGACCACAAGCGGATGCCAGCCCGGCGTGCCGCTCGATTCAAACGCGATCAGGTATTGATGCCGCAGCTCGTCGATGATCTGCCGGGCCGCCATGCTGCGCTGCCCCGGCGTGCTCGAGACGAACACGTGGCCGCCCGTCCAGGTCGCCAGATCCGACAGGTCGCCGCCGAGCGCGGACCGCTCGGCTGACGATGTCGCTTCCGCCGACGTCGGATTGTCGATGCCGGGCACGATGCCGAAGATGTACACGGGGACGTCGATCTCGCTCGCGATCCCTGATACCTCTGACGGCGTGAGCCGGCTGGCATTGTCGCTGCCGTCGGTCAACACCACGACCGCGTGCCGGCGCCCTTCGCGCGTCGCGACTCGGCGTGCCGTCGCCGCGATCGCATCGTGCAGCGAGGTCGCGCCGAAGGGCACCAGCGACGACAGCGAATCGGGCAATGTCCGGAGCTTCGTCGTGAACGGGGTCACCTCGTCGAGGTGCGTGTCGAAGGTGAAGATGGCCGCTTCGTCCTGCGCTTCGTCGAGCCAGCTGAGCACGTGGCTCGCGGCTTCGCGCGCGCTGATCAGCTTCGATTCCATGCTCCCGCTGACGTCGAACAGCAGCGCGACGCTGACGCCCGACAAATCGGTGCGGAAGTCGGAGATCCGCTTCGGCTTGCCGCCGTCCAGAACCTCGAAATCGCTCGCGGCCAGATCGCGGACGAACCTTCCCTTGTGATCGCGCACCACGGCCGCGACGCGGACCACGTCAACGCTGGACTTGAAGGTGACCGTCGGCGGCGCTGGCGCCTGCGCCCCCAGATGCGTGGGCGCCATCGTCAACACTGAACTGAAGAAGATTGCCGTAATAAGCCCCCCACGCGACACCATGCTGTCCCCCTGTTAGTGCGAAGCCCTTGCCAAACGGATCAAACCGTTGATTAGCAAGGGCTTAAACGAAACCGTTCTGTTTGAGACGTCCAGATGACCTGCTCGAAGTACGTAACATTTACACCATTTGAGCAATTTAGGTCAGTGCGCCATTGTGTAAATTATACGCTTACATCATAAATAACTGTGAAATAACCTTTTAGTTGGCTTGACACGGCTCATCAAATTGGTAAAGTCTGGATCTCCAGCCCATCCATGGCGACAAAACGAAGACCCCGAACGCTGACGCAAGCCCTGGCAACGCTTGACGTTGTTATCGAACGCGTCGCGGCGCTGGAGCAGGGTCAGGCCGCCAATCGCAAGGAGCTCGAGGTCCAATTCAAGCGCATGGCGCAGCTCCAAGCCGAGCTGGACGAGCTTCGCGCCGCCTCGGCGAAGACACGCGGGTGAGCCGCCGGCCCGTTCGGGTGGAACGATGGCGTAGAAGGTAAGATCGCGGCGTGTCCAGGTCGAACACGCCGAGCACCTCGCGCGCGCTGCCCATCGCGCCGCGCGTCAACCAGTTCACCTACGCTATCCGCAACATCGTCGCCGAGGCGCAGCGCGTCGAAGCGACGGGCCGGCGCGTGCGTTACCTCAACATCGGCGATCCGGTGGCCTTCGGCTTCCAGACGCCGCCGCACCTCATCGCCGCGGTCGAACAGGCGATGCGCGATGGGCATAACGGCTACGGTCCCTCGGTCGGCCTGGCAGGGGCGCGCGACGCCGTGGCGCGCGAGTACTCGGCCGGCGGCTTTGAGGTCACTGCTGACCGTGTGCTGATCACGGCGGGCACGTCCGAAGGCATCGAGCTTGCGTTGAGCGCCCTCGTGGACCAAGGCGAGGACGTGCTGGTGCCGATGCCGACGTATCCGCTTTACACGGCAGTGCTCGCAAAGATCGGCGCCCACGCGCGGTACTACCGCACAGATCCGGCGCGCGGCTGGACACCCGATCTCGATCATCTCGAGAGCCTCGTCACGCCGGCCACGCGCGTCCTCGTGGTGATCGACCCGAACAATCCGACAGGCGCGACCTATTCGATCGAGACGCGGCGCGCGCTCCTCGCGTTCGCCGAGCGTCATGGCCTGGCGATTCTCGCCGACGAGGTGTACGGCGACCTCGGGTACGACGGTCCGGTGGCGCCGATCGGGAGTCTCGACCCCGATGCGCCGATCATTTCCTTCTCCAGCCTCTCAAAGGCGTATCTCGCGCCCGGCTGGCGCGCGGGCTGGCTGGCGGTCGGCCGCTCGCCGCGGCTCGACGATGCCCTCGCGGCGATCAAGAAGCTCGCGGACGGCCGCCTCTGCAGCGTGGTGCCGATGCAGTACGCCGTGACCGCGGCGCTCACCGGCGACCGTTCGCACCAGGTGGCGTTTCGTGCCGCGCTGGCGCAGCGCGCCGAACTGACCGTGCGCCGTCTTCGGGCGATGCCCGGCGTCGAGTGTGTCGCACCGTCGGCCGCCTTTTATGCCATGCCCCGGATCGCGCTACCGCCAGGCACGACCGACGAAGCGTATGTCCTTGGCCTTCTGCGCGCGACGGGCGTCCTGTGCGTCTATGGCTCCGGTTTCGGCATGCCGGCAGACGCCGGCTTCCTGCGCATCGTGTTCCTCGCGCCGCTCGACGAGCTCGACGCCATCTACGACTCGATGGCGGAGTTCACGCGCGAATACCTTTCAGTCCAGGACCCCGATCGGTGACCAGCAGCCATCCGCGCACTGATCACACGGCCCGCGGACGCCGCCAGCCGATCGCGTCATGATCTCCGAGCGCGAGTTCACGCGGCGCATGGTGGCGACCGTCCTCGTCGTCGCGGCGGCCGTTGTCGCGCTCGCCACGATGTGGGCGGCGCGCGAAGCGCTGATGCTGATCTATGTCAGCGCGATTATCGCGATGGGTTTCTCCCCTCTGGTGCGCATGATCGAGCAGCCGCGCGCGCGGCGCGCATCGCGCCTTCCCCGCACCGTCGCCATCCTGCTCATCTACGTTGTCATCATCGCCGTGGTCGTCCTGATCGGCCTCATCGTCGTGCCGCGCCTCGTCGATCAGGCCGGCGCGCTGTGGAAGCGGGCGCCGCAGGCGTTCATCGATCTCCAGCGGTTTCTGATGCGCCACGGGCTCCTGACGCATCGCGTGACGATTGAGGAGGCGGTGCAGAGCGCGCCGTCGGGCAGCGGCGGCAACGCGGTCGGCACGCTGTTGACCGCGGTATGGGGCGTCATCGGCGGCATGTTCGGCGTCGTGACGATTCTCATCTTGAGTTTCTACCTGCTCGTCGAATCGCACGCGCTCTTTGAGGGGCTCATCCGGCTCTTCCCGGGCGCGAGCCGCGCCCATGTGGCGTCGGTGGGGCGCGAGAGCGTGCGAAAAGTCAGCGCGTGGCTCGGCGCGCAGTTCATTCTCGCGGCGGTGATGGGCACGTTCGCGGCCATCGGCCTCGGCTGGATGGGCGTGCCGTATTTCTATGTCGTCGCGCTCATCGCCGCGCTTGGCGAGACGATCCCGATTGTCGGCCCGGTGATCGGCGGCATCTCGGCGGTCGCCGTCGCGCTGACCGTGTCGCCGCGGCTCGCCCTGACCGTCGCGATCTACTTCCTCGTGCTCCACCAGCTCGAGGCGAACATCCTGGTGCCGAAAATCATGGAGAAGCGCGTCGGCGTCAGTCCGGTCACCGTGATGGTGGCCCTTCTCGTCGGCGGCGCGCTGTGGGGACTCATGGGCGCGATTCTCGCCATTCCCACTGCGGCGATTCTGTCGGTGATCGTCGAGGAACTGACCGCCGATGCGGCGGCGTAGCGAAACGCTCGCCGCGCTCGCGGCGTACATCCTCCTCACCCTTGCGCTGACGTGGCCGCTGGCGCGCGGCGTCACGCGGGACCTGCCGGCCGATCTCGGCGATCCGCTGCTGAACACGTGGATCATCGCGCACGACGCACAGCACCTGACGCAGGCGCTCTCCGGACATCCCGGCGCGCTGCATAGTTACTGGAGCGCCGGCATCTTTTTCCCGCACCCCTTCGCGCTCGCCTATTCCGAACATCTGACGCCGCAGGCGCTCGAAATCCTCCCGGTATACGTCCTGTCGCACAACCCGATCCTCTGTTACAACGTCCTGTTCCTCTCGACGTTCATCTTGTCCGCGCTGGGCATGTTTCTCCTGGTGCGCGAGCTGACCGGCAATCCGGCCGCGGCGTTTCTCGCCGGCCTCGCCTTCGGGTTCGCGCCGTACCGGGTCCCGTCGCTGCCTCACCTGCAAGTACTGTCGTCGACGTGGATGCCCTTCACGTTGTACGGATTCCGCCGGTTCTTCGCGACGAAACGGCTGCCGCCGCTCGCGGGCGGCGCCGCCGCCTGGATCGCGCAGAACCTGTCGTGCGGCTACTACCTGCTTTTTTTCAGTCCGTTTGTCGTCTTGTATCTCGCGTGGGAGCTGACGATGCGCCGGCTGTGGCGCGACATGAGGACGATCGCCCGGCTCGCCGCCGCGCTCGCCGTGATGGCGGCCGCGACGATGCCGTTCCTGCTGCCGTACCTGCAGCTGCGGCGGCTCGGCTTCAGCGCGCGCTCGTTCGAGGAGACGCGGAAATTCAGCGCCGACGTCTACGGCTATTTCACCGCGGACATCAACCTGCGCCTGTGGGGATCGATCGTGCGCGCGTGGCCCGCGCCCGAAGGCTCGGTGTTCCCGGGTTTCGTCGTTGTCGCGCTGGCCGCTGTGGCGTTGGCGTGTGCGTGGAGATCGGCGCGGCGTGATGTGGTGACGCCGGCCCCCGGGTGGACACGTGCGCTTTTCTGGCTGCTCGTGCTGGCTGGCGCGATCGCAACGGCCCTGCTGCTCGGCTGGTCCATTCGGATGCCGGCGACGCGGCCGATCATCAAGATCACGAGCCTCGATCGCGTGCTCGCGATAGCCTGCGGCATCGCCGCCGCTCTCCTGGCGGCGTCCCCGAACGCGCGGACGACGGCGCGGCGGCTGCTGTCGTCGCCCGCCGTCCTCTTCCTGGGGATCACGCTGATCGCCGCGGCCATGTCGTTCGGCCCGGTCGTCCGCGCGCACGGCCGCGCAGTCGAGGAGCAGACGCTCTACGACGTGCTCTTTCGCGACGTTCCCGGATTCGACGGTCTGCGCGTGCCCGCCCGCTTTGCGATGATCGTCGCCTTCGGCCTGGCCGCGCTCGCGGGATGCGGAGCCGACGCGCTGGGCCGGACGCGGCACGCGCGCCGAATCGTGTGGGCTGCCTGCGTCCTCACCGTGTTCGAAGGCTGCGCCGTTCCGATTCCCATCAACGTGAACGACACGCAATACCGGCAAACACATCTGGCGCCGCTGCCCGACGCGCTCGCACTCGATGCGCAGCCGCCGGCGTACGCGTTCGCCGCGCGCCTTCCGCCTTCGACCGTCCTGCTCGAGCTCCCGCTCGGCGAGCCGGCCTTCGACGTGCGCTACATGTTCTACGCGCTCGGGCACGGCCACCCGCTCGTCAACGGGTACAGCGGCGGCGCGCCAGCGGACTACCAGATGCTCACCGAGACGCTCGAGGATTTCCCCGCATACCCGGACCGCGCGTGGCAGGCGATCACGGCCTCCGGCGCGACGCACGTCGTCCTGCACGAGGCGGGATACGAGCCCGGCCGAGGTCAGCAGATCGCGAAGCTGATTTCTGCGCACGGCGGCCAGGAAGTCGCCGTCTTCGGGACCGATCACATCTTTGCCATCGGCCAGTAGGCGGCCGTGACGAATCGGCATCGGTTTTGATGCTGATGCGTGTGACGTGGTCTTCCGCGGACGGTCCGCTGAGCTCCACCGACGAGCCGAATCGCCATGGCAGCCATCTACAGACGTTTGAACACGCCCGGGGTTTTTGGGGATGCGGCGGTCCTTGGATTCGTGCTCGTGCAGTGCCTCGACGGCGTCTTCACTTACCTCGGCGTCAGGATGTGGGGACCCAGCATCGAAGCGAATCCGCTGGTGGGCTCGGCCATGACCTTTGCCGGTCTGGGGGTCGGCCTGGCCGGCACCAAGCTGATCGCGGTCGGCCTCGGCATCGTCCTGCACCTGCGCCGTACCCACGCGATTGTGGCCATTCTCACCGCGTTCTACATCGCCGCCGCGATCGTCCCGTGGGCGGCGCTCTTCCTGGCCCACTAGCTGGCCCACTAGAAAAACACCCGCCAGGCGTGCTCGACTGACGCCTTTCAGGCTCCGGATCCGAAGCCTTGCCGTTCGTGTCTGGCTCGTTCGCGGAGCCGCTCGAGCGGCCTCCGTAACGCGGCTCGCCGGCGTTCGTCAAAGCGCCGGCGACGCACGCGAGGCCGGCTCCACTCCATGGCACTCGACGTGCGGTCGGCGGCTGTTCCTCATTGCCGTTCGTCGGCCATATACTGGGGTCCGGCCATCCGGAACAGGCGCCCTGCCGCCGACAAAAGGCCAACGACAAACAGATTAAAGACCAACGCCCCCATGACAACGCGCCGCGATCCTCTCGCCTTTCTGACCACCGAGCTCGACACCTTGAAGCAACAGGGGCTCTACCGCCATCTGCGCATTCTCGAGGACGAGCAGAAGGCCAAAACGACCTTCGACCACCGTCAGGTCGTCAACCTCTCCTCCAACAACTACCTCGGCCTGACGACGCATCCTCGGCTGCGGGAAGCGGCGCTCGAGGCGACGCGCCGGTTCGGCGTCGGCTCCGGCTCGGTGCGCACGATCGCGGGCACCATGGAAATCCACATGGAGCTCGAACGCCGGCTCGCCGAATTCAAGCAGACGGAAGCGGTCGTGGTGTTCCAGAGCGGCTTCGCTGCGAACGCCGGCACCGTCGCCGCCGTATTAACCAAGGAGGACGTGGTCGTCTCCGATGCGCTGAATCACGCGAGCATCATCGACGGCGCCCGCTTGAGCCGCGCGACGATCAAGGTGTTTCCGCACAAGGACGTGGACGCCGCGCGCGAAGTGCTCAAGAGCCTGCCGGCCAGCCAGCGCAAGCTGCTGATCACCGACGGCGTGTTCAGCATGGACGGCGACCTGGGCGCGCTGCCCGGGTTGTGCGCGCTCGCGGAGGAATACGGCTGCATCATGATGGTGGACGATGCGCACGCGAGCGGCGTCTTCGGGAGGAACGGCCGCGGCACCGTGGATCATTTCGGCATGCACGGCCGCGTGGACATTCAGGTCGGCACGCTGTCGAAGGCGATCGGCGCGCTCGGCGGCTACGTCGCGGGCAGCCGCGACTTGATCGAGTTCCTGTATCACCGGGCGCGACCGTTCCTCTTCTCGACGTCGCATCCACCGGCCGTGGCGGCCGCGTGCATCGCGGCAATCGACGTGCTGACGGAGGAGCCACAGATCATCGAGCGGCTCTGGGAGAACACGCGCTTCTTCAAGTCGGGCCTTGCCGGGCTCGGCTTCGACACCGGCTTGAGCGAGAGCCCGGTGACGCCGGTGATTGCCGGCGAAGGCGCGCTGGCGATGAAGCTGTCGGATCGGCTGTTCCAGGAAGGCGTCTTCGCGCAGGGCCTGGCGTTTCCGACCGTGCCGCGCGACAAGGCGCGCGTGCGCACGATCGTCACCGCGACGCACACGCGCGACGAGCTGCAGTTCGCGCTCGATGTCTTCGCGAAGGTTGGACGCGAGCTCGGCATTATTTGACACGCTGAAAAGGGGCACCGCAGCCCTGCGGAGCAAACGGCTTGAGCCCAACCGGCCGGCTGGCAGACTTCTTCGACACGTACACGAAGGATCTGAAGGCCGAAGATCTTCAACGGCTCTTCACGCGCGACACACGCGAGGCCTATCAGTTCTTCGCGCGGCATCTCGACTTCGCCGCCCTCGACAGTCTGCCGCGCCACCGCCGCTGGGCGGGGAAGCTGCGGCTGCTCTTCTTCGCATTCACGTTGCGGTTGTCGCCGGCGCGCCGCGTCGTGTACGGTGCGGCGCTGTTCCTGGCCGCGATCGGCATGTTCGAACTGATGCGGCTGCGCGTCGCTGACGCGTCGGTCGGATACGTGACGTTCATCGTGCCCGGCGTCGCGGTGCCGAGCGGCGCCGGCTCGATCATCATCGCCTTCGTGCTGATGAACCTGCTCGTGCTGCTCGAGGTCGCCGACCGGCTCTCGCTCAAGAACGATCTCGAGATCGCGCGCGAGATTCAGCAGGCGATGCTGCCGAGCGGCATCTATCGCGCGGACGGCGTCGAGACGCTCGGGTTCAGCCGGCCGGCCAACACCGTCGGAGGCGATTTCTACGACATCCTGCCGCTCGGCGACGGACGGCTCGTCATCGCCGTCGGCGATGTGGCGGGCAAGGGCAGCCCGGCCGCGCTGCTCATGGCGCTGCTGCTGGCGATGATGCGCACGCTGGTGGACGAGAAGCTCGAACCGGCGGAGCTGATGACGCGGCTCAACGTACAGGTGTCGCGCCATTCGCCAGGCAGCCGCTTCATCACGCTCTTCTACGGCGTCTTCCAGCCAGCCACCGGCGAGCTCACCTACGTGAACGCGGGACACATGCCACCGCTCGTCCTGCGCGTGGACGGCACTTGTCAGCGCCTCACCGACGGCGGCATCGCGCTGGGAATGTTCGACGCGTCCACCTACACGGCGGGTCACACGCTGCTGCGCCCGAACGAGCTGGTGGCCGTCTACAGCGACGGCATCACGGAGGCAGAAAGCCCGGCGGGCCAGCCCTTCGACGAGCAGGGACTCGAATCCGCGCTGACGACGAACCGCGACAGCCCTCTCCCGGCCATCGGCGCCGCGGTCGTCCGCGCTGTCGAGATGCACACGGCGGATACCCGGTTCGCCGACGATCTGACGATTCTGCTGCTTCGCCCAAGTGCGCCCTCGGCCGCAAGCCTCGGCGTGTAGCGCGAAGGCTTCAGCCGCGCGTGTCCCGTCGAGATTGCGGGACGGTCTCTGGACCTGCCTCGACGCCGATCCCGGCGGCCCGGCGAACGTCACCGCGAAAAATCGGCGCCGGAGCGCGGTCCTTTTGGATCCGCGACGTGACCGTCTCCCAAAAACGCGATCGGCCTTGCAGTTGCCTCGGCCGTGTGATCGCCAGCCGGTGTCTAATGTAGTGGCTTCGGCACATCCCTTGACGATGCGAATGCTGCGCGCGTGGATCGGAATGCTCGTGCTCGCCGGCATGGCGACGAGCGTCACGCCGGCCGGTGTGCGCGCAGCGCAGACGCCGGCGGGCGACGGGCTGGCCGCGTTGCTGCAGCGTCTCGAACTGATCATGCAGAACGCGGACGGCGCCGGCTTTCTCGCGCTGCTGACCGACGGCGCCGATCGCGATCGCGCGGTGGCGTTCGCAGGATCCGAGCTGCTGCCCGGCGTGAACCGCGCGGTCGTGCAGGAGCGGGATCGCCAGCCGCTGGCCGGCACGCTTCCGGGCAACGGGTTTCGCCTCGTCGTGGATGTCTTCGCGGAGCACGGATCGCGCGCGCGCATCGCGACGTGGCGGCTCGATGTGAAGCGCACGCACGAGGCGACCGCGCCCGGCGAGCTCGACGAATGGCGTGTGGCGGACGAAGACCGGCTCAACTCGGTCGAGAGCCTCTACAAGATCGACCTCGATCCCGCCCGCCAGTACGACGCGCACCATCTGACGATCGCGGCGGAGGACCTCGACCTGACGCTGACCGACGGCTCGGTGTTCGTGGCCAATACGGATCAGGGCGTCACCGGCGTCGTGTTGACAGGACACGGCGAGATGCAGTTCCATCCCACGCCAAAAACCGAGCGCGGGCAAGTGAAGATCTTCAGCGGCGCCGAGACGCTGGACACGCGCTTCGACACGGCGTATCTGCGGATGAACCCGTCGGACTTCGAGACGTTCATCGCCGCGAGCCAGATCACGGCGCGCGCGGTGGACGCGCGCGATTTCCGGCGCGCCGAGGAGGTGTTTCGCGCGGAGTCGCCGAAATCGTTCGCGCTGGACCTCGGCGACCTGAGCCGCGAGCCGTGGTCGCTGCTTCCCGCGCCCGGCGACTTCCTGGCCGAGGTGCACACGCGGCGCTTCGATTCCCTCACGTATGCGCGCTCCGGTGCCGAGGCCGAGGACATCACGCTGTTCGATCGCAAGCACCGGCACAACATCGCGCTCTACGCGTCAAAGGAGAAGATCGCGCGCAACGGTCGCTTCTACAACGAAGACGACCTGGCCGACTACGACATCCTCGACTACGACATGGACGTGAGCGTGACGCCCGATCGCGAGTGGATCGAGGGGCGCGCGCAGGTGCGCTTGAAGATCAAGGGCTACGGGCTGGGCGCGGTCACCCTGCACCTGGCCGACTCGCTGGTTGTGCAGTCCATCGTCAGCGAACAGTTCGGGCGGCTGTTCGGCATCCGTGTGAAAAACCAGAACGCGCTGGTGATCAACCTGCCGACCCGGCAGTCCCACGACAAGGTGCTGTCGTTCACGATTTCGTATGCCGGACGCCTGCCGCCGCAAGCGGCCGATAGGGAGACGGCGGGCGTCTCGCCCGATCCGGGCCAGCGCGGTGTGCCGCAAGAGGACGTCCCGACCGTCATCGCGGAACCGAACTTTTTGTACAGCAATCGCAGCTTCTGGTACCCGCAGGGCCAGGTCACCGATTACGCCACCGCGACCATGCGGATCAACGTGCCGGCCGGGCTCGACTGCGTGGCCAGCGGCACGCTCGTCGGGCCGCCGGTACTCCTGGCCGCGAAGGACCCCGCCGCATCGCGCAAGCTGTACGTCTTCCGCGCGGCGCAGCCGCTGCGGTACCTGGCGCTGATCGTCAGCCGGTTCGTGCGGGCGGACGCGGCGACGATTGCCTTCGATCGCACAGACGCCTCCGACGATGGCAGCCTGCCGGCGATGGCCGGATCGATCAACCACAGCCTGAACCTGGCGATCGAGGCGAACCCGCGGCAGGTGCAGCGGGGACGCGAGATGACCGATCGCGCCGCCGACATCGCGCAGTACTACGCGTCGATCCTCGGCGATGCGCCGTACCCGAGCTTCACGATCGCTCTCGTCGAGAGCGATCTTCCGGGCGGACACAGCCCCGCCTATTTCGCGGCGCTCAACGAGCCGCTCCCGACGTCGCCGTTCGTCTGGCGAAACGATCCGGTGGCGTTCCAGAATTTCCCCGAGTTCTTCCTCGCCCACGAGGTCGCCCATCAGTGGTGGGGCCAGGCGGTCGGCTGGCGCAACTATCACGAGCAGTGGCTGAGCGAGGGCTTCGCCCAGTACTTCGCCGCCTTGTATGCGCAGCATACGCGCGGCGACGAGACGTTTGCCGGCGTGATGCGCCAGCTGCGCAAGTGGAGCCTGGACGACAGCGAGGCCGGACCGATCTATCTCGGCTATCGCCTCGGGCACATCCGTGGCGACAGCCGCATATTCCGGGCGCTCGTCTACAACAAGGGCGCCGCGGTGCTCCACATGCTCCGGCGGCTCGTCGGCGACGACGCGTTCTTCCGGGGACTGCGTCGCTTTTATCGCACCGAGCGCTTCCAAAAAGCGGGCACTGACGGGTTCCGGCGCGCGATGGAGCAGGAGGCCGGCCGGCCGCTCGATCGCTTCTTCGAGGAGTGGATCTACGGATCGGCGATTCCGAAGCTGAAGTTCAGCTATCGCGTCGAGGGCGCCGACGTCCTGCTGCACTTCGAACAGGTTGGGGACGTCTTCGACCTGCCCGTCACCGTCACGCTCCAGTACACCGATCGCAAGCCGGTGGACGTCGTCGTGCCCGTCACGGAGCGCTCGGTCGACAAGCGCGTCGCGCTCGCCGGCAATTTTCGCGGCGCCGAAGTCAGCAAGGACGACGGCACGCTGGCGGAGATCGTGAAGGGCTGATGCCAAAGGGCTGATGTCGCCGTTTCGCCTGGCGCGCCGCCTGGGCCAGGCGACCTAGAACCCCGCCGCTAGAACCGCTATCATCGTAGGGTTATGGACACCGTCACGCTGACGATCGATGGCCGCCAAGTCATCGTCGAAAAAGGAAAAACTGTTCTCCAGGCCGCGATCGAGAGCGGCATCTCCGTCCCCTACTACTGTTATCACCCGGGCATCGGTATCGACGGCTCGTGTCGCGTCTGCGTCGTCAAGATCGAGAAAATGGGGAAGCTGCAGACGTCGTGCTCGACGGTGGCGACCGAAGGGATGGTCGTCCAGACGCGGACGCCCGAGGTGATCGGCGCGCGCGCGGGCGTGTTCGAGTTCCTGCTGATCAACCATCCGCTCGACTGTCCGGTGTGCGACAAGGGCGGTGAGTGTCCCCTCCAGGATTTCTCCTACACGTTCGGACCGGACCAGAGCCGGATGGACTTTCCGCGCCGCGAGTTCGACGGCAACGGCGTCAAGGCCGACGTGGACTTCGGGCCGACGCTCATGCTGAATCGCAACCGCTGCATCCTCTGCACGCGCTGCGTCCGGTTCATGCGCGACATCGACGGCGACGCGCAGATCAGCCTGATCGACCGCGGCTACGGCGAGCAGATCGCCACGTTCCGGGAAGAAGGCGTGCACACGCTGATCTCCGGCAACTTGATGGACGTCTGCCCGGTCGGCGCGATCACGACGCGCGACTATCGCTTCAAGGCGCGCCCCTGGGACAACCCGGTGGCGGTGGACACCATTTGCACGCAGTGCGCGAAGGGATGCAGCGTCACGGCGTGGCTGAAGGCGAAGCCGGAATGGGCGAAGGGCGCGCAGCTCGTGCGCTTCACGCCGCGGCTGAACCCGGACGTGAACGACTTCTGGATGTGCGACATCGGCCGCTTCGAGTATCACTGGATCGAAGGCGACGATCGGATCCGGAAGCCGCTGAAGCGCACGGACGGCCTGCAGCAGCCGGTGTCGTGGCACGAGCTGTACGCGTCGCTGCGCGATCGGCTGGCCGCGGCCGGTACCGCGAACCCCGACGGCGTGCAGTTCCTCCTGTCGGCGCACGCGTCGCACGAGGAGCTGTTCCTTTTCCGCCGTCTCACCGAGGAGCTGATCGGCGAGAGCGGCCCGACGGCGCTGCACGTGAGCTGGCGGCATCGTCCCAAGGAGCAGCCCGCCCGCACCAGATTCAAGGTGCCCGCCGTGGACGCACCGAATGTGAACGGCGCGCGCCTGTTCGGCCTCGTCGGCGGCAGCGTCGGCGACGAGGTGGGCGAAGCGGATCTGTCGGCCCTGCGCGTCGCCGTCGGCGCCGGTCGCGTCTCGGCCCTGTACGTGTTCGATCCCGGCCCGAGCGGATCGATCGGCGACACCGCCTGGATCGTCGAAGCGCGCACTTCTGGGAAGCTGCCGCTGCTGATCGTCCAGGGCGTGCTGCTCGACGGGCTCGCCCGCGCGGCCGACTTCGTCCTGCCGGGTGCATCCTACGTCGAAAAGGAAGCGTCCTATACCAACGAGCGGGGACGCCTGCAGGGTGCATCGCGGGCCATCGCGCCGCCCGGCGATGCAATGGAAGACTGGCAGGTGCTCGTCAACCTGAGCGCCGCGCTCGGCGTGCCGTTCGATTACACAGACGCCGCCCATGTGCGCGGTGCGATCGTCCACGCCATGCCAGGCGTGGCCGGACTCGGGGGATTGACGACGATGACGTTCGGACGGCCCGTGGCCGCGAGCCATTGGCTGCAGAACTCGAATCCGTCCGAGCGGTGGAAGTGGGACGTGATGTTCCACGATCTTCCGCCGGTCAAGGGCGAAGTCGATCCGTCGTCGCTCCCGCTCCCGCCGGGGGCGATTCCCTTGCGGGAAGTGAAATGAGAACGGCTCGCCGCCGTGGAGCGATGCTGGCGGCGATCGTCGCACTGAGCGCGTCCGCTGCCCACGCGCAGATCCGCCGTCCCAAAGCCGACGTCACACCACTGGTGGAGCGCGCCGCCGTGCGCGCGGGCGGTTCAGCTCGCCTCGCGCTGAAGGTGGCGCTTCCCGAAGGGCTGCACACGCAGTCCAACAAGCCGCGCGATCCCACGCTGATCCCGACCGTACTCACGATCGACGCGCGTCCAGGCGTAACGCTCGACGAGATCGTGTTTCCGCCTTCCACCGATCTGAAACAGGCCGGCCTCGACCAGCCGCTGGCCGTGTTCGAGCACGAGTTCGCGATCGGCGTGCAGGTGACGTTGGCCTCCGGCGTCGCCGCTGGCGATCTGGTGGTTCCGGGGCACCTGCGCTACCAGGCATGCGATTCGAATCTGTGCTACGCGCCGGCCACCGCCGACGTGCAGTGGACCCTCCACGTCGATCCCGCGGCCGCCGGCTCGACAGATCCGGTCTTTGCACAAATCGCGTTCGGCCACGGCGAGAAGCCGGCCGCGGCGGCAGCGGCAACGCCGGCGGGCGCGAAAACGCCGGGCGACACCGGGCTCGCTGCGCTCGACGGTTTCTCGATGCGCGGCACGAGCGGCGGCTACATCGGCAGCGCCGAGTTCCTCAAGTTCGTGCACAACGCCGAGCAGGGCGTGAAGGAGCGCGGCTTGTTCGAGGGCCGCGGACCGCTGGCGATCCTGTTGATCGTGCTGATCGGCGGCTTCGCGCTGAACCTCACACCGTGCGTCCTCCCGATGATTCCGATCAACCTGGCGATCATCGGCGCCGGCGCGCAGGCGGGATCGCGCGCACGCGGTTTCTGGCTCGGCTCGGCGTACGGTGGCGCGATGGCGCTGGTATACGGCGTGCTCGGCCTGGTGGTGATCCTCACCGCGGGGACCTTCGGCACCATCAACGCCTCGCCGTGGTTCAACGTGGGCATCGCCGTGCTGTTCGTGGTCCTCGGTCTGGCGATGTTCGATCTGATCCTGATCGACTTCTCCAGCTTCTCGAGCGGCTTCCGCACGAGCGAGTCGAACCGCGGCACATTTGTCGTCGCCTTTTCGATGGGCGCCGTCGCGGCGCTGCTCGCCGGCGCGTGCGTCGCGCCGGTCGTGATTCAGGTCGTGCTGTTCTCGAGCAACCTGTACGCGACGGGCACCACCGTTGCGCTCGCGCTGCCGTTCTGCCTGGGCATCGGGATGGCGCTGCCCTGGCCCGTGGCGGGGGCCGGGTTGGCCGCACTGCCGAAGCCTGGCTACTGGATGGTCCGCGTGAAGCAGGCGTTCGGCGTCGTCATCATCGTGATGGCCGCCTACTATGGCTACGTCGCCTACGACCTGTTCTCGAGCCGCTGGGTCGATCCGTCGGCGGTCACCTCGAGCGTGCAGGAGCAGCTGAAAGAGGGATGGACGCCGTCGCTGGCTGCCGGCCTCGCCACCGCCAAACGCGAGCACAAGCCTGTCCTCATTGACATGTGGGCGACGTGGTGCAAGAACTGCCTCACGATGGACAAGACGACGCTGGCGAACGCGGACGTGAAGCGAGCGCTCGACGGCTACGTGAAGATCAAGTTCCAGGCGGAGCAGCCGGACGAATCGCCGGCGCGGGACGTGATGAAGCGCTTCGACGCGGTCGGCCTTCCGACTTATGTGATCCTTAGGCCGAACCCCTGATTCCGCCGCCCGCGCTTGATCTGCTGCCAGGACGCCACTAAAGTAAGGCGAACGTACTCTCCGGCCAGATGCCCTTGCTCGACTCCGCGCTGATTCGCCGTCTATTCGCTCGCGCCGGGACCTTCTCGTTCGTGGTGGTCCTCCTGTGCGTGCCCGGACTGACGCGCGCCGGCCAGCGCATCGCGACCTCGCAGGCGCCGACACTCAGTTTCAGCAAGAGCACCGAGTGTCCGCCCAAGAAAGCGGCCGCTGTCGCGGCGGTCATCCACATCGCGGTCGCGTTCGTGGGCGTCATCGTCCCGGCGCCGGCGGCGCGTCCGCAGTGGACGCTGGACTCCCCCGCTCCGTTGTCGCCGGTCGTTTTCAGTCCCGGGCCTCTTCGCGCGCCGCCCGTTTCCCGCCTCGCCTAATTTTCCTTCGAGCAGGTCGCCGATCGAGCGTATCGTCCGGGCTCCGGGCCGAGTGCCGGGCGGATCCCATCGACTCCGTCCTGCACGATCGGGCTGGGTCGTGTTGCGCGGTACGCGTCTGGATCGGAGTGTGTCGAGTTGACTGTCCTCACGGGCGAGTTGATTGCCCAATATCGCCGCCTTGACGGCGCGTCGGTGTCGAACGCCATCGAACAGTTCGGCGTCCGCCTTCGCAACGAAGGTTTCGCCGACGGATCACTGCGCTGTCTCACCGCGGCGTTGCCGCCGGTTGTCGGCCACGCCGTGACAGCGCGGATCAAGTGCTCGTCGCCTCCGGCGGTCGGGCACAGCTACAACGATCGCACCGACTGGTGGAACTTCATCGCCAGCGTGCCATCGCCGCGGATCATCGTCGTGCAGGACGTGGACGAGCAGCCCGGGCTCGGCGCGTGGGTCGGGGATGTTCACACGGCGATCCTGAAGGCGCTCGGCTGCGTGGCGTACGTGACGAACGGATCGGTCCGGGACGTCGGCGCGGCGCGCGAAACCGGCGTTCAATTCTTCGCGTCGCACGTCGCCGTGTCGCATGCCTTCGCGCACCTCCTCGACTTCGGTGGGCCGGTGGAAATCGGCGGTCTGGGAATCGCCACGGGCGACCTGCTGTTCGGTGACGATGCGGGCGTGTTGTCGGTGCCGGCCTCGATCGCGGATCAGGTGCCGCGCGCGGCCGAGGAGATTCGCATGAAAGAAGAACAAGTGATCGCATTCTGCAGGTCCGCGCGCTTCTCGATCGAAGGGCTGCGGGAGCTGGTGAGGGATTTGGGATGAGCAACGTACGCCAGATCGCATTCGCAAGCGTGCTGATGGGTTGGGGGCTCTGCGCGGCGTGCTCCCATCCGCGTGCGGCCGAGACGGTGGCCGAAGCGCCGCCGGTGTCGGTCGCCAAGATCGTCCGCGGCGATCTGGGCCAGACGCTGACGCTCGCCGCCGAGTTCCGGCCGTTCCAGGAGATCGAAGTGCACGCCAAGGTCGCCGGGTACGTGAAAGCGATCAACGTCGACGTCGGCGACCGCGTGGCGGCGGGTCAGCTGCTCGCGGTGCTGGAGCTGCCCGAGTTGCAGGACGAGATGGCGCAGGACGAAGCGGGGGTCAAGCGCAGCGCGGAGGAAGTGAATCGCGCGCAGGCCGACTTCGAGCGCGCGCAGTCGGCTCACGAGGTCGCGCACCTCGGCTCGACGCGGCTCGACGCGGTGATGAAGCAGCGGCCGAATCTGGTCGCCCAGCAGG
This sequence comes from Vicinamibacterales bacterium, assembly GCA_036268855.1. Lineage (GTDB taxonomy): Bacteria > Acidobacteriota > Vicinamibacteria > Vicinamibacterales > CAVVIG01 > DATATJ01. Next base: position 28,106 of record DATATJ010000037.1, read on the forward strand.
ACATCGACGAGGCGCTCGGGCGCGATCGCGTCGCGGAGGCGCAGGTCGCGACCGCCAAGGCGGCGGTGGCCGCCGCGCAGGAACAGCTCGCGGTCTCCAAAGCCAGCCGGGACAAGACGAAAACGCTGTTCGCGTACGCGCGGATCACGGCGCCATTTGCCGGCGTCATCACGCACCGCTACGCAGACACCGGCGCGATGATTCAGGCCGGCACCTCGTCGCAAACGCAGGCGATGCCAATCGTCCGGCTGTCGCAGAACGCGCTGCTGCGGCTCACGATCCAGGTGCCCGAATCCGCGGTCGCGGAGATTCACCTCGGCCAGCCGGTTGACGTCAAGGTGGACGCGCTCCATCGCACCTTCGCCGGGAAAGTCGCGCGGTTTGCGGACAAGCTCGATCCGGACACCCGGACGATGGAGACGGAAGTGGACGTGCCGAACGCGTCGCTGACGCTCGTGCCAGGGATGTACGCGGACGCATCGATCACGCTGGCGCATGCCGCCGGCGTGCTCATCGCGCCCGTGCAGGCGATCGACCACTCGGGCGACAAGGCGAGCGTAGTCGTGGTCGATCCGGGCGGCAAGGTCGAGCTGCGGGAGATCACGATCGGGATCGAAGGGCCCGATCGTGTTGAAGTCAAATCAGGGCTGCAGGAGAACGACCTGGTGGTGGTCGGCAACCGCGCACAGCTCAAGGCCGGCGCGATCGTGGCGCCGCAGATCGCCGCGCTGCCAGCGGCGGAAGGCGCGCGCTGATGTCCGGCTTCTCCATCCGCAACCCGTACTTCGTCATCGTCGTGTCGCTGATCGCCGCGGTGATCGGACTCACCAGCGTGGTTCGCATGCCGGTCGATCTGTTTCCCGACATCAACATTCCGGAAGTGGTCGTCGCCACGTTCTACACGGGGATGCCTCCGGAACAGATCGAGACGGACATCACCGGACGCTTCGAGCGCTTCTTCACGCTTGGCGCAGGTATCGACCACATGGAGTCGCGATCGCTGCCCGGCGTGAGCATCATCAAGGTGTACTTCCAGCCGGGCACGAGCGCCGACTCGGACGTCAACGAGATCTCGAACCTCGCCATGGCCGACCTCCGGCGCCTGCCCCCGGGCACGCTGCCGCCCATCGTGCAGAAGTTCGACGCGTCGAGCCTGCCGGTGTGCCTGATTACGCTGAAGGGCGAAGGGTTGAACGAGACGCAGCTCCGCGATCTGGGGCAGTTCGCGGTGCGCAACCAGCTGGCCGGCGTCTCCGGCGCGTCGGTGCCGCCGCCCTTCGGCGGCAAGTACCGCCAGATCATGGTCTACGTCGATCCCGCGAAGCTGCAGTCGTATCAGCTCAGCCCGATGGACGTCGTGCGGTCGGTGAACAACGCGAACCTGATTCTGCCGTCCGGCGACGTGAAGATCGGCCCTTACGATTACACGATCTTCACGAACAGCCAGTTCCGCACCATCCCGGAGATCGATCAGATTCCGCTGAAAACCGTCGGGCGATCGACCGTCACCGTCGGCGACGTCGGCCACGCGGAGGATGCGCATCAGATTCAGAACAACATCGTGACCGTGGACGGCCAGCCGTCGGTGTATCTGCCGGTGATGAAGCAGGGCGGCGACACGAACACGATTGCCGTGGTGGATGGCGTGAAGGACCTGGTCGGCCGGCTCGTGGACGTGCCGAAAACGCTGACGCCGAAAGTCGTCTTCGATCAGTCGCTGTTCGTGAAGCGCGCGATCGAGACGCTGCTCGACGAAGGCGGTATCGGCTTGACGCTCACCGCGATCATGGTGCTCGTGTTCCTCGGCAGCTTTCGCGCCACCGTGGCCGTGTTCCTGTCGATCCCGCTGTCGGTGCTCACCGCCCTCATTGCGCTGTATATGGGCGCCAGCTCGATCAACACGATGATCCTCGCCGGCTTCGCCCTGGTGTTCTCGCGCCTGATCGACAACGCCGTGATCGTCCTCGAGAACATCTTCCGGCACATGGAGATGGGCGAGCCGCCCGAAGTCGCGGCGGAAAAAGGGGGCGACGAAGTGGCGCTCGCCGTGCTCGCCGCCACCCTCACCAGCTCGATCGTCTTCTTTCCGGTGACGTTCCTCTACGGCGTCAGCCGCTTTCTGTTCTCGGCGCTCGCGCTGGCGGTGGTGCTCTCGCTGTTCGCGTCGTATTTCGTCGCGATGACGGTCGTGCCGCTCTTTTGCGCGAAGCTGATCAAGGCCCCCCATCACGCGCCGCCGGCCGAGGGCACCGCCGACGCCGACGCGCCTTCCACAGCAGCGCACGGCCTGATGGCACGCTTCAACGCTGCGTTCTCCGCCCGGTTCGAGCGCATGCTCGTCTGGTACGAGCGCCGCGTGCGCGCATCGCTCACGCGTCCCGGGCTCGTGCTCGCCTCGGTCGCCGCGCTCTTCTGCGCGAGCCTGCTGCTCTACCCGTTTCTCGGCGTCGCGTTCTTCCCGCGCACCGATGCCGGCCAGTTCGTCGTCAATCTGAAGTCGCCGTCGGGCAGCCGCATCGAGGTGTCCGCCAATGACGTCCGGAAGGTGGAGGGCATCGTCCGGAAGATCGTCGATCCGCACGACCTGGACCTGATCGTGTCGAACATCGGCGTGATCCCGGGCTTCTCGTCGATTTACACCAGCAACGCCGGGCCGCATACGTCCACGGTGCAGGTGGCCCTGAAGGAGGACCACAAGATCGGCAGCTACGTCTACATGGCCCGCGTGCGGGATGCGATTCGGCAGCAGCTGCCGTACCTCAGCGCCTACTTCCAGTCGGGCGGCATGGTGGATGCGGTCCTCAACCAGGGACTGCCGGCGCCGATCGACGTGCAGTTGAGCGGCTCCAACATCGATGCCGTCTTCACGTCCGCGAACGGCGTGGCCGCCGACATCCGCAAGCTCGCCGGCGTCAGCGACGTCTACATCCCGCAGGACATCGACTACCCGTCGCTGCGCCTCGACATCAATCGTGAGCGCGCCGGCGAGCTCGGCCTCGATCAGCGCGAGGTCGTCGACAACGTCATCACCTCGCTCACGTCGAACCAGATGATCGCGCCGAGCTACTGGGTGGATCCGCGGAGCGGCAACGACTACATGCTCACGGTCCAGTATCCCGAGGGCCAAATTCACAACCTGATGGATCTGCGCGGCATTCCCCTCCATTCGGGACACCTGAAGGAACCGGCGCTTCTCGACGCGGTGACGAAAATCACGCCGTTCAAATCGCCGACCGAGATCGACCACTACCAGATTCAGCGCGTGATCGACATCTACGTGAACCCGGCGGGCGAAGCGCTCGGCGGCCTGGCCAGCGGCATCCAGTCGGTCCTCGACGGCACCCACTTGCCGGCTGGCGTGCGCGTCGCCATGCGCGGCATGGTGCAGGGCATGAGGGCGTCATTCCAGAGCTTTGGCGTAGGGCTGATTCTCGCGCTCGTGCTCCTGTACCTGATTCTCGTCGCGCAGTTCCGATCGTTCACCGACCCGGCGCTCATTCTGCTCGCCGTGCCTCCCGGCATCACGGGCGTGCTGCTCGCGCTCTTTGTCACCGGGACGACGGTGAACGTGCAGTCGCTGATGGGCGTGGTGATGATGGTGGGCATGGTCGTTTCGAACAGCATCCTGATTGTCGAATTCACCCATCGTCTGCAAGACGATGGAATGCCGCTGCTCGACGCGGTGGTGAGCTCGTGTCGAATCCGGTTGCGGCCGATTCTCATGACGTCGATGGCCACCGTATTCGGCCTGATCCCGATGGCGCTGAAGCTCGGGACCGGCAGCGAGGCGTACGCGCCGCTGGCGCGCGCCATCATCGGCGGCCTGATCGCCTCCGTGGCACTCACCGTCTTCATCGTCCCTGCTGCATATCTGATGGTGTACCGCCGGCAAGACGGACGCGTCGCCGGCTCGGAGGCGCAATGATGAGCGCCTGCCGATGGATCGGCGTGGCGGCCGTGTTGGTCGTCGCGGCGGGTTCGCACGCGAAGGCGCAAGCCGCTCAACACCTCTCGCTGAAAGACGCGGAGCAGGAGGCGCTCGCGAGCCACCCTCAGGTGCTCGCGGGCGAGTACACGGCCGAAGCCGGAACGCAGGGCGCACGCGAAGCGCGATCCGCGTACTTTCCGACGGTCTTCGCCAGCGTCACTGGAGCCGATGCGCAGAGCGGCAGCCGCATCGCGGCCGGCGGCCTGAACAATCCGATCATTCTCGACCGGCTGGCGGCGGGCGTGGCGGCGTCGCAGTTGATCACCGATTTCGGACGGACGCCGGATCTGGTGCGCAGTTCGACGCTCCGCGCCGACGCCCTCCAGCAGGACGCGATGACCGAGCGCGCCAGTGTCCTGCTGCGTGTGGACCGCGCCTACTTCGATGCGCTCAAGGCGCAGGCGGTGCTGCGCGTCGCGCAGCAGACCGTGCAGGCGCGCCAGCTCGTGGTCGATCAGGTGACCGCGCTGTCGGCCAGCGGCCTGAAGTCGGGGCTCGACCTCAGCTTTGCGAAGGTCAACCTCGCCGAGGCGCAGCTGCTGCTCCTGCAGGCGCAGAACGATCAGCAGGGCGGATTCGCGACGCTGTCCGCGGCGCTCGGCTCGTCGCAGACGGCGACGTACGAGCTGACGGACGAACCGGCGCCGCCGGCGCCGCCGTCCGACGCCGACGCCGTTGTCGCGCAGGCGCTGCGCGATCGGCCCGACGTCGTGGCCGAGCGGTTTCAGCACGAGTCTGACGCGAAGTTCGCGGACGCGGAGCGGGCACTCTGGTTTCCGACGGTCGCCGTCGCGGCGGCGGCGGGCGTCACACCGTACCGGCAGGCCGGCCTGAACAGCCAGTACTCGGCGGTGGGGATCAACGTGAGCGTGCCGCTCAGCAACGGCAGTCTCTTCTCGGCGCGGCACGCGGAAGCCAGTTTCCGGGCGCTCGCCGAGGAGCAGCGCGTCCACGATCTCGAGAATCGCGTGTCGCGCGACGTGCGATTGGCGCTGCTCAACGCACAGACCGGATTCCAGCGTCTCGATCTGACGAATCAGCTCCTCGCGCAGGCCAGCGAAGCGCTCGATCTCGCCACCTCGCGGTACAACCTCGGGCTGAGCTCGATCGTCGAGTTGACGCAGGCGCAGCTGAATCAGACGCAGGCCGAAATCGCGCAGGCCTCGGCTCGGTACGACTATCAGGCGCAGACGGCCGCGCTCCGGTTCCAGACGGGGAGCCTCAAGTAGCGCGTCGATCACTAAACCACGAAGCTCACGAGGACACGAAGAATTCCGGGTACAGAAATCCTCGGGCTCTCGTGGCCTTCGTGGGCCTTCGTCATCTTCGTGGTCTTCGTGGTTCCCGTGCGAGTCTCGAACCTGAGACGGTGTAGCATTTCGATCATGAGCGTCATCAGCGGTCGATCGCGTGTGGCCACGAAATACGGCATCGTGGCCGCGAGCCAGCCGCTCGCGGCGCGGGCCGGCGTCCAGGTGCTGGAGCGCGGCGGCAACGCCGTGGACGCGGCGATCGCGACCAATGCGGTAATGGGCCTGGTCGAGCCGCAATCGAACGGCATCGGCGGGGATCTATTCGCCATCGTGTACGACGCGAAGACGGGCGAGCTGCACGGGCTCAACGCGTCCGGCTGGGCGCCCGGCGGGCTGACGCCAGCGTTCATGCGGCAGCACGGCTTCCAGCAGATGCCGGAGACCGGCATTCACACGGTAACGGTGCCCGGCGCCGTGGCTGGCTGGGAAGCGCTGCGCGCGCGACTGGGGACCCTTCCGATGTCCGACCTGCTGGCCCCAGCCATCTTCTATGCGGACGAAGGCTTTCCGGTTTCCGACGTGATTGCGGCGGCATGGGCCTCGCTGGAGGAGCGGCTCGCCGCGGAGCCCGGCGCTGCGCGTACGTACCTGCCCGGCGGGCGTCCACCGGCCGCGGGCGGGATCTTCCGCAACCGAGACCTGGCCGAATCGCTGCGGCTCATCGCCGCCGATGGACCGGCGGGATTCTACGAGGGCAAGACGGCGGAAGCGATCCTCGCCATCTCGGGCGAACACGGTGGGACCATGGCAGCCGCGGATCTGCGCGAGATCGAGGTCGAGTGGGTCGCGCCGATTTCCACCACCTATCGCGGCTGGACGGTACACGAGCTGCCCCCGAACACGCAGGGCATCGCCGCATTGGCGATGCTCGACCTGATGGAGCCATTCCCGCTCGGCGAGTACGGCTTTCACAGCGCCGCGGCGCTCCACGTGATGATCGAGGCCAAGAAGCTCGCCTACGCCGACATGCTTCGCTACGTCGGCGACACGCGATTCGGCAGCGCGCCGGTATCGGCGATCCTCGACAAGGAACACGCGAAGGCGCGCGCGCGGAAAATCGATTCGTCCCGAGCGGCGTCTGACGTCGAACCGTCGGTGCTCGAAGGCGTGACCAACTCGCTCGGCGCGGACACGATCTACCTCTCGGTGATCGACCGGCACGGCAACATCGTGTCGCTGATTCAGAGTATCTACGTCGGTTTCGGCAGCGCGATCGTCCCGCCAGGCGCCGGCTTCGCGCTGCACAACCGAGGAGCGCTCTTCACGCTGGAAGAGGCCCATCCGAACACGCTCGCCCCGCGCAAGCGACCCCTGCACACCATCATCCCGGGATTCATGCAGAACGGCGACACACGCATCGGGTTCGGGATCATGGGCGGCTTCAATCAGGCGCAGGCTCATGCCCAATTCGTCGCGAACATCGTGGACTACGGAATGGACATCCAGCAGGCGCTGGAAGCCGGCCGCTTCACGAAAGGGACGTTCGCTGGCGTGGACGTCAATATCGAGACGTTGGTGCCGGAGCCGGTGAGGACCGCGCTCGCCGCGCTCGGCCACGACGTGACCAGCGTGCCGCCGCGAACGGGCACGTTCGGGCACGGACAAGCCGTGATGAGCGACGCGTCGGGCGTACACTTCGGCGCGTCCGAGCCGCGGCACGACGGCGCGGCGATTCCCGAGGCGCCGCCGGTGTTCGGGAACGCGCGACCGACGTAGCGCGAAGGCTTTAGCCGAGCGCTTCCGGCGCCGCGCGGCGCTCGGCTGAAGCCTTCGCGCTACATCGAATCGAAATCCGCTTTAGCCGAGCGTTTCTGGCGCCGCGCGGCGCTCGGCTGACCTGTCCGCCGACGCCTTGTCGGAGGTGATCGAAAACAGCGCTAGGCGACTACGTTTACGGTGAGCGGCGCGACGTCCAGCCCCTCGACGCCGGCGCTCCACTGTTCGCCCGCGGCGATGAGACGCGACGTGGTCAGCGTGCCGGAGCTGATCAGGTCGCCGGCGTCCAGCGCTTCGGCGCCCGGCCGGCGCGCAATCGCCGCGGCGAGCTCTCCCAGGCACAGCGCCGGACTCCGCAGCGCATTCTTCCCCGATCCCTCTTCGACGACGTCGCCATTCCGCATCAACCGCACGGTGAACCGCGGCAGCGCGTCGGCGATCGCTGGCAGCATCGACGGGTCCAGCCACAGCGGTTCGCCGACGATCAGCGCCGCGTGGAGGCCGAAGGCGGCGACGAAATCGACCGGCTGGAACTTCCAGTCGGGGAACACGCAGTCGATGACCTCGAATCCCAGCGCAATCCATTCGACCGCGCCGAGAACCGCCGCCGCGTCATTCGCGCCGGGAGCAAGCGGTTGCTTCAGCTTGAGAACGATCTCCGGTTCGATCTTCGGCGAAAACATCGCGGCACGCGACAGCTCTGCCGGTCCGCCGTCGGCGAGGCGCGCGGTGTCGTCGTACATCCGCGCCCACACGAGCGTCTCGAGCTTGAGCGCCCGCCACACGGCCTTGTTCGCGAAGCCCACTTTGTAGCCGACCGTTCGTCGTCCTGCGGCGCGCCGCATCCGCACCAGCTCGCCTTCCACGGCGTACGCGGTATCCAGATCGAACGCGGCATCGCTCGACGAGGGCGCCGGCATCTCGCGGCGCTCGCTGTAGGCCGCCGCAATCTCGAGCGCCAGCGTTTTGGGATCCAGGGTCATCAATCAGTCCGCCATTACTTCGCCGCCGGGACGGCCAGCCCGCCCGCTTGCGCGACGCGGGACTCGCGCATCGGTTTGACGATCAGCAACGCGGTGACGGCCACCGCGATGTTCGCGATGGCGGCTACGACGAACACACCGTGCCAGCTGCCTGTGCGGCTTTGCATCAGGCTCGCCAGGGGGACGACGAAGGCGGCTGTTCCCTTCGCCGTGTACAACAGGCCCGCGTTCGTGGTCGCATACTGCGATCCGTAGACGTCGGTGCAGAGCGCGGGGAACAGGCTGTAGATCTCGCCCCAGGTGAAGTAGACGAGCCCCGCCGTGGCGATGAACATCCACGGCGTGTTCCCCACCGTGCCGAGCGCCCAGTACGCGCCGGCGCCGCACGTAAAAACGATGGCCATCGTGTTCTCGCGACCGATGTGATCGGAGACCCAGCCAAACGTCGGCCGCGCCAGCCCGTTCAGGACGTTGTCGATGATGCCGGCCATCACCAGCACCGTCGAAGTGACGAACAGAAAGGTGACCGGAAGCCCCGCGATCTTGTAATCCCGCGCGATCGGCGCCACCTGCGCGGTCACGACGAGACCGCTCGCCGCAACCAGCACGAACATCACGTACAGGATCCAGAACAACGGCGTCCGGATCATTTCGGTCGGACGGTAGTCGCGCGTGCCCTGGCTCACCTTCAGCTTCCGGGCTGCAGCCGGTGCGTCGCCGGGCCGCGGCGCCTTCAACAGTTGCGACAGCACGAGGACGATCAGCCCTTGCCCCAGACCGAACCACAGAAAGGCCCTGTCGTACCCGTAAGTCTTGATCACCGTGATGATCGGCACCACGCTGGCGGCGGCGCCCGCGCCATAGCCGGCCGCCGTCAGTCCGGCAGCCAGGCCGCGGCGATCCGCGAACCATTTCAGCGCGTTGCCCACGCAGGTGCCATAGACCGCTCCAGCGCCGACGCCGGAGAGGACGGCCGCGAAATACAGCATCGACAGCGAGCTGGCGAACGAGTTCAGCGTCCAGGCGACCGCGACGATGACGCCGCCGAACATCACGACGATGCGCGGCCCGAACCGATCGACGAACCACCCTTCGATCGGCACAAGCCAGGTTTCCGTGGCGATGAAGATCGTGAACGCCACCTGAATGGCCGCCCGGCCCCAGTGGTACTTCGCGTTGATCGGATCGACGAAGTAGGTCCAGCCGTACTGCAGGTTCGAGATCATCACCATGCAGACGATGCCGGCGACGAGCTGGCCCCAGCGGTTCGAGGCCGCCATCGCCGTGGTGGAACCATCGCGTGTGGACATGAGGAGCGCTCCTATGGCGTCGTGCCGCGTCTCTTCGCGTCGAGCAGCTTCGCACAGGCATAGAGCGCCCGCGTGGACGGCATCGCGACGCCGAGCCGTTCTCCGAGCTCCACGACCGCTCCGACGATCGCTTCGAGCTCGAGCGGGCGCCCTGACTCGAGATCCTGGAGCATCGACGTCTTGTGTGCGCCCACCTTCTCCGCTCCCGCCATCCGCTGGTCGATGGAGATCGGCAGCGTGATGTCGAGGCGTGCGGCGACGTCTTCGGTCTCGGTCATCACCGCCCGAATGACCGCCGACACGTCCGCGTCGCGGACCAGCTCCTCGAGCGTGGCGCCCGTCAGCGCGCTGATCGGGTTGAATGCGACATTACCGAGCAGCTTCACCCAGATTTCCGTCCGGAACCTCGTGGAGACAGGGCACCGCAAGCCGGCGCCGATCAGCACCTCGGCAAGGGCACGGCACCGGTCGGATCGCGTGCCGTCGGGTTCGCCCAGGCTGATGCGATTGCCTTCAATGTGCCGGATGACGCCCGGTTCGACGATGTCTGTCGCGAAATAGGCGAGCGATCCGACGACGCGGCGCGGCTCGATGGCCGAGGCAATCGCGCCCCCCGGATCGACGCGCTCGAGCCGAAGTCCCTCGTGCTCGCCGCCGATGCCCTGGAAGTACCACCACGGGATCCCGTTCTGCGTACTGACCACAATCGTGTCGGGACCGAGCAGCGGCGTCAACAATGGCGCCAGTGCGGTCAGCCCGTGCGCTTTCACGCCGAGCACCACGACGTCCGCCGGCCCGATCGTGCTCAAATCGCCTGCGACGGCCGGACGCACCTCGAAGTCGCCGTCTGGGCTGAGCACGCGCAAGCCCCGTGACTGCATCGCCTGCAGGTGCGGGCCGCGTGCGAACAGCACGACGTCGGCGCCCACGCGGGCGAGCCGCGCGCCGATGTACCCGCCGATCGCGCCTGCGCCGGCGATGACGATTCTCACGACGCCTGCGCGTACGCCTTTGCGACCAGACCGCGTTGAATCTTGCCCGTTGCAGTACGCGGAATCGCGTCGGTGATGTAAATCTTCTTGGGCCGCTTGAAATCCGCCAGGTGCTCGCGACAGTACGCGAGCAGGTCGGGCTCGGTCACGCCGTCCCGCACGACGACGGCGGCCGCCACCTCCTCGCCCCAGGTCGGATGCGGCACGCCGAAGCACACCGCCTCGGCGACACCAGGATGCGACAGCAGCACTTCGTCGATCTCGCGCGGCGAGATCTTCTCGCCGCCGCGGTTGATCAGCTCCTTGATGCGCGCGACGAGCGTCAGGTACCCGTCCTCGTCCAGGTAGCCTTGATCGCCGGTCCGGAACCAGCCGTCCACGAACGACGACGCGTTGGCTTCGGGATTGTTCTCGTAGCCGCGAATGACGTTCGGCCCCTGAATCACGACCTCGCCCGCCTCGCCGGTCGGCAGATGACGGCCGTCTTTGTCCATGATGCTGATCCGCACGTCGGTGCCACGGCCGACCGAGCCCGGTTTCCGCTTCGCGGGCGGCAGCGGATTGGAGGCCATCTGGTGCGCGGCCTCGGACATCCCGTAGGCTTCCAGCACCGGGGCGCCAAAGGCGGTCTCCAGCCCCTGCATGAGCTGCGGCGATAGCGACGCGCTGCACGACCGGATGAACCGCAGCTTTTCGGCGCCCGCGGGGCGCGACGCCGGATCGGTGACGCGCGCTAGCAGCAGCTGGTGAAGCGTCGGCACCGCCGAATACCACGTCACGCCATGATCGTGGGCAACCCGCCAGAACGAGAGCGGGTTGAACTTGCTGGGTACAACAACAGTGCCGCCCGTCAACAGCGTGGCGAGCGTCGAAGCCACGAGACCGTGCACGTGAAAGAGCGGCATCACGCACAGCGAGACGTCCTCGGGCCCGAGCCCGTACCAGCGGGCGACATTGCCGGCCGTAATCGACAGGTTCGCGTGCGCGAGCGGCACGCGCTTGGGCCGGCCCGTGCTGCCGCTCGTGTGCAGCACGAGCGCCACATCGTCGACCTTCGGCGGAGCGATCGCTTTGCGTCCCGCGACGCCGGACAGCGCGACGGCGCCGGAGGCATCCATGTCGATCGTGAGGATCGGGATGCGATCGCCGGCCGCGCGCCGCGCCGCCTCGAGACCGTCGGGTGGAAGGATCAGGACCTTCGCCGCGGTGTCCTCGAGATAGAAGCGGAATTCGTCTTCCTTGTAAGCCGGATTGAGCGGCGCCGCCGTGCCCGCCACCGATGCCGCCAGGAACGACACGATCACCGGCAGCCCGTTCGGGAGCGCAATGCCGACGCGGTCGCCGCGCGTGATGCCGGCGGCAGCGAGCTGTTCGGCCACGGCCTGCACCTGGGCACGCAGCGCGCCGTAGGTCACTCGGGTGTTGCTGTCCGGCAGGATGATGGCCGTGCGCTCCGCTGGCGCGCGTGCGATCAAATCAAGGAGCGTGGATGGGGTGCTCTGCGGCGACGTCATGATCTCTTCTCCAGGCGTTCGTCAACCGGAACGGGTCGGGCCAGTCGTCCAAGCCACGTGCGCCTCGGGGTCGGCGCGGACGAACGTCACAAGTTGAATATGATACTCTGGCGTCGTTTGAAACCCTTTCAAGGGTGGCCGATGCGTTCACGTGCGGCACGACTGACACTCGGTGCGGTAGCGGTGATGCTCTTTGGCGCCGCGGCCTTCTTCCTCTTCACTTCCGAACAAACGATCGCTGGACAGCAGGATCGCCTGCGCGCGTTCGATCTGCGCGCGCGTGAAGCGACCGACACGTTCGCCGAGCTCCGCGCCGCGCAGCAGGCGTACGTGGCTGCCGGCCAGGGCATCGCGTTCTGGATGCCGAAGGTCGCCTCGACTGCGGAAGCCGCCGGCAAGACGGTCTCCGAGCTGCGGGCATCGGCGGCAAGCACCAGCGGACGGTCGTCCCTCGACGATGCGGCCGCCACCCTCGTGGAGTTCGGCGCCGTCGACAAGCGCGCACGCGACTATCTGACGTCGGGTCAGGAGCTGATGGCAGCCGACGTCGTCTTCACCGAAGGCGGCGAAACCGCAGCCAGCGGCGGCCGGCAGATCGAGGCCGCCCGCCTCGCCGAGCACCAGGCATTCGACGCGTCCGCTGCGCACCTTCGCCGGCAGGAAGCGGCCGCGCTGGCCGGCGCCGGAATCTTCGGCACCCTCGTGATGCTCGTGCTGGCGCTTGCACGGCCGTCCGCCGCCAGCGCCGCTCCGTCCCTTTCGTTATCGGAGCCGCGCTCCCCCGCGGTACGCGAGGCGCCCGCGCGCGTGCCGCCCGTCCGCGTGCCGGCATCGCTGGTCGACACCGGCGGCTTGTCGCTGCGCGAGTCACCACCCGTAGAAGTCGCGCCGGCGACGGCCGCGCGCATCGTTCCACCGCTGCGGACCACCGCGGCGCTGTGCACCGACTTCGGCCGCGTGCGCGAGTTCAAGGAACTTGGCCCGCTGGTCAGCCGCGCGGCGGATGTCATGGAGGCCAGCGGCGTCGTCGTCTGGCTCGGTAACACCGCGGGCGTGGACTTGCGGCCTGTGCTGGCCCACGGCTACTCCGACCAGACGCTCGCGCGCATGCCCACCGTTCCGCGCTCGGGCCATAACGCGGCGGCGGCGGCGTATCGGACCAGTGTCGTGCAGATCGTGCTCTCGCAGCCCGGCGGTTCCACCGGCGCCATCGTCGCGCCCCTGCTGTCGGCGGATGGCTGCATCGGCGCGCTGTCGGTCGAGGTGAAAGGCGGCGGCGAAGCGTCCGACACCGTGCAGGCGCTGGCGGCGATTTTCGCCGCGCAGCTGGCGGGCGTCCTCTCCGTCCCGGCCGCCGACGCCGACGCGGTCGGCGCTCCGAGCAAGGCCGCCGCGCAAGGCTGAACGCGCCGAAGGCCCAGGCGCGTTCTACAATCACTCCGACATGGCGAAATCGCACGGACCGCACGGCCCCGGCCCCGACACCGCCGCCCGCGAGGCGAAGGCGCAGATTCTCGCGCTCACCGAGCGCGAGAAGGTGAAGTTCATGCGCCTGCAGTTCACCGATATTCTGGGGGCGATCAAGAACGTCGAGATTCCGGACCGTCAGTTCGAGGAGGCGCTCGACGGCAAGATCATGTTCGACGGCTCGTCGATCGAGGGTTTCGTCCGCATCGAAGAGTCGGACATGCACCTTCGGCCGGATCTCTCCACGTTCCGCATCTTTCCGTGGGCGGGCAGCACGGGCGAGCGCGTCGCCCGGATGATCTGCGACATCTATACGCCCGACGGCGAGCCGTTTCCGGGCGATCCGCGCGGCTGCCTGAAGAAGGTGATCGCCCTCGCGGCCGCCAAGGGCTACGCCGTGAACGCGGGGCCCGAGGCGGAATTCTTTCTCTTTCAAACCCG
>DATATJ010000038.1:0-9736 GCA_036268855.1 Vicinamibacterales bacterium
GCGCTTCAATGTCAGCGGAAGAGGGACGGCGCCTTCCGTCCACTCGCCCGCGATCTGACCGTCAGCGGTCGGAGCGCCGCGAAAGGTGCCTCTGGTCAGCGTGCCGATCGCGACGCGATCGGCGATCTGCTCGACCTCCGCGATCTGATGGGACGAGAAGAACACCATCATCTCTTCTGCGGCCACGTGCGCCACGAGCGCCTGCCGCACTTGTTCGGTGACGCCGGAATCGACCCCCGAGGTCGGCTCGTCCAGCACGAGCAGCTCGGCGCCGCGGCACAGCGCGAGCAGCAGCGCCAGCTTGGTGCGCGCGCCGCGAGAGAGCGCCTTGATGCTGTTCCGCACGGAGCTCGAACCACGTGAGATACCGCCGCTCCAGGTCGCGGCGCCAGCGCGGATAAAACGAGGCGGTGAACCGGATGATGCCACGGTCATGTAGTCGATCAGGCGCCATTGCGGCCGAGGAAACCGAAAATCGAGCCCGCCGGCACCTGCAGGTTCAGCCCGCGGAACCGCGTCCGTCTCGTGATAGCGTTTCCACAGGTCGGCAGTTTCGATGACGGCCGCTTCAGCCACTATGTGCTCCTGTCCTGTGCAACCCTGCCAGATCGGCTTCGAAGAGCCGCCGAATTTCCTCGTCGGTCAAGCCGCGTGCGCGCAGCCGCTCGACGGCGGCCGCGACGATGGCCTGGCCGGCCTGCAGCGCGTCGGTCACTTTTTGGGTCCGCGCCGCGCCGGCGACGAACGCTCCGGCTCCGTGGCGGAGCTCGATGATCCCTTCCTGCTCGAGCTCGCGGTACGCCTTGGCCACGGTATTCGGGTCGATGACCAGCTGCTCGGCCAGCGGCCGGATGCCAGGCAACTGCTCGCCCAACCGGAGCGCGCCGGTCTCGACGGCGTGCTTCACCTGCTCCATGAGCTGGAGATAAATGGGCACGCCCAGCGAGTCAAGCTCAAACAGTCGAGACGACTGCTGCCAAGGATGTCGATCTCATGGCGGGTTGATCGACAAGAATCGAAACCGTCTCCGGCGCCGCGCCGGACGCGCTAATCTGAAGTAAGGAGACCGACATGAGCCGAGTGCGAGTACTGGTCGGCACGCGCAAGGGTGCGTTTGTCCTGACGGCAGACGGCGCCCGCAAAGAGTGGAGCGTCGCGGGCCCGCATTTCGCCGGTTGGGAGCTGTATCACCTCAAGGGCTCGCCAGCCGACCCCAATCGCCTGTATGCCGCGCAAGGCTCCGGCTGGTTCGGACAGCTGATTCAGCGATCGAACGACGGCGGCTCCACGTGGGAGCCGGTCGGCAACAAGTTCACCTACGACGGCACGCCGGGCACGCACCAGTGGTACGACGGCACGCCGCATCCGTGGGAGTTCGCGCGCGTCTGGCATCTCGAGCCGTCGCGCACCGATCCGGACACGGTCTACGCCGGGGTGCAGGACGCGGCGCTGTTCAAGTCCACCGACGGCGCGGCCACGTGGCAGGAGCTCCCGGGCCTTCGCACCCACGAGTCCGGGCCCGGCTGGCAGCCGGGAGCCGGTGGGCTCTGCCTGCACACCATCCTGATCGACCCGGTCAACGCGGACCGGATCTTCGTCGCGATCTCCGCGGCGGGCGCCTTCCGGACCGACGATGGCGGGACGAGCTGGCGGCCGATCAACCGCGGCCTGAAATCGCAGGGCATCCCCAAGCCGGAGGCCGAAGTCGGCCACTGCGTCCACCGGATCGCCATGCACCCCTCGCGGCCTCAGGTCCTGTTCATGCAGAAGCACTGGGACGTGATGCGCAGCGACGACGCCGGCGACTCATGGCACGAGGTGAGTGGAAATCTGCCGACCGATTTCGGCTTTCCGATCGACGTGCACGCGCACGAGCCGGAGACCGTCTACGTCGTGCCCATCAAGAGCGATTCCGAGCACTTTCCGCTCGAAGGCCGCCTGCGCGTCTATCGCAGCCGGACCGGCGGACACGAATGGGAGGCGCTCACCAACGGGCTGCCGCAGCGCGATTGCTACGTGAACGTGCTGCGCGACGCGATGGCCGTCGACTCGCTCGAGCAATGCGGCGTGTATTTCGGCACGACCGGCGGGCAGGTGTATGCGTCGCGCGATGCCGGCGACAGCTGGGCACCGATCGTCCGCGACCTGCCGGCGGTGCTGTCCGTGGAGGTCCAGACACTGTCATGATCCGAGTGGTGCTGCCGGTGCATCTTCGAACGTTGGCGCGCGTGGACGAGGTGGCGCTCGATGTGGCCGGCGCGGCCACGCAGCGGTCGGTGCTCGACGCGCTCGAGGCCTGCTATCCGATGCTGCGCGGGACGATTCGCGACCAGGTCACGCAGGAGCGCCGGCCGTTCCTGCGGTTCTTCGCGTGCGAAGAGGATCTGTCGCACGAGCCGCCGGACGATCTGCTGCCCGAAGCCGTGGCGATCGGCGCCGAGCCGTTTCTGGTCGTCGGCGCGATGGCCGGCGGCTAGATCAGACCCCGTGCCCGTAGCCGACGGCTTCCACCTGCACGGAGGCCGGCGGCCCGGCACTCTCGGTTTCCCGCACCCGATCGACGATGCGCCGGAGCTCGGCATCGCCGACGGCCCGCCGATGGTCGCCCATCGTGACGACGGCGCGATACACCTCCTCGAGCTCGGTCGCTGACAGGCGGAGGTCGATCGCTTCGCATCGCTGCTGCACGGCATGACGGCCGGAGTGGCGGCCGAGGACGAGCCGAGCGGGCGGCTGTCCCACATCCTGCGGCCGCATGATCTCGTAGGTCCGCGGATCCTTCAGCACGCCGTCCTGGTGGATGCCGGCTTCGTGGGCAAATGCGTTGCGGCCCACGATCGCCTTGTTCGCCTGGACCGCCTCGTCGGTGAGCGCAGTGAGGAGCTGGCTCGTTTCGAACAGTGCGGGTGGACGGACCATCGTGTGGTACGGCAGCCGGTTGTGCCGGATGCGCAGCGCCATCACCAGTTCCTCCAGCGCGGCATTGCCCGCGCGTTCGCCGATGCCGTTGATCGTGCACTCCACCTGCCGCGCGCCCCCTTCGATCGCCGCGAGGCTGTTGGCGGTCGCGAGGCCGAGGTCGTCGTGGCAATGGGTGCTGAACACGACGCCGTCCGGTGCGGGAACCCGCGTCCGCACGTCCACGAAGAACGCCTGCATTTCGGCCGGCGTCGCGTAGCCCACCGTATCCGGCAGGTTGATCGTGCGGCACCCTTCGCGCAGCGCCGCCTCGATGGCGCGGCACAGGAAGTCGCGGTCGCTGCGGGTGGCGTCCTCCGCCGAAAATTCCACATCGTCGGTGAAGCGTCGTGCGAGGCGGACGCCGTCGGTGATCGCCTCGAGGCAGGCCTCGCGCGTCATGTGCAGCTTGGCCGTCAGGTGCAGATCGGACGTGGCGAGAAACGTGTGGACGCGCCGGCGCTCGGAGGGGCCGAGAGCGCGCGCGGCTTCCTCGACGTCCTTGACGCGGCAGCGGGCGAGCGCGGCGATCACCGGGCGCCGCACGTCGCGCGCGATTTGCCAGACCGCTTCGGCGTCGGCCGGCGACGCGATCGGGAAGCCCGCTTCGATGACGTCCACGCCGAGGGCGTCGAGGGCGCGGGCCAGGGCCAGCTTCGCGGCCACGTCGAGCGAAAAGCCGGGCGCCTGCTCGCCGTCCCGCAAGGTGGTGTCGAAAATGATGACGCGTTCGGAGTCGGATCGCATGCCCAGAGTCTGGCGGCCTGAGGCCATAGAAGTCAAAGTGATAATTGTTACACTATAATAACCAGCACTTATGGATATCGCCGCGCTCCGGACGTTTCTCGCGGTCGCGCAGGAGCGCAGCTTTTCCCGCGCCGCCGCGAAAGTGCATCGCACGCAGCCGGCGGTGAGCCAGGCCGTCCGGCGCCTCGAGGCGGTGCTCGGCGAGCAGCTCTTCGATCGCTCGGCGAAGCACGCGACGCTCACTGACGCGGGCCGCATGCTGCAGAACTACGGCCAGCGCCTGGTGCGTCTGGCCGAGGAGGCGGAGTCGGCGGTGCGCGAGCTCCGCGACCTGCGGCGCGGCCGCGTCCTCGTCGGTGCCAACGAAGCGGCCGTCCACACGCTGCTGCCGCTGATCGCGCGCTTTCGCCAGCGCCATCCGCAGATCACGATCGACGTCCGGCGTGTGCCAGCGCGGCAGATCGCCGTCGAAGTGCAGCAGGGGAGCCTCGACTTCGGGGCGCTGACGTTTCGGCCCACCGAGTCGGGGCTGTTCGAGGTGAAGGTCGGCAGCGACGAGCTCGTGCTCCTGGTGCCGCCGGCGCATCCGCTCGCCAAGCGGCGACAAGTGACGATGGAGGAAGTTGCCGGGGAGGCGGTCGTGGCGCACAACGACCCCTCGCCAGCGCGCGAGCGCGTCCTGCGGCTCTTCGAAGAGAAGCGCGTGCCGCTGCAGATCGTGATTGCGCTGCCGAGCCTCGACGGCATCAAGCGCGCCGTGGAGCTCAAGATGGGAGTGGCGCTGCTGCCGCGCCGGTGCGCGATCACCGAGATTGCAGGCGGACGCCTCGTGGCGGTGCCTGTGCTGGGCGTTTCGCGCCGTCGTCAGGTGTCGCTGGTCTGCCGGAAGGCGCCGCGATCGCATGCGGCCGAGGCCTTCCTGGCCGTGGCGCAGGACGACCGATCCCGCAATCCGGGAGCGCACGTCGGACGCAGCGGCTCGGCCCCGTCCGGCAAGCCAGACTGAGGCGCCCTCAGAATCCGCTGATATAAGGCAGGCGCCGCGCGACGGCGGCCACTTCGTCGTAGCGATCGAGCAGCATCGCGGTCGAATTCCACTCTCCGCTGAGGAACGCATCGCGGACAGCGGGCGGCAGGGCGACAGAGATCGTCAGGGTTCCCGCCGTGACGACGGCGGTATCCACGCGCGCGTCGATGGTCGTCTCGGGCGCCTGCTCGACCAGCGTCTGCAGGCGATCGACATCTGCATGCCTCGCCGAGAAACAGGGGAGGCCGAGCATGGCGGCGTTGCCCTGGAAAATCTCCGAGAACGACTCGCCGATCACCGCGCGGATCCCGAACCGGACGAGACCCTGCGGTGCGTGCTCGCGCGACGATCCGCAGCCGAAATTGGCGTTGACGACGAGCACCCGCGACCCGGCGTACCGAGGATCGCCGAACGGGTGCGCCGGATTCGTCGCGCGATCGTCTTCGAAGAGGTGTGCCTCCAACCCCTCGAAGGACACCGCCCGCAGAAACCGCGCCGGCATGATGCGATCGGTGTCCACATCGTCGCCGCGTAGGGGCAGGCCCCGGCCGGCGATCTCGACGATGCTCGGCAGCGCGCTCCTGGTCATGACTGATGCGCCGTTCGCTGATCCAGAAGCGTGCGGACGTCCACGACTTCGCCCGCGATGGCGGCCGCGGCGACCATCGCAGGGCTCATGAGCAGCGTGCGTCCTGTCGGGCTGCCTTGCCGTCCCTTGAAATTGCGGTTCGATGACGAGGCGCACATCTGGCGCCCCTCGAGTCGATCGGTGTTCATGCCGAGGCACATCGAGCAGCCGGCGCCTCGCCACTCGAAGCCGGCGTCGATGAACGTCTGATGCAGCCCGCGCGCTTCCGCTGCGCGGCTCACCGCCTGCGATCCCGGGACGACCAGCGCCTGCACGTGGGGCGCGACGCGATGGCCCCGCACGAGCCGCGCGGCTTCCTCGAGATCGGACAGCCGGCCGTTCGTGCACGATCCGATGAAGGCGACGTCGATCGGCGTGCCGTACACGCGTGCACCTGGCGTGAATCCCATGAACGCCAGGGCGTCGTCGCCCGGGGCGGCGCTGATAGGCTCGTGAATGCCCACCGATTGTCCCGGATTCAGGCCCCACGTGACCGTGGGCTCGATCGCCGAGGCGTCGAACGTGACCCGGTCGTCGTAGACAGCTCCGGGATCGGAGGCGAGCGAGCGCCACCAGCCGACCGCGCGATCGAACGCGTCGCCCGCGGGCGCGAACCGGCGTCCGCGCAGAAATGTGAACGTCGTGTCGTCCGGGTTCACGTATCCGGCGCGAGCCCCACCCTCGATGGACATGTTGCAGACGGTCATCCGCTCGTCGATGCTCATCGCCTCGATCGTGCTGCCGCCGTACTCGTAGGCGTAGCCCACGCCTCCTTGCACGCCAAGCCGGCGGATGATCGTCAGGATCACATCTTTGGCGTAGACGCCGCGCGCCAGCCGGCCGTGCACGTCGATGCGGCGGACTTTCAGCGGCTCCAGCGCCAGGCACTGCGACGCCAGCACGTCGCGCACCTGCGACGTGCCGATGCCGAACGCCAGGGCTCCGAGCGCCCCGTGAGTGGACGTGTGGCTGTCGCCGCAGGCGATTGTCATGCCGGGCTGCGTCAAGCCGAGCTCCGGACCGATAACATGCACGATGCCCTGATCCGCGTCGCCGGTGGACCAGAGGTTGATGCCGAATTCGGCGCAGTTGCGTTCGAGCGCGCCGGTCATCTCCTCGGCCATGAGATCGAGGAACGGCCGCTGCCGGGCGCGCGTGGGGACGATGTGGTCGACGGTGGCGAACGTGCGATCGGGGCGCGCGACGCGCCATCCGTGCGGCCGCAGCATGTCGAAGGCCTGCGGGCTCGTGACTTCGTGAATAAGATGTAAACCGACGAACAACTGCGTCTGGCCGCTTGGCAGCGTGCGAACAGTGTGTGCGTCCCAGATTTTCCGAAACAACGTATCGGGCATGGGCGTGATCTCCGCATAGAATAGTCCATGCCGGTGCATCCGATGAATGGGAGAAGAGTGGCATGCCTCGATTTCGTCACCGACTAGTGCTCGGCGGCGCTCTCTGCGCCGGCTTCCTCGCTCTGCTGAGCGCGCGCGGTCAGGGCCAGAGCACCAGTCCGGCTCGCATCGTCGTCGACGGTGTCAGCCCGTCGGCCATCGAGCGCGGCATCAGCCCGCTCACGGATCGAGCGCCCGGCACGCCGAACCAGATGCAGCGGCAGTCGCTGCGGCCCGCTTCGGGTCCGATCGATCGCGCGGGAGCGAGCGGTGGAACCTACGTGCCGGGACGCGTGATCGTCAAGTTCAAGGACGGTGTGTCGTCGTCGGCCCGATCGTCGGCGATGTCGGCGGCGTCGCGCACGGCGTCGCTGTCGGCTCGCCCCGCCTACGCCAACTTCGACATCGTCAAGATTGACGCTGGCGAAGACGCGGAAGCGGTGGCGCAGTCGTTCAGCGCGCGCGCCGACGTGGAGTACGCGCAAGCGGCCTACCGCGTCCACACGGAGTTCGTGCCCAACGACGCGTTTTACAAGCAGCAATGGAACTTCCCGCTGATCGATCTCGAGCGCGCGTGGGACATTCAGCCGCAGGCCGGATCGACGATCACGGTGGCGGTCGTCGATACGGGCGTCGCGTACGCCAACAAGACCGTGCAGTTTCACGCCAACGCCTTCCGCGTGGACAGCGATGGCCTGACGGAGCCGGTCACTGGGAGCGGCACCCTGTATCCTGCGCTCGGCAACCTCACGCTGCCGTTCGTGGCGGCGACCGAGCTCGGGCCGGCGACGCGGTTCGTGGCCCCGCACGATTTCATCTGGGACGACGACACGCCGCTCGACCTCGACGGGCACGGCACGCACGTCAGCGGCACGATCGGTCAGCTGACGAACAACGGCACGAACGGTACCGGCGACGCCCGCAATGGCGGCGGCACCGCCGGCATCGCCTTCAACGCGAAGATCATGCCGGTGAAGGTCATCGACAGCGACTGGGACGACATTTTCGGATCGCCCAACCAGGGGACCGACGATGTGGTGGCGCGCGGCGTGCGGTACGCGGCAGACAATGGCGCGAAGATCATCAACATGAGCATCGGCCGATCGGGGCCGCCCGCGCCGGTCGTCGAGGACGCGATCAAGTACGCCGTCGGCAAGGGTGCGTTCGTGGCGATTGCGGCGGGCAACGATTTCGAGACCGGCAATCCAACGGAGGCGCTCGCCGAGATCGCGTCGCGCGTGCCAGGCGCGGTATCGGTCGGCGCCGTGGACCGCGGCAAGGGCCACGCGTCGTATTCGAGCACCGGCACCTGGGTGGAGCTCGCGGCGCCCGGAGGCGATTTCGGCGCGTTTGGCGCGGCTGGCGGCGTGCTGCAACAGACGCTGGATCTCGATCTCGTGGAGACGTTCACCATGCCGGTCGCCCAGTTTGTCGCGCCGCGCTTCGACTCACTGGCCTATTTCTTCTTCACGGGGACGTCGATGGCCACGCCGCACGTGTCCGCGGTGGCGGCGATGCTGATGCAGCAGGGCATCACGAGTCCGGCCGCCATCGAAGCGGCGCTGGAGCAAACCGCGGTGCCGTGCAGCGAAGCGCAGAACACGTGCGCGGCGTCGATTGGGGCCAATCGCAATAATTCATACGGGTTCGGGCTGATCGAGGCGCGCAACGCGCTGCACGGGCTGGGCCTGGCCAGATGACGGCGGTCTGTGTGTGTCGGCCGGCCTCGCACCGGAAGTGACCGGAGGGACGTGAGCTGGAGGAGCGAGCTCTCGACGCTGCGTGAGCGCTTCGCCGATATCATGCGCGGAGCGGCGCTCGCGCGGTACGAGCACGACGTGCGCCAGCAGACCGCGGAGCTGAACGATCTGTTCATGCTCCTCTGTTTCATGGAGGCCACGGCGCTCCCGAATCCCGCGACGCTGTACCTGCTCGAGATCTACCCGTACCTCCTCGAGCAGTTCCACGACTGGCACAAGCGGATGGGTATCGATCACTCGCCAATCGGCAGCCTGCCGTGCTGCTGAGCAAGGGATCGCATGCGCGCACACCGACGCAAGCTCTTCACCACGGAGGACACCGAGGACACGGCGGAAGAATCCGATTTCTTCAGGATTGAACCTCTGTGTCCTTCGTGTCCTTTGTGGTTTTAGCGTGTTAGATCGCCTGCTCGATCGCGACGTCGTGTTCTTTGGCGGCAAGGGGGGCGTCGGCAAGACGACGTGCTCGGCGGCGTTCGCGCTCGCCGCGAGCCGCCGCGGTCGGCGTGTGCTGCTCGTTTCGACGGATCCGGCGCATTCGACCGCCGACATCTTCCAGCGGCGAATCGGCGGAGCGGAGCGGGAGCTGCTGCCCGGCCTGTCGGCCATCGAGATCGACGCCGACCGCGAAGCGGCGCGCTACATCGGGGACGTCAAGCGCGACATCGCGCGCATGTTCAGCCCGGGCGTCATCCGCCAGGCCCACCGGCAGATCGACATGGCGGCGGCGTCGCCCGGTCTGTCCGAGGTGGCGCTGCTGGATCGGATGATCGATCTGATCGTCCAGCACGGCAGGCGCGCCGGCAGCTACGACCTGATTGTCTTCGACACGGCGCCGACCGGCCACACGCTGCAGCTGCTGCGGATGCCCGATGCGATGACCACGTGGATTCAGGCGCTCGTCAAACATCGGCGCGCGCTTCTCGAGATCGACGGCGGCGGCGCCGATGCGGCGGCCGCGCCAGACGCGGATCCGATCCTGACCGCGCTCGAGCGCCGGCATCAGCGGCTGATGACGCTGCGCAATCGTGTGACCGATCGGGCGCACACCTCGTTTGCGCTCGTGACCATTCCCGAGCGGCTCGCCATCGAAGAGACGGCGCGCGCCGCGGATCTGCTCGCCGAGACCGGCGTGGACGTCGGCGCGCTGATTGTCAATCGGATCCTGCCCGACGGGCTCACCGGCGATTTCTACACGGCGCGCAAGGCGCAGGAAGGGGCG
>DATATJ010000039.1:0-4439 GCA_036268855.1 Vicinamibacterales bacterium
ACCTGGGTCTTCACGACCGATGAACGACGGATTCTGGACGAAGGGATTCTGGACGAAGGACGATCCAGGACCAAGGACGGACCCTGGACCAAGTACGGACGCAGAACGAGGAACCAAGAACCAAGGACCCTTCGTATCAACCTAAACGCGTTGAACCGCCGCGCGTTCAACAAGATCCGCCGCCCGGGCGACGCCGCCTGCCGTCCGGATGGCTCCCCGGATCCGCTCCGCCGCGAGGCGGTAGTGCGACTGCCCGAGAACTTCGCGCACGGCCTCCGCCAGACGCCGGGGAGTGAGTCGTGCGAGCGGCACCGAACGCCCGGCTCCCGTCCATTCCACGCGGCGCGCAATCGCCGGCTGCTCGTACGTGATGGGAATCGTGACCAGTGGCACCCCGTTGGCGAGGGAGTCGAGCACCGTGTTGAGTCCAGCGTGCGTCATCGTCAGGGCCGCCCGCGCCAGAAGTTCGAACTGCGGCGCGTAGGCGACGACGAGGGGGGTTCCCGGCAGCGCCGCCGCCTGCGCCTCGGTCAGGCCGCCGCCGTGGCTGATGACCAGTTGGGCGTCCAGTCCCTGACACGCTTCGGCGAAGCAGCGGAACAGCGGCTCGCGGCTGTTCTGCAGCGTCCCGAGCGAGGCGTAGACGAGCGGCCGCCCGTCCAGTCGGTCCCATGGAAACGAGACCGCCCCCGGCGGCGTCCGGCGCAGCGGCCCGACATAGTGAAACGACTGGGGCAGCGCCTTGCGCGGGAAGTCGAGCTCGCGCGGCATCTGAGAGATCTGGGCGACCTTCGAGAACGACTCGTCGGCGGACCGGAGACGCGGCAGCTTCCATTGCGCCCGGTATGCGGCCACGGCGCTCGAAATTGGACGCGTCAGGAAATCCGACGCGATGTATCCGGCGCGGTTGCGGAGCCTGCCCCACCCGGCATCGCGGTAGCTCCAGGGAGTGAACGGCGGCGGCACGCGGACATCGCGGTTAATCGCCAGCGCGTTGCAGATGGTCACGAATGGGATCGCGAGGTGCTCGGCCACGGCTCCGCCGGCCGGCTCCATCTGGTCCACGAGAAGGACGTCGATGCCAGCTTTTCGAACCGCGTCAGGCGCGTCGCGGCATGTCATGACGCTGGTGCGAGCGACGGCGCCAATCGTAAAGCGCAGGGCGGCGAGCCCTTTCAACTGGCCCAGCTCCGCTAGCGACCGGAGCAGCGATCCGCGCGGGTGATCGCCTGCGCCAATCGGGCAGAAGTCGATTCCCTCCGAGCGGATCTTTTCTTCGAGATCCGGCACCTGGAAGTACGTCACGCGGTGGCCGCGGGCCAGCAGTTCACGTCCCAGTGCCGAAAACGGATGAATGTGACCGGAAACGGGCGGGCTGATGATGCCGAACCGCGTCATGAAACGCGGCGATGGAGGCAGAGCTTGCTGAGCGACCAGCGCAGGCTCGGACTGGTGGATTCGCGATAACAGGATCCGGCCGGCAGCTGCCGTACGATCCGCCGGTATGCGAGGCCCAGATTGTGATACGGAATCCCCGGAAAGTAGTGGTGGAGCGCGTGGTACCGCAGGCCGACCGGCGCCCACAGCTCGGTCCAGGGGCCGCCCGGGGTATCGATCGAATCGCTCAATTGTCCCTCGCGATCGCGCGGCGCGCCGTCGCTCTCGTAGTCGTGGGCGCCGAGGACGCGCAGCGTATTCAGAAAGCTGACGAGGACGAGCACTCCGTACCACACGGGCAGCGTGCCGAACGGCAGAACGCCGTTGGTGATCGACGCCAGCAGCGCCGCCCACACGATCAGCATCGCCGCTTCCCATCGCCGCATCTTCTGCGCCATCGCGTCCGGAACGATTCGCCGATACGCCGGGTTCATCGCGAACGACGACGCTCGCGCTTCCAGCCATCGATGAAAGCGGGGCCACGCGAGACCCACGGGCGCCAGCACGAGAAAGCGCACGAGGAGCATCGCGGGAATGACGAGCGACGATTGGACGGCGAAAACGACGATCAGCCGGCGCGATCGCGCAAACGGCAGGTACTCCGGATCATCGCCGGTGCCGTACGTCGAGAGGTTGTGATGGCTCTGGTGCACGCCGAGATACGTGAACGACGGCAGGAGGAGCGGCACGCCGAAGAGCAGATTCCAGGCGGTCTCGAAGCCGCGGACGGCTCCGCGGCGCACGTGCGCGAGCTCGTGGATGAAGCACAGTCCGCGATACAGCGCGAATGCGGACACCGCACAGGCGACCAACATCGAAGAAGAAAACGGCGTGGCCACCACGGCCATCGCGAAGGCGGTCCATCCGACGATGGCGCTGGCGAACAGATCCATCCAGAACACGGCGGGGCGCAACGTGTGGAGGTCGCTCACCAGCTGGCGGGTAACGACGTCCAGAGCCTCATCACCGGCGGGCACGGGCGGCGCGTCGTACACCGCGTTCACGGAGATCACGTTATCGAAGGGCGCTCAAATGGCCGCGCGCGGAAGCCGGGATCGAGGAAGACGCCGGCTCGTAGCGGCCCGGCGCCAGGACGCCGTTCGGATCGAGGGCCGCTTTCAAATCGCCGAGGACGCCGGCGTACGGTCCGTGATCGTCCAGGAAATGCATCGAGGCGACGTTCAGGCGGTACGGCGGGTAGCCGAGCGCCAGCAGCTGCGCGGTCAGTGTCTGGTAGCACGCCGTGGCGCGTTCGTCTTCGCCCGCGACGGCGCGATCGTAGCTGAGGCTGATCACGCAGATCGCCGAGCGCTCCGTCGTCAGCGAAATCGACATCTGCGGCTCGAAGCCGTGGGCAAGGAGCACGCTCGACGCGAGCCCGGTCACTTCGGTGAGCTCCACGCCGCGATTGGGGACGACCGGGCAGCACCACAGCAGGCCGCAGCCATCCCGGTCGGGATCCATCTGCGCGGGCGGGTCGGCTTTCTTGCGCCAGTACGCGCTCGCCAGCGACGCCTCGGAAGGAATGCCCTTCAAGAGGTTGTAGACCGGCGCGATCACTTTGATCGTGCGGCTGACGTCCCAGCCGGTGAGCAGACGGAACGGCGTCGAGAACCGTTCCATGAATCGCAGCAGACGATCGTCGACGAACTGCAGTCGATCGACCTTGCCGGCCAGTGCGCGGCGCAGCTGCGCCCGCGCGTCACGGACCTGGGCTCGCGTGCCGTACAGGCCGCCGGAGCCGCTCCAGGAGGCGATGCTCCGCTTCCGGCGCAGCGTCTCCATCGCATCGCGATCGAGCGGAGCGCGAGCGCCGGGATCGCCCCACGGAAATCGGCTGGTGGCCGCCAGCACCTTGTAGTCGTTTCCGATGTGCATGACGCTGCGGAGCGTGCCGTTCATCCTGAGCGGCCGCAGCGCGTCGACGATGGCGCCGAGTCCGCTGGCGTCACGGCACGCGAAGAAGAACGCCTGGAAGCACTCGGGCGCCGGCATCAGCCAGATGCTCATGCGCGTCACGATGCCGAAGTTCGATTGCGAGAACAGTCCGTCGAGTGAAGGTCCGACGCCCCACCGGTTCAGGGGCCCCGTCCTGGCGCCGGCAAAACGGCCGTACCCCGTCTCGAGACAATCGCCCGTCGGCAGCACGACCTCGAACCCGCACGCGTTGCCGCAATGGTCCCCCATCGGCGTGTGGCCGAAGCCGCGCTCGAGCGTGTTGCCGATCAGGCTGCAGTCGGGACTCGCCCCGGTCGCGTCCATCCAGAGATGCGAGTTCCGGCTCCGCAGGAACTCGTGCAGCTGCCGTTGCGTCACGCCCGGTTCGACGGTGACATACGCGAGGTCCTCGTCGAAATCGACGATCCGGTCGAGACGGCCGAGATCGAGCAGGACGCCGTCCTGCGGCGGCACCCTCGATCCGTAGCCCCAGTTCTTCCCCGTGCTGATTGGATATACCGGAATGCCAAACCGGTTGGCGATTCGCACGCACTGTTGAACTTCGTCCCGATCGCCCGGGCGGACGATGGCCTGAACCTGCGGTTCGGTCGCGAAGGTGGCGGTACTCGCGCCTCGCAGGACTTCCGGATCCTGGATGACGTGCGCGGCGCCGGCGATGGCGCACCATTCGCGAAGCGCTTCGGTCAGCGCGAGTCTTTCCATCGTTCGTTCCGCGTGTGATCCGAGGTCCGATGCCGCCGGCTGCGACCGCCGCCGAATCAGGCGGCGACGAGCGGTTGCGGGACGGCGGCCGCGCGATTGGCAATCACCGGCACGTGCGGAAGCATTTCTCTGAGCCGCTCGACGAGGCCGGCGTACTTCGCGTTCGGCCGCCTGGAGTCGAAGCGAAGCAACTCCATCATACACTTGTATTTGGGGTCGTAATACGCGGGGACGGCCGTTCCGTCCACTTCGAGCGGCGATCCTCCCAGCCGGCGCAGAATCGTCGACGAGCAGTGCCTGACCGTGGCGGTCGTGATGCCGAGCGTTCCGCCGCAAATCCG
>DATATJ010000040.1:0-12014 GCA_036268855.1 Vicinamibacterales bacterium
CACGATGCGCCAGTAGTAGGTGGTTCCGCTCACGAGCGTCGGGAGAGCGACGCTCTCCAGTTGCTTCGGCGACTTGGCCGGATCGTCCGGCCCGAGATTCTGGTTCGCGAGATACAGCGGCGGCGTCGTGGACGTGCCGAAGTAGATGTCGTAGTTGTGGGCCCAGGCGCCGCCGTCCCACACCAGCTTGGTCCCTGTCGTGGCGACGCCTGACGCGCCATTTGCCGGCGTCTGGTAGGTGGGCGTTCCCGGCGCAAGCGGCGTGAACGCGGCGGTTTCCTGCGCGCCCGACGGACTCGAGTTGTTCCATCGCCGGTTGAAGTAGGTGACAAACCAATCGAAGATCGTGCTCTTCGTCGTGAAGTAGTTGTGCTCGTGCTGCGAGTCGGCGGAAGGCGTGGTCCAGTTCGACGACCCGAAAATGGTCATCCCCTGGCCGTAGAGCATCACGAGCTTGCCGTGATTCTCGCCGTTGTGCGTGGTGATACGGATCGGAATACCGGCCGCGTACAGCCGGTCCACGTTCCACGCGTCCCAGATGCGATCGCGATTGCGATATTCAGAAGGGTCCACGATCATACGGATCGCGATGCCGCGATTTTTGGCGGCGATAATCGCGTTGGTGTGCCGCTGGTCCGTGATGCGGAACATGATCGCGTCGATTCTCTGGGTTTCGGCGTTGTAGCGGCTCACCGACCGGTTGGCGTAGTCCTGACCGGGCGGGAAATTCAGCTCGGGATCGATCGACATCACCGGGAAACTGCGAACCAGCGTGCCGACGTTCGCGTAGTTCGCGTAGCTCGTCGTGTCCACCCACGCATCGTCGAACTTCGTCATGAAGCTGTCGACGACCGAGGCGTCGCTGGTGAAGTAGACCGTCTCATCGACGTAGTTCACGTACGGCTGCACGGGGACGAACGCATCGGCGCTGAAGTTGGCCGACCCGAAGTACACCGTGCTCTGGTGCGCGAAGATCATCGCCTTCCAGTGCTCGATGCCCGACGCGATGCGCTTCCGCATCGGGATACCCGCGGTCTGCAGCTGACTCATGATCTGCTGATCTTCGGCATCCTGCGGGAACACGCGGGGATCCATCAGGATGCGCACTTTGACGCCGGCCTTCCATTTCTGCACCAGCAGGTTGGAATAGCGCGCGTCTTCCATGAACCAGAGGCCGACGTCGATCTCGGTCGTCTCGGCGTTGATCAGATTCAGCAGCGGTGTGCGACAGTCCTGGTACGAGGAATCGCAGAGCTGTTCTGCCGCGTCGGTCCGAGACGCGCTGACGCCGACGACAACAATCGCCGCGACGCTCACGATGAGCAGCTTGCGCGGACAGATGGCGAGCCAGCGTTTCGGTCTCTGAGTGCGCAC
This sequence comes from Vicinamibacterales bacterium, assembly GCA_036268855.1. Lineage (GTDB taxonomy): Bacteria > Acidobacteriota > Vicinamibacteria > Vicinamibacterales > CAVVIG01 > DATATJ01. Next base: position 1,375 of record DATATJ010000040.1, read on the forward strand.
GTCGGATGCCCTCCTTCCGGGCCAGTGGCGCCGGCGACCTCGGGCACTGCTAGAGAAGTGCCAAGCGACGGACTTCGTCCGAATGTGCCGAGATCCGCAGACTAAAGGTGGACGACTTGCGTGTGCCGCCAGCGGGTCGGAATCCGTTTTCCTATATGCGGTCCCTCCGATAGAACCCTCCAGCCGATCCGTAGACGTGCTACGGTTCAGCCATGACCGACAACCGCGCCGGCGTCGTTCCAACTCTGATGCGGGCTGGCGTCCTGACCGGCATCACCGACGGACTCTTCTCGAGCGTCCTGAGTGTGGCGTTCTACCATTCGACGGTCGCGCGGCTGTTTCAAGGCGTGGCCAGCGTCGTCGTGGGCAGACAGGCGCTCGACGGAGGCGCGCCCGCCGCGTTGCTCGGTGTCCTGCTGCATTTCTGCGTGGCATTCGGATGGTCGGCCGTGTTCCTGTTTGTGGTACTGCGGATGACATTTGTACGGCGCGCGCTCGACTCGCCGCTTGGTGTACCAAAGATCGCAGTTCTTTACGGTCCCCTTGTGTGGATGGCGATGTCCCTGGTCGTCATCCCGTTGCTGACGCAGCGTCCGCCGGCCATCACGTCGCGCTGGTGGACCCAGTTGATCGGACATGCACCGTTCGTCGGCCTGCCAATCGTATGGGCGGCATCTTCGAAAGCTTGAGCTCGGCGCGCGGAACTGCGCGCCGTCGTATGAGCCGGTGTCTTCGATGCGAGGGGCGTCGGAGCGCTAAGTGACGTTCGATCGGGCGCGCGCGATGTCTTCGATCAGGTCGTCGATCGACGCGCGGCCACCGGCCGCATATGCTTGCGCCCACGCGGCAGGACCGAGACGTGCCCGCGCATCGCCCTCGACCTTTCGTAGCAGGTCGGCGAGGTACTGGTCCACGACGCCGGCGTCGGTGCGCGTGGACGCCGAGTCCCGGGCGCCCAGGAGCCGCGCCACCCAGGTGGTCTCGCCTTTGAGTGCCGCCGCCGCGGCGAGCATCGCCAGCGTGTAAACGAACGCGAACTGATCGCGGAGCTCACGAATGCGATGCAGGCTCTCGAGGGCTGACGAGAAGACCTCGTCGGGCTGCTGCTGCCGCACCGCGATTGTGGTGCGCAGGAATCCGACGAGCAGGAGAAACCAGGGGCCGGCGTCTCGAAGGGAGGTGGTGGCATCGTCGAGAAGGCGCGCCGCTTCGTCGTTGGCGTTGCCGCGTTCGATCGCAGTCCATGCGAGGCCTGTCAACGCGCTGCCACCGACCCAGGGAATGTCCCGTGCACCGGGGTTGTCGATCGCCCGGAGGAAACAGGCTCGAGCCGCGTCGAGATGGCCGGCCATGTGCTCGACATGGCCGAGCGTCACGTCGGCCTGAGCGACGATCGCAGGCTTGCTCGCGTTTCTCGCGAGCGCGGCGGCGCGGGTGAGATCGGTGCGCGCGCGATCGAGATCGACCTGCACGTAGCGCATCAGCGCGGATCCGATCAGCGTTCTCGATTCCATCGCCGGCGGCAGGGACGGCGTCTGAAGGATTCGCTCGTACCAGTGAAGACCCTCTCGCGCGTGGCCCCGAATCACCCAGAACCACATCAGGCCCGACGCGATACCGGCGGCTTCCGCCAGGCGACCGCGGTCGATCAGCCGGCGCAGGGCCGCGCGGTGGCTATCGAAATCGGCTCGGGATCGATCGAGCCATTCACACTGATTCACGCCGACCAACCCCGCTGCCGCGCTCGAGGCTTCGCCGATGCAATACTGGGTGAGTTCCTCCTGCGCATCGTCGAGCTCCGTCGACTCGGCGAGCGCCGCTTTCGCGTACGCATGCACTGTCTCGAGCATTCGGTACAGTGGACGTGTCGCATCGTTCGACGATTCGCTTCGGAGCAGCAGACTCTTGTCGATGAGGCCGCTCACCGCGGCCAGCACGGTGTCGCCTGGCGCCGACGCCGCAGGTCGGGCCAGCACGGCTTCGGCGGCATCGATCGAAAACGGACCGGGCAGGACGCTGAGTCGTCGAAACGCGCGCTGTCCCGGCGGATCCAGGAGCTGATAGCTCCACGCGACAGTGGCGTTGATGGTCTGCTGACGTTCGGGGAGGTCGCGGGAGCCGACCGCTTCAAGAAGCACGTCGTGCCGAAGACGACGAAGCAGTTCGTCCGGGGAGAGAACCTTGATCCAGGGAGCGGTCAACTCGATGGCGAGCGGCAGCGCATCGAGCTGACGGCAGATCGCGGCCACCGTCGCGCCGTTTGCCGGCGTCAGCCGGAAGTCAGGCTGCACGTCGCGGACACGGTCCAGGAAGAGGCGCACGGCGGGAACGCCGGCGAGATCCGCCGGCGACAGCATCTCTGAGTCGCGATCCAGCGGCAGCGGACCCAGGGTGTACTGCCGCTCCCCGCGAACGTGAAGCGGCGCCCGACTGGTCACGAGCAGCTGAAGCGCGGGAATCGCGTGAAGGAGATCGGCTACGAGCGGCGCCGATTCGAGGACGTGCTCGAAATTGTCGAGTACCAGGAGCGTCGGGCGGTCGCCGTATGCGGCGCGCAGATGTTTCGGGAGATCGAGCGCCGAGACGTCGGTCAGTCCATGTGCTTCCGCGACGGCCGGCCCGACGAACGCCGAGTCGCCGACGCTGGCCAGCGAAACGAACACCACGCGCGACTCGGCACGCTCGGCGACCGCGCGCGCCACTTCCAGCGCCAGCCGGGTTTTTCCGACGCCGCCCGGCCCGACAATCGTGACGAGCCGCGTGACCGGAGCGGCGAGCCACTGCTGCAGCCGCTCCATCTCGCCGTCCCGTCCGACAATGGGCGTCAACGGGCGAGGGAGGAAGAGGCCGCTCAGCTCGTCGGCGGCGGCGTCCGCGGGCGGCGTCCGCGCGCTCGCGAGGAACGCATCGCGCGACGCGCCGCTCAAATCGAGCGCTGCCGAAAGCGCGCGAACGGTCTCGACATGCGGCCGTCGTCGTTCTCCGCGCTCGAGCGCGCTGACGGCATGAACGGAGAGGCCTGCGATCGTCGCGAGTTCCTCCTGGGTGAAGCCCGCGGCTTCGCGCAGCGCCTTGAGTTTTCGTCCGAACGACTCAGGGGCGACTCGTTTCATGCTGTTCTCGAGTCAGCTTCGTGGAAGCGGCGGGAACGCGCGCGGCGCCGCTGGAATTGACGGCGACCGTAGCATAACGCGCTTCCCGGGCGCTCAGGTAGATCGGGCCATATGAGCGCCGTTCATCGAATCGGCGACGCCCATCCCCCGCAGGCTCCGCCGTAGCGGCGCGCGCTGCCGCAGCGGATGCTCGAGTCCGGGGTTCAGGGCTTCCTGACACAAAAGTCAGGTTCAAGTCCGGCGTACGTCGATAACATTCTCAGACAGTGAAGGTCCTGGTTGTCGAAGACGAGCGAAAACTGGCGCACGTGCTTGCATCCGCGCTGCAAGCCGAGCGTTACGAAGTCGTTGTCGCCCGCACCGGTGACGACGGGTTCTCCCGCGCCAACGCTGAGGTCTTCGATCTCGTTGTCCTCGATCTGATGCTGCCCGGTCGCAGCGGACTTGACATCCTGCAGATCCTCAGACAGCGAAGCATTGACACTCCGGTTCTGATCCTCACCGCGCGGGATGGCGTGGACGATCGCGTTCTTGGGCTGGATCGCGGCGCCGATGACTACCTCGTGAAGCCGTTTGCGTTGCCCGAGCTTCTCGCTCGGATTCGGGCGCTGTTACGCCGCGGCCGTCCATCAGAAGTGTTGCGGCTGAAAACCGCGGACCTGGAGCTGGACCCTGTGGCACGCCGCGCCGCCCGCGGTGAGCGCCTGCTCGAGTTGACAGCGCGTGAGTTCGAACTGCTCGAATATCTGCTCCGTCATAGCGGCCACCTCGTGTCGCGCGAGATGCTGGCGTGCGAGGTCTGGAAAGAGCCCCGGCGCGCCACGCCACTCGATAATGTGATCGACGTCCAGATCACGCGCTTGCGGAAGAAGGTCGACACCGAAGGAGCCGCGCGGCTCATTCACACCGTCCGCGGTGTCGGCTTCGTCCTTCGAGAAGGCGAACCATGACGCCGTGGTCCACTGCGTCCGTTCGCGTCCGCCTCACGGCCTGGTACGCCGTCGTCCTGGCTCTGATGCTGGTGGCGTACGCCACCGCGACATTCGTGGCGGTTCGCCATGAGTTCTTCGAGCAGTTCGACGACCAGTTGCACGACGACTTCGAGACAGCCGAGGCGTTTCTCACATCCTCAGGCGATGACGGAGTCGTCTGGACCGGCGACCGCCATCACGATCCGGACGACGATGAGGATCGTGGCAGCGACGTCTGGTTGGCCAGCGGCGAACAGGTGTACCGATCCGGCGCGTCCTCGTCGCTGCCTCCAGTCGCGCTGGCGGCGACCACGGCGCAACGGCGGTATGAGTCGATCGTCGCGAATGGTCGTCCATGGCGCACGCTCACGGGTACGTCTTTGGTGAGCGGACGCGCCGTCGTCTTGCGGGTGTCACGAACAGAAACACATCTCCGGAACCAACTGCGGGAGATCCTGGTCGTTCTCGTTCTTGGTCTTCCGGTCGTCGTCGTGCTGGCCGGGACCGGCGGGTTGCTTTTGGCGCGGCGCGCGTTGACGCCTATTGACCATCTGGCGTCCGAAGCCCGGCGCATTACCGCCGATCGTCTGCACGAACGACTCTCCGTCCCCAATCAGCACGACGAGATTGGCCGGCTCGCCGCTGTGATCAACGAAACGTTCGCGCGGCTCGAGTCGTCGTTCGGCCAGCTTCGGCGCTTTACAGCCGACGCATCGCACGAGCTGCGGACGCCTCTCTCGGTGATTCGTGGGATTGGCGAGGCGGGCCTCGGCGAAACGCGGACGCCGGCGGAATACAAAGAAGCCATGGGCAGCATGCTCGAAGAGGTCGACCGTCTGACGAACCTCGTTGACACGTTGCTTCGCTTGTCGCGCGGCGATGCGGGTACCGTCCGGCTCGCGCGCGAGGCGGTCGATCTCGGGCAGCTCACGCGCGACGCCGTATCCTCGCTTGGGATTCTGGCGGAAGAACGGAATCAACGAGTGACGGTCGATGGGGGCGAAGGCGTTGTTGTGACGGCCGATCGCCTGGTGCTGCGCGAGGCGATTACGAACGTAGTTGACAACGCCATCAAATACAGTCCGCGCGATTCGTCGATCCGCATTCGCGTGCGCGCGGATGGCCATGACGCTCATCTCGCCGTCGCCGACGAAGGACCCGGGATCGCACCGGAAGACCGCCAGCGGATTTTCGATCGGTTCTTCCGCCTCGATGAAGCTCGTTCGCGGGAGCATGGCGGCGCAGGGCTCGGCCTGGCAATCGCCAAATGGGCCATCGAAGCGAATGGCGGTCGCATCACCGTCGAAAACGGGCCGAAGGGCGGCTCCGTCTTCCATATCGTGCTGCCGGCCGGTACGCCGCCGGCGACATCAGATCACGAACACGCGTTCAACGTATAGGGGGATACCCATGAAACGCTTCTTGACGATGTGCGGAGCGCTGTCTTTGTCATTTGCGTCCCTCGCAGGGGCGCAGGACATTCCGGCCGAGTATCAGCAGGTGCTCACGGCACTTGGCAAGCAGGGCGACTACAAAGCGAATGTGCTCAAGGTCAACATTCCACGTAGTGACCTCAGCGTCACCGTTGCGAACGTGAAAACGCCGACGCCATTCGGCTTTGGTGGGTGGGTAGCCATGACGAAGGGCACGGGCGGCACGAACGTCATGATGGGCGATCTCGTGCTGACGCAGGACGAAGTCAACCCGGTCATGTCCGCGCTGCTCGACAACGGTCTGGAAGTGACCGCCGTTCACAATCACTTCTTCTGGGAGGAGCCGCGCATCTTCTACATGCACGTGCACGGGCACGGAACGCCCGCGGAGCTGGCGCGCAAGGTGAAGCCGGCGCTCGACCTGATCGGAAAGGGCGGCAGCCGACCCGCCGCCGCGCCCGCCGCACCAGCGGCCGCTCCGTCGACGACGATCGATACGGCGACGCTTGCGCAGATCGTCGGCACGCCGGGTGAGCAGTCCGGCGCCGTCTACAAGATCACGATCGGCCGCGACGACCTCAAGCTCACGGAGATGGGGGCGCCGATCAATGCGCGCATGGGGCTCAATACCTGGGCGGCGTTCGTCGGGACGAACGACAACGCGGCGATTGCCGGCGACGTCGCGATGCTCGCGAGCGAAGTCCAACCGGTGCTCAAGGCCCTTCGCAAGAACGGCATCGACGTCGTCGCGATCCACCAGCACATGACGAGCACGCAGCCGACGATCTACTTCCTGCACTACTGGGGGACCGGACCTGCAGAGAAGCTGGCAACCAGCTTCAAAGCCGCGTTGAACGAGTTGGGCAAGACGGCCAAAACGTCTGCCGCGAAAAACTGACGGAGGAGTTGATGCACGAGCGTTTCAGGGGACGTTCAATCGTGAGCTGGGCGGCGTCCATTGCGCTGGGCGGGGGGCTGATTCCTGTAAACGCGGCCGCGCAGAGCGTTCCGCCCACATCGCTTTCTCTGAGTGATGCCATTCAGCTCGCGGTCACCAACTATCCGGCAATCAAGGAGAGCCACGCCCGTGCGCAGGCCGCCGACGCAGGTGTGGGTGTGGCGCGAACGGCGTACCTGCCGAGACTGGACCTGGTCTGGCAGGAGAATCGAGCGACCCACAACAACGTGTTTGGCCTGCTGTTCCCGCAATCGGTCGTTCCTCCGATCTCGGGGCCGGTGCTCGGTACGCGGTCCTACGATAGCGTCTGGGGCAGTGCCGCAGGCGCACAGCTCTCATGGGAGGCTGTCGATTTCGGACAGCGGAAAGCCGGCGTCGATGTCGCGCAAACGCAAAGCGCGGCGGCGCGCGCGCAACACGAACTGACTCAGCTCGATGTTGCCGCCGCCGCCGCCGACGCGTTTCTCACCGTCGTCGCGTCGGATGAGGTCGTGCGCGCCGACCAGGCAAACGTCGATCGTCTGCAAGTGTTCGCGAACACTGTTCGGACGCTTGTCGCCAATCAGCTCCGTCCTGGCGCCGACGAGTCCCGCGCCAACGCCGAACTAGCGATTGCGAAGAACCAGTTGAGTCTGGCCGTGCAAACCGCGGAGATCGCGCGCGCCGCATTGGCCGATGCCGTCGGTGCGGCAGGGAGGCCGATCGAGCCGGCGGTGACGGGCCTGACGACTCTACCGACGGTGCCAGCTCCTGGCACGATTGACGTGAAAACACATCCGGCAGCCCGCGTGGAGGCTGCCGCGATCGATACAATTCGCGCGCGCGACCGCGTGCTGGCCCGGTCGTATTTTCCAAGGGTGGACCTGGAGTCGGCATTCGCCGCCAGAAACAGCGGCGCGAGCGTGCCCGGGCAGCCGTTGATCGGCGATGCGCTCTGGCCACAGGTTCCGAATTGGGCCGTTGGTGTGTCCGTCACTTTTCCCGCTTTCGATCTGTTCAGGGCGAACGCGCAGCGCCAGGTCGAAGCCCAGAATGAAGTCGCCGAACGTGCGCGGTACGAGCAGATCACGCAGAGCCTGACGACTCAGAATGCGCGGGCCGAAGCGCTCCTGAAAGCCGCTCTCGAAATTGCCCACAACACGCCCGTCGAACGCGATGCGGCGACTGAAGGCGAGAGTCAAGCGCGAGCTCGCTATCAAAACGGGCTCGCGAATGTGACAGAAGTCGCCGAGGCGCAACGGCTGCTCGCGCAGGCGGAGGCCGACGATGCCGTTGCGCGATTGGGCGTCTGGCGCGCGTTGCTGGCGGCCGCGCAGGCCCGCGGCGATCTGACCCCATTTCTCGACAACGCGCGGCGGCCGTAATCGCCCTGGTGCTCAGAGGAGATCGCTTATGTGGTTGGTGCTGACCGCTCTCCGGCGTCCCATCACGGTGCTCGTGGCGGTCATCGCCATCGCATTGACGTCGATGATCGCCGTCCGACAGATGAAGGTTGACATCTTCCCAAAACTGGGAGCTCCAGCGATCTACGTCGCGCAACCGTACGGCGGGATGGATCCGTCGCAGATGGAAGGGTACCTGACGTACTACTACGAGTATCACTTCCTCTACATCACGGGCATCGAGCACGTGGAGTCCAAGAATATTCAGGGCGTCGCACTGATGAAACTGGTCTTTCATCCCGACACCGACATGAGCCAGGCCATGGCCGAAGTCGTCGGGTACGTGAATCGCGCCAGGTCCTTCATGCCCACTGGCGCCGTGCCGCCCTTCATCATGCGGTATGACGCCGGCAGCGTGCCGGTCGCTCAGTTGGTGTTCTCCAGCCAGACTCGCAGCCCGGGCGAAATGCAGGACATCGCGCTCAATCGCGTCCGACCGATCTTCGCGACACTTCCGGGCGTGTCCGCGCCGCCGCCATTCGGCGGGAACCAGCGGACCATCGTCGTGCGCGTCGACCCGGAGAAGCTCAGGGAGTATCGAATATCACCTGAGGAAGTCGTATTCGCGGTCAACCGGTCAAGCACCGTGTTGCCGTCTGGCAACGTACGAACCGGAGACTTGATTCGATTCGCGTCTACGAATGCGACGCTTGGCGGCAATATCCAGGAACTGCTGGACGCCCCACTGCGCGTCGGCGCGGGGCCCACCGTCTATTTGCGAGATGTCGGGACGATCAGTGACAGCACGGATGTCGTCGTCGGGTATGCGCACGTCAACGGCAAGCGCACGGTGTACATCCCGGTCACCAAGCGGGCGGACGCTTCGACGTTGGATGTGATTCGGAGTGTTCGCCAGGCGCTGCCCGCGATGCGCAACGTGGCGCCTGAAGACGTCACGATCGATCTCGCCTTCGACCAATCCGGCTACGTTGTCGGCGCGTTGAAGGGCCTCTTGATCGAGGGTCTACTTGGCGCGGTGCTGACCGGCCTGGTCGTGCTGCTGTTCTTGCGCGATCTGCGCAGCGCGGCGATCGTCGTCGCCACGATCCCATTCGCGTTGCTTGCGGCTGTCGTCTGCTTGTGGGTGGCGGGCCAGACGATCAACATCATGACCCTGGGGGGCTTGGCGCTCGCGGTTGGTGTGCTCGTCGACGAGGCGACCGTCTCGATTGAAAGCATCCATACGCACCTGGTATCCGGCCTGTCGCGTGCACGCGGCGTGATTGAAGCATCGCGTAAGACCGCTGTGCCGCGACTGCTGGCGATGTTGTCGGTGCTCGCGGTGTTCATCCCATCGTTCTTCATGACCGGAGTCGGTCGGCAGTTGTTCGTGCCGCTTTCGCTCGCGGTCGGTTTTGCGATGCTGGCGTCGTACGTGCTCTCGAGCACTCTGGTACCCGTGCTCTCGACGTGGATGTTGCAGAGCGGTCACGCCGACGAACCGGGATTCTTTGATCGGCTGCGCTCAGAGTACCGCCGTCGGCTGGAAGCCACGCTGCGGTTTCGATGGATGCTTCTCGGTGGGTACCTCGTGTCGGCCTTCGCGATGATCGCCATCCTCTTCCCAAGAATCGGGACGGAGATCTTCCCGAAGGTCGAGACCCATCAGATTCAGCTGCGGCTGCGCGCCCCCACGGGCACGCGAATCGAACGGACGGAAGTCATCGCGATGCAGGCGACCGACCTGATCACGCAGCAGGTCGGTCCAGAGAACGTCGAGATCACGACCGGATTCATCGGGATTCAGCCGCCCAGCTATCCGATCAACACGATTTATCTGTTCACCAGCGGCCAGCACGAGGCCGTCCTTGGTGTTGCCCTGAAGGCGACCGCTCCCGCCGTCACCGACGCGTTGAAGGAGCAGTTGCGGCGGAAGCTCGGAGAGACGCTGCCGAGCGTGGCGGTCTCCTTTGAAGCGCCGGACGTCATCAGCCAGGTCATGAGCTTCGGCTCGCCGACGCCGGTGGAAGTTGCGGTCCAAGGCCCGGCGCTTGCGGCCAGCCGCGCATTCGCAGGAAAGCTTCGCGGGGAGCTCGCCAAGATCGGTTCGCTTCGCGATCTGCAATACGCTCAGCCGCTCGATTACCCGACGCTCCAGGTTCAGATCGATCGCGATCGCGCCGGGCAGCTCGGTGTCACAGCGGCCGATGTCGGCCGATCGCTGGTGGCGGCCACGTCATCAAGCCGTTTCACCGATCTGAATTTCTGGCGCGATCCCACGAGCGGCAACGGGTTTCAGATTCAGGTCGAGATTCCTCAATCCAAGATGGCGTCAATCGAGGACGTGTCCGACCTCCCGGTGATGCCCAGAAATTCCTCCGACAGCGGGAGCGCCCGACCGTTGCTGTCTGATGTCGCCACGATCGACTACGGGACAGCGCCCGGCGAAATCGATCGGTACAACATGCAGCGCGTCGTCAGCGTGACCGCCAATATCCAGGGGAAGCCATTGGGCCAGGTGGTCGGCGATCTGCGCAACGCGATCGCGCGGGCCGGCACGCCTCCGCGTGGCGTGACGGTGAATATCCGTGGACAGGTACCGGCGTTCGAAGAAACGCTGGTCGGGCTGCGCAATGGGCTTCTCCTGGCGATTGTCGTGGTGTTCCTGCTGCTGGCCGCCAACTTCCAGTCGTTCCGACTCGCGTTCGCCGTCACGTCCGCGGTGCCAGCCGTCATTTGCGGCGTGCTGCTCGTACTGCTCGTCACCGGCACGACGCTGAACG
>DATATJ010000041.1:0-6110 GCA_036268855.1 Vicinamibacterales bacterium
CGGGCCGGCATTGTAGGCCTGCGGAAAATTCTCGAGCGTCTGAATCTCGAAGAACGCGTGAAAGATCGGGTGCGCCGCGTCCATCTCCACGAATCGCGCGGCCGGCAGCACACGCTTCATCTGCTCCTCGAAATTCTCCCATCCCCCGCCGCCCATGCCGCCGCCCCACCCGCGCACCTTGAAGTCGTCCACGATCACGAAGCCGCCCTTCTCGATGTACATCCGCAGCGCGGCGGCCTCGGCGTCGGTCGGCGTCCACCAACCGGGCTCGATGATGTACGCGACCGGATACTTGAACAGTTCGGGATCGTCGAGCGCCAGGACGTTCAAGGCATCGAGGTGCGGATCGAGATACGACACTTCGTTCATGATCCGCATGAGGTTCTCTTCCGACGTCGGGTAGCCGTGCGCCCAGGCCGGCATGCCTCGATACCAGTAACCGCCTGGCGGCGTGGCGAACTTCAGCCGCACGAACGTGAAGCGCCCGTCGTAAGCGGCGTTGTGGACCTCCGGCTCGCGGCCTGAGCCGTCGAAAAAGCCGCGCCGCTGGGCGAAGCCGGCGCCGGCCGCACCGAGCACCAGCACGACGACCGCCATGGCGCGCACCGGCACGCGACTGCGTGTCATGTATCCGCTCCACACGCCCAGACCGCGACGGTGGCGGCAATCACCCGGCAGGCGGTCAGCATCTCCTCTATCTGGATCCATTCGTCCACCGCGTGCGCCTGCGCCACGTCGCCCGGTCCGTAGAGCACTGCGGGCATGTGCGCGTGATTGGTGAACAGACGCAGATCCGATCCATAGGTGACGCCCTCCAGCGTTGGCGTCCGCCCGATGGCGCGGGCGTGCTGCGCGGCGAGGAGCCGGACAATCGGCGCATCGAGCGGCGTCTCGCCCGACTCGAACTGTCCTTCGATCCACTCGACTCGCGGCGCGTGCTCGCGCATCCAGTCGTCCTCGCGAGCGCGGTCGGCGATCGCCGCTTCGAACGCCTGCCGCGCCGCCTGCACCGATTCGCCCGGGAAGACGCCGAAGCGCCCCTCCGCCACCGCTTCGTTCGGCACCGTGGACGGCCAGTCGCCCGACCGGAACACGCCGACGCTCACGGGCGCCATTTGCAGCGGGTCGTCATACAACGGGTGCGTGAAGCGCGCATGGCGCTTGCGCTCGAGATCGTCGATCGCGGTGAGCAGGAGCCGCGCGTTGTCGATCGCGCTGACCCCGGATCGTTTCAGCGCGCCGTGGGCCGATCGACCGGGCACCACGAGCCGGAACGTCAGCGCTCCGGCCTGCACGGGGCACAGGCGTAGCCGCGTTGGCTCCAGAATGATCGCCGCGTCCGCGCGATAGCCGCGAACGATCGTCCCTAGCGTGCCGATGCCGCCGCTCTCTTCCCCGCTGACCGTTTCGATCAGCACGTCGGCGCCCGGCGCCAGGCCGGCGCGCTGGAGCGCGGCAATGGCGAACACGGCGCAGGCGACGCCGCCCTTCATGTCGCACGACCCGCGTCCGTGCAGCCGGCCGCCGGCGATCCTGCCGCTCCACGGCGAGTCGGACCACAGCGCCTCGTTGCCCGGCGACACGACGTCCAGGTGTCCATTGAGTGCGATCGAACGCGCGCCGGCTCGCCGTTCCGGCGCGCGCCAGATGCCGACGACGCTGGGCCGTTCCTCCACAGGAAGGCCATCGTCGCAAAACGCCGGATGCGAAGAAAGCTCGGCGCGCGTGGGTGCGATCACGGCGACATCGAGCCCGAGCGCGCGCATCTGATCCGCCGCGCACTGCTGGGCGGGCGCCTCGTGCCCGGGGACACTCGGAATGCGGACGAGCCGCTGCGCGAAGGCCAGGAGATCGTCGCGAAGGCTGGAAATCGCGCGGTCGATGGCGTCGTAGGGCGTCACGCTACGGCACGCACGCGTCAGTGCGTGGCGGTGCGGCCGGTGCCGGCCGCACGACCAGAAACTGCACCGTCGGCGGCATCGTCGGCGCCAGCGTGATGGCAACCTGCAGGGCCCCACGCTCGCACGGCATCGTCCACTGTCCGCGGAGCGCGTTTTCCACGGTGTCGAAGCCCGATCCGCCGGTGCAGGCGCCGTATTTCTCGTGCAGCGCCTCAATGTCGGCCCGGCGCCGATCCTTCGAGCGATCGAGGAACAAATTGCCGGCGGCGATCTGATCGGCGGTCCGATCGTCCCAGTGCATCACCAGCCGGGACACCGCATCGCGGGCGTGCGTCAGCGAGGCAGACGGCGCCGGCATCCGCGGCACCAAGCCTCCGGTGCTGGCGAGCCGGTCAAATGCGGCACCGACGACGCGGCCCCACGAGGTGTACGTGAGGTTGCCGAACGCGATGATGCCCACGCCGTAATCGGGCAGCCAGCGCATCATCGAGCCGAAGCCCGGGAGGCCGCTGCTGTGCGCCACCACATGACGAAAGGCGCACGTTTGCGAGATGCCGAGCCCGAAGCCGTAGCCTCCGGCGGTCAGCTGAATCGCGCCGGCGGCATCGCGCGTGACTGACGCGGCGCTTGGACGCCACAGCGCCTGCATCTCGCGGAGCGACGCGCGCCGGATCGGCGCCGTCTCGGGTCCGTCGTGCGGGGGCCACGCCGAGAGGAACGTGGCGACATACCGGCTGAGATCCTGAATCGACGTCAACATCCCGCCCATCGATCCGAACGCGCCATTCGCCAGCTGCGGCTCTTCCTTCCACCGCTCGTCCTCCCAGCGATAGCCATGCGCGAGCCGGTTCGCCGGCACGGTGGACACTTCGAGCGTCGTCGACGTCATGCCGAGCGGACGCAGGAGGTTGGCGGTCACGTAGTCCGCGTACGGCATGCCCGACACGCGCGAGACGACGCGTCCGAGAATGGCGAAGGCGTAATTGGAATACTCGTACGCGACACCGGGCGCGTTGGAGAACGGGACGCCGGCGCGCAGCATCGCCGACAACTGCTCGTCGGTATCAGCCAGCTGCTGGTCGCCCCACGGGTTGTCTTCGGGAAACCCGGTCGAGTGCGAGAGCAGATGCCGGATCGTGATCTTCGGCGAATCGGTGGTGAGGTATTTCAAGCCTTTCAGCTCGGGCACGTACCGCTCCGCGGGATCGTCGAGCGACAGCTTGCCCTGGTCGCGCAGCTTCAGGATCGAGATGGCCGTGAAGCTCTTGGTCATCGAGGCGATGCGGAACACGGTGTCCGCCGTCACCGGCGCCTGCAGGTCGAGGTCGCGCAGGCCGGTGGTGCCGACGTGCACGAGCTCGCCGTCCACGACGATGCCCCAGGCGGCGCCCGGCACGTGGCCGTCGGCCGCGAACTCTCGAAACAGGCGATCGATGTCGGGAAAGGCGGTCTTCAGCTTCGCCGCGCGATCAGGATCGTCCGCGCGGGATGGTGACGCGCTTCCGAAACAGACCGCGAGGGTCAGGAGGATGACGAAGCGCTGCATGTGCGTATTCTCTCCCCGGAACTTGGAATAAGCTATCGGAGTATCGTCTGAGAAACGAGGATCGGATGAATGAAGATCAACGGCAGGCGCCAGTAGCCCGGCGCGCGTTCCTGTTCAGCGTGAGCACAGCCGCGGCGGCCGCCGGGCTGGGTTCCTCGGCCGCGTACGCACAAACGGCCGCGCCAGCCGCACCGGATCCGCACTGGCAGCCGGCTCGCCACGCGCAGGACGACTGGTTCGACCAGATTCCCGGCAAGCACCGCTTCTTCTTCGACGTGACGACCGTGAAGGGTGTCGAGGAATCGACGATGTTCGCGTCGAACTACTTCGGCGCCAGCAAGGGCGCGTACGGCCTCCAGGACGCCGACCTCGCCGTGGTCGTCGGGGTGCGCCATCAAGCGACGCCGTTTGCGTTCACCGACGCGATGTGGGCCAAGTACGGCCTCGCGTGGGGCGAGCGGCTCGAGTTCAACGATCCGAAGACGAAGAAGCCCCCGGTCGTGAACGTCTACACGTCCGATCTCAACGGCCTCATCAAGCACGGTGTCCACTTCGCGGTGTGCGACATGGCGACGCACGCCTACGCCAGCATGGCGGCCCGGCGCATCAGCGGCGATTTCGAAGAGATTTATAAGGACCTGCGCGCCAACAGCATCAGCAACTGTCATTTCGTCGCCGCCGGGATCGTCGGCGTCAACCGCGCGCAGGAGCGCGCCTACTCCATCGCGTACGTCGGCTGAAGGATTATTCATGCGATTTTTCGTCTGTGCGCTTGTGCTCGCGACGCTGCCGCTGCTCGCCGGCTGCGGTTCCTCGTCTTCTCCGTCCGCCCCATCCACCTCGGTTGGCACGTTTACCGAAACCGATCTGGTCGTCGGCACCGGCGCCGCGGCGGCCGCCGGGCAGACCGTCACGGTCAACTACACGCTGTGGCTGTACGACACGAGCAAGACCGACGGAAAAGGCGCGCAGGTGCAGACAACGGTCGGGGGGGTGCCGTTCGCCTTCGTCCTCGGCGTCGGTCAGGTGATCAAAGGCTGGGATCAAGGCGTCGTCGGCATGAAGGTCGGCGGCTCGCGACGGCTGATTATTCCGCCTGAGCTCGCGTACGGATCCGCCGGCCAGAGCGGGATCCCGTCGAACGCGACGCTCGTTTTCGACATCTCGCTGCTAAGCGTGCAGTAAGCCCCGTGTCCCGCTTCCTCTGCGCGTTCAGCCTGACGCTTGCCGTCGCGGCGGGTGGCTGCACGCGCGGCCGGGCCCCGGCACCGCCGATGCCGCTGGTGTCGGCGACGTCGACGATGGTCACCGCGTGGGAGATTCCGAAGAATCCCGCCACCGACCGATCGCTCGACGACTCGCCTCAGGCGCGCGAGATCCGCTGGGGCTACGACCTTTTCGTGAACACGCCGAAGGAGGCGCCGGAGCTGGCCCACGGTCAGGTGTCGTGCGGCAACTGTCATCTGAACGCCGGCCAGCGCGAGCGTGCGCTGCCGCTGGTCGGTGTCGCGGGCATCTTTCCCGAGTTCAACAGGCGCGCCGGACGCCCGTATCAGCTCACCGACCGCATCGTCGATTGCTTCTGGCGCAGCGAGAATGGCACGGCGACGCCAGCGGCCATCGCGACACCCACGTCGAAAGAAGTGGTCGCCCTGGCCGCCTACATCGAGTGGATTTCCGCCGGCTACGAACGGGGCCAGAGCCCGCCGTGGCGAGGGCGAAACACGATCGCGCCGGAGCACCTGATTCCGGTGGCCTCGCTCGACGCGCAGGCGGGCGAACATCTGTTCACCGAGAAGTGCACGTCCTGCCACGGCACGGACGGACAGGGCGTCTGGGTCGGCGACAAGCGTGCCGGCCCGCTCTGGGGTCCCGCGTCGTGGAACGACGGCGCCGGCGCATCGCGCGTGTACACGCTGGCGGGCATCATCCGGTACTCGATGCCGTATCTCGATCCGGGGAGCCTGACGGACGAAGAGGCGCAGCAACTCGCGGCGTTCATCACGTCGAAGCCGAGGCCCGTGTATCCATTCAAGGCGAAGGACTATCAGTCGTCGCCGATGCCGCCCGACGCCGTGTACTACCGTCGCTGAGGCGAGCCGCGAAATGCAGGTACGATCTGGCCCCTCACGCTATACCGATCTGGAAACGTCGTTTAGAGTTTCGGAATCGGATCGGTCGGATCCGGCCAGTACACCCGCGACAGATAGTGCAGCGCGACGCCGGCGCCCCAGCGATTCGGCGTGGACCAGATCAGCGCGATCACGATGGCGACGAACGCCAGCGCGCCGAGCGTGTGCGAAAACGCGCCGAGGTTGAAATAGACGACGGCAATCGCCACGGCCACCGGCAGGCGATCGCCAATGATCGTGAAGAACCAGGTGTCGCCTTCGTGCGGTTCGAACACCAGCCCGCAATTGCCGCAGCGCTCCAGCTGATTCCAACCGGAAAACAACGGCCCCACACCGCAGTGGGGACAGCGCTTCGCCACGCCGCGCCGCAGCGCTGTCAGCATCCGCCGGCGCTCCATCCGCTAGTCCTTGTAGCTCCTGGTGACGCCCGTCCGGTCATTCGTCACGGTGAAGCTGCCATCGGCGCTCGCGCGGACCTTGATCCAGTGGCTCGTCGCGCCATCGTCGATGTTCGCGATGAGCGGCGCGTCG
>DATATJ010000042.1:0-6931 GCA_036268855.1 Vicinamibacterales bacterium
GTTCGCGCGTACCGCCTCCATGATTGGCGCTTTCGGGATCGAAATCCGGGGGTTCAGATCGGGCTGACAGAACGCGCACCGCCGGCCGCAGCCTGTGGTCATCTCCACGACGCCGAACGACGTGCGCGCGTGCGGCACGAGAAGTTGGTCCGCGTCGTGTGGATGGTGAGCGTCAAGCGCGCGAGGAAGAGGCTCACCCGCGAGCGCGCGGCGAAACAGGTCGATGACTTCACCGCTTTCGGCGCGGCCTCGCACCACGGTGTCGATGCCGAACTCCCCTTCGCTGCCGGTTTCTTCAATCTGCCACGCGCCGGATCCGCCGAGAATCACGGCGAAGCCATGTTGCTGGCGGCATGCGCGAATGGCGTCGAACATCCGCCGCGCATACAGCGCATTGACCGGTTCCCGCGAGGAGCCGAAGATAGAGGCGTACACGCCCGCGGCGAACGTGGTGCCGAGTGGATTGTGAGTGGACACGGCCACGACGCGAGTGCGCTCGCCGATGAACTCAGGCAATTGATCCGGGTAACACACGGCCACCTGATCGGCGCCGAATTCCCGCGCAAGAACGGCTTCGAGCACGCGTAGTCCCGCCGGCGCCGTGCCCGCTTGGCCATCCGCCGTCGTCGGCACGTCGCGCCACGTCGGATACTTCTTGTCGATCACCCACTCCATCCAGCCTGGAATCGAGGCCAGCGACATCTGGATGAAGAAGCCCGCGTGGTCGATGCTCTCGGTCAATGGCGCGGTCAACACGATTGGCGCGCCGGTGGATTGGTTCATATCGTCGGAGACGACGCTACGAGGCAAGGAGCACGCCAGAGCGGTTTTGGGTGGAACGGGTCGGACTCCGCCCAACGGTCCAGGCGTGGGAGTGTGCGGCAACACGCACATTGCGTGCAGCCACGCAGTCACACGCTGACGTCTCGGAGGGTGGGAGACGGTGAAGGGCGAGGGCTCTAGGAGTCCGCCGTATCCAAGCCGTACTTCCGGAGTCGAAGGTAGAGTTGGGTGCGCGTCAGGCCCAGACGCTTGGCGGCTTGCGACTTGTTCCCACGCGTCTGTTGCATCACCTGCGCGATCGTGCGGCGTTCGACCTCGGGGAGATCGGTCGTCTCGCCGGCCGCCGCCCGCACGCCAGTGGGCAGCAGGAGGTGCTGCGCGGCGATCAGGCCGCCTTCGCACAGGATCGCGGCCCGCTCGAGCGCATTGTGCAGCTCACGCGCGTTCCCCGGCCAGCTGTAGGCCAGCAAGGCGCGCTTGGCGTCGGCCGTCAGGCCCGCCGGGGGACGGCCGAACGAACGGGCAATGTCCTGCAGAAAGGCATCGGCGAGCGGCAGCACGTCGCTCGTCCGATCCCGCAGGGCCGGAATCGCAATCTCGAACACCTGCAAGCGGTAGTACAGGTCTTCCCGGAACACGCCCTGCTCGACGGCCTTGCGCAAGTCGCGGTTGGTCGCCGCAATCACGCGCACGTGCGCCTTGATCGGGCGGGTGCCGCCGAGCCGCTGAAACTCGCGCTCCTGCAGAACGCGCAAGAACTTCGCCTGCGCGGTGAGACTCATCTCGCTGACTTCGTCGAGGAAGAGCACGCCGCCCGCGGCGAGCTCAATCTGGCCGGCCTTCGCCTGCTGGGCGCCGGTGAACGCGCCCCGCTCGTATCCGAACAGCTCCGATTCGAGCAGTTGCTCGGGCAGCGCAGCGCAATTGATCGCCACGAACGGCTCGTCCCTGCGCGGTGACGCGCGATGGATAAACCGCGCTACCACCTCCTTGCCGGTCCCCGACTCGCCCTGCACCAACGCCGTGGTTTCCGTGGCGGCGACTTGCGTGGCCTTCTTGAGCACGGTCGTCCACTCGGGAGACTGTCCGACGGCCCGACCGAGCCCCGACTTCAGATCCAGTTCCGCCGCGAGCGACTTCGCGCGCACGGCGAGCCGATCGGCGCGCGCGTGGGCCTCTGCCATCTGCCGCCCCGCCTCCGCGAGCTGCTGGTGGGAAAACGCCAGACCGACGCACGCGGCCACCTGCCGCGCGACCGCCACATCCTGCAGGCTGAAGGCGTGCGGCTGCTTCGACCAGAAAATGAGCGTCACCGGCTGGAACCGCGTCGACGCGTGGATCGCCAGCAACGACCGGTAACCGGCGGCCAGCAGCTGTTCCTGCAGATCGACGAGCTCGATGGACTCCCGCGTCAAGTCGCCCACCAACCGGAAGCCCCCGTCGCGGGTCGGAGGATCGCGCCGCAGCGGCACCCGCGCGCTCTCGATCAGCGGACCGTCATCGTTCGACGCGACATGGGTGACCTGGTCCTCGAACAACCACAACACCAAGCGATCGTGCGGGATCGCCGCCGCCACAATCTCGGAGACTCGCGGAAACACCTCGCGGATGTCGAGCACGTCCGCCAGCAGACGGAGCAGCTGCTCTGACATGCGCCTCACGGCATCATCGTGCGAGAGCACGGTGGACAGGTAGGTGGCCAGCGTCTGGGCGTGCTGGAGCGTCTCGCGCCCGTAGGCCTGTGGCCGGTGGGCCAAGAAGGTCAGGACCCCGGCGCGCTCGTTCGCGATGCGTATCGGCACCTGCACGCCGGCTTCAAAGCCGCACGCGTGGGCGTCCGCGCTGGTCATCAGCCGGCCCACGTCGCCGTCCTCCGGCTCGGCGGGGCCACGCCACGCCTTCATGACGGCGTTCGGATCGCCGTCGCCCACGGTTAGACATACGTGCGCGTCGACCCCGGCGGGCGGTCGAAGCGTGAGCCCCGCCCAGTCGTGTGGAATCACCAACTTGGCGATGGCACTCAGGCTCCGAAACTCTTCGGTTGTCACTGCGTCCTCATCAAGCATAGACCCAGGGCGCCGCCGAATCTGTACCTTCTGTAAATCGACTGCGTGGAAACACGCATCTTGCGTGCCGCCATGCACCGCGGAGCGCGCACCGCGCTCATCGACCGCGGATGTTCCCCAGGATTGGGCGGATTCTCCATCACGGTATTGTCCTTGCCCTTCGGATCTCCGAGAAGTCATCCGGTAACGGACAACTTGACACAAGTCGAGGGAGTACTCGGGAACGTCGACCCACTACGACAATTCGGTCCCAGCGTGGCGACAGCGATATCGCCATTGGCGCTCAGCGCCTGTCAGATCACCCATGCGACGGCGACACCGCCGCCTCCACTGCCGGAGGTCAATGTCATCACAGTGACACCCGAACGCGTCGCGCTGACAAGCGAGTGGATGGCAACGCTCGATGGCTACGTCAACGCGCAAATCCATCCACAGGTCAGTGGATACCTCGTCAAACGCCACGACCGCGAGGGCGCGGCCGTCCACAAGGGCGAGGTCCTGTTCGAGATCGACCCGCGGCCGCTGAACGCCGTCCTCGACCAGGCCAAGGCACACCTCGCGCAGGCCGAGGCACAGCGCGCCAAGAGCGCGCGCGACGTCGAACGTGACACGCCTCTTGCCGCGCAGCAGGCGATTGCGCAGGGTCAGCTCGATATGGAGATTCAGGCGCACCGCGCGGCGGAAGCCAACGTCGAATCGCTCAAGGCCGCGGTTGAAACCGCGCAGCTGAACGTGGGCTTCACCAAGGTCACATCACTGATTGACGGCGTCGCCGTCATCGCGACGGCGCAGATCGGCGACCTCGTCGGACCGAGCACGCTCCTGACGACGGTCTCGCAAGTGTCGTTGATCCAGGCGTACTTCGCCGTTGTCGAAGGCGCAACAGGAGGAAGCGGTGCTGGCCTATCAGCAGGCGATCCAGCAGTCGCTGCGTGAAGTGTCCGACGCGCTCGTCGGCTATCGCCAGGGCCGCATCTTTCGAGAGCGGCAGCAGTTGCTGAACCGCGCCGCCACGGACGCGCGGCGGCTGGCCGACATCCGTTATCGCGGCGGCGCCGCGAGCTATCTGGAAGTGCTGAACAGCGACACCCGGATGTTCACGGTGGAGCTCGGCGTCGCCCAGGCGGAGCTCAGCGAGCTGCTTTCCCTCGTGCAGGTCTATCGAGCGCTCGGCGGCGGCTGGCAGCCGTGAGCGCACGGCTGTCTCAGATTCTCAACACGGACAGCCATGACGCTTGGAAGAGGTTCGAATGCCCTCGAGTTCGCCAATGGTTGCCCTACTGGTTCAAGTCGACGTTGACAATCGAGAGT
Source organism: Vicinamibacterales bacterium (assembly GCA_036268855.1). Lineage (GTDB taxonomy): Bacteria > Acidobacteriota > Vicinamibacteria > Vicinamibacterales > CAVVIG01 > DATATJ01. Next base: position 4,161 of record DATATJ010000042.1, read on the forward strand.
CGTATGCGGCGTTTCTCCACTGCCACGGGTTTCTGCCCATGCCGGTCAAGACCGCGAGCGAGGGGCTGACCGTTGCGCCGCACGGTGACGTCATCGTGACGAACACTGCTTCCTGGTCGCATAGACGGCATCGAATTCATCGCGCGACTGAAAGGCAATGAACGCACAAGGGCGATTCCCGTCGTTGTCTTAACAGTGTGCGCGTGGCCCGCCGAGCGCGAGCTCGCCGAACACGCCGGCTGCGATGTGTTTCTCACACAGCCGTGCGGACCAGATGCACTGCTGCGAGCGGTAAATCGTGTCCTTGCGCCATCGCATACGCGCGAGGTGCGCGACACGACGACCGAACGGAACCTTCCGAACGGAGCGAGCCGATGACTGTTGAGGCGTAACTGAGTCGATATGTCGCCAGCTGATACGCACATCACCGATTGGCTCGAGGGACACTTCGCTCGAGTGCACGCGCAGCTTCGGCGATGACAAAACTGTACGCCTCGATCGACTTCCGCTCCTGAAACCCCCTATCATTGCGGGATTCCCGGCGCGAATGATGACGATTGCACGCGGAATCCGGATCACGGCGACGGTGGCCTGCGGCGTCCTCGCCGTGAGCGCCGCGGTGTGGCTGGCCAGACCGAGCGCACCGGACGTCACGGTCGCTCGCGCCGAGCTCGGCGAGCTGAAGTCGTGGGTCACGACCAACGGCATGGTGGAGCCTGTCACGTCTGACGTGGCCCGCGCGCGCATCCCCACGCACGTCACCCGCGTGTTGGTGACCGAGGGTCAGATGGTCGAGCCCGGTGATCTCATGCTCACGCTCGATGTCGGCCCGCAGCAGGCCGAGCTCGCGCATCAGCGCGAGGCGCTGCAGCGTGCCGAGAACCAGCTGAAGGCTCTCGAGGCGATCGGCCAGTCCGGCGATCTCGCGCAGGTCGATGCGCAGCTGCGCAGCGCCGACGCTGATCTCGCCCACCTGACGCAGCAACGAGCTGGAACCGTGCGCCTCCTCGAGAAGCAGGCGGCCACGCGCGACGAGCTGGACCAGATCGATCTCGCGGTCGCCCGCGCCGAGGCGGCCCGCACGGTCCTGGCGCAGAAACAAGAGAGCCTGCAGCGCAGCAGCGCGATGGACGTGAACGCCGCCACGCTCGCTGTTCAGCAGGCACGCGACGCACTGCGAGTCTCCGAGGCGCTCGTCAAGTCGGGAGAGATCCGCGCCTCGATTCACGGGACCGTTTACGCGCTGCCCGTGCGCCGCGGCGTGCGGGTCGACGAGGGTTCCGTGCTCGCCGAAGTTGCGGACTTGAAGGCATTGCAGGTTCGCGCCTTCGTCGACGAGTCCGAGCTCGCCGCCATTGAAGCGGATCATCAGGTCGAGATCTCGTGGAATGCCGTGCCCGGCCGCATCTGGACGGGACGCACGACCCGAATCCCGAAGACCGTGGCTCAACGCGGCGACCGCCGTGTCGGCGAGGTGATCTGCTCGATCGATCACAGCGCGCCTCCCCTGATTCCCAACCTCGACGTCGACGTCCGGATCCTCGCGCGGTCCGAGCCGCACGCGCTGCTCGTTCCGCGCGCGGCGGTCCGCACGGATCGATCCCAGCGCTATCTGTTCGTGGTCAAGGATGGCGTCGCGCATCGGCGAGCCATCGACGTCGACGGATCCAGCTCCACGAGCTACGCGATCGCGCGGGGGCTCACCGGCGGAGAATCAGTCGTCGTGCAAGCCAACACGGAACTTCGAGACGGCATGCGGGTCAACGCCGTGATGCCGCAGGCCGAGTGAAGATCGCCGTCTTCTTCGCACTCGATGCCGAGTGCTCACCGTGGCGCGCCGGTCATCGGTTCCAGTCACTTGCCGGTACCGACGGATCGCTATTCGAGACGACTTTCGGGCAATCGCGCGTCCGTCTGGCGCTCATCGGCGTTGGCGCGCGTCGTCTCGATTCGATCGTGGCCAGCGCCCTGGACGGGGGCATCGACGTGGTCATAGGAGCGGGAGTGTCGGGAGGACTGCAGGATCGACAGAAACTTGGGGACGTTCTCGTGGCCCGACAGGTTCTCTCCGAACGCGATGGCCGGACCGCTCGAGCCGATGATCGGTTAATCGATGTTGCGGCGTCCTGCGGCGCGCGCATTGTCGAGACCTTCCTCACCTCCGACCACATCGTGAGAGATGCCGCGCGGAAGCGTGAGCTCGGCGCGCGGGGCGAGGCGGTGGATATGGAAAGCTTCGCGATTCTCGCCATGGCGGCCGAGCGAGGCCTCCCGGGCCTTGCGGTCCGGGTCGTCGGCGATGAAGTCGATGTGGAGTTGCCGCTCGATTTCGAGTCTGCCATCCGGCCCGACGGCACGATCCGCGCGATGAAACTGTTCACACAGGCGGTCGCGCATCCACGGGACTGGCCCGCCCTGGTCGCGTTTGGCCAGGCCCAGCGGCGGGCGCTCGACAGGCTCGCCCGTTTTCTGGATCGATTTGTCGCGGATCTTTCGAGCCGCGCTAGCCTTCCGTAATGAGATCGGGCGCACACTGAGTGTCGTCGATCGCCACGGCGTCGAGCCCCGCATCGCGCCACCGCGGCAGCCATTCGCCCACCGCTTTCAGCGTCTCCTCACGATCTGCGCCGAGCGCCTGATGAGAGCCGTCGTGCAGAACGAGGATGTCGCGTTCCGACACGCGCGCGAGCTGATGCCCCAACCGAGCCGCGGGACGGCCATCCCAATCGTGACCAATCAGCGTCCACATCACGACGTGATGGAGGCCACTC
>DATATJ010000043.1:0-7962 GCA_036268855.1 Vicinamibacterales bacterium
CTTTCAGATACGATCAATCTATTCTGATTATCAATCGTGACGCATGCGAATCATCGCGGACGCGCGGCGCGAGCCGCCGGACATCGCATCGGCCGGGCGGTCACATCTCGTGGTGCAGGTCGGCCAGAATGTCGAAGCTGCGCAGCCGTGCGTCGTGGTCGAAGATCTGGGCCGTCAGCATCAGCTCGTCGGCCTGGGTGTTCTCGATGATCGCATGCAGCCGCCTGCGAACGGTGTCGCGGGATCCGACCGCTGCATAGGCGAACGCCCGATCGACGCCGGCTTTCTCTGCCGGCGACCAGCGTCCGTCCATCGAGGCGACCGGCGGCTGCAACGGCCCTGGCGTACCGCGTCGCAGATTCACGAACTGCTGCTGCAGCGACGTGAACAGCCGCTGCGCCTCCTCGTCGCTGTCAGCGGCAAATGCGCTGACGCCCACCATCGCGTAGGGCGCGGCCAGGACGGACGATGCCTTGAACCCCTGCCGGTACGCCGCGAGCGCGGCGATCAGGTAATCGGGCGCGAAGTGCGATGCGAAGGCGAACGGCAAGCCGAGCTCGGCCGCCAGCTGCGCGCTGAAAAGGCTGGAGCCGAGCAGCCAGATCGGCACGTGAAGTCCGGCGCCCGGCACCGCGCGCACCGCCTGTCCGGGCCGGAGCGGTGCGAAATACGACTGCAGCTCAATCACATCGTCCGGAAAGCGATCGCCGGCGGTCATCGGGTCGCGGCGCAGCGCCATCGCCGTCCGCTGGTCGGTGCCGGGCGCGCGGCCGAGCCCGAGGTCGATGCGGCCGGGATACAGCGATTCGAGCGTGCCGAACTGCTCCGCGATGACGAGCGGCGCGTGGTTGGGGAGCATGATGCCGCCGGCGCCGACGCGGATGGTGGTCGTACCGCCGGCCACATGACCGATGACGACGGCGGTCGCAGCGCTGGCGACGCCCGGCATGCCATGATGCTCGGCGAACCAATAGCGGTGGTAGCCCCAGTGCTCGGCGTGCTGCGCCAAGTCGAGCGAGTTGCGAAAGGCCTGTGCCGCCGAGGCGCCTTCGACGATGGGGGAGAGGTCGAGGACGGAGAACGGAATCATCGATCGAGGATGTCGCGGACCATGTCTTGAATGCAAGTGACACTGTGGAGACGCGGCCGCGGCGGCGCGGGTTGACGTAAAGGCAGATATCTGCTTATTATTCGGCCATGCGACGCAAACCGGGCGCGCTCGTCCCTTTGGAAATCGCGATCTGCCGCGCCGCGCTGATCCTCCGCCGCCGCGACGAAGAATTTCACGGCTACGAAATGGCCAGAGCGCTTGGGGCCGAGGCCGACGCGCGCCTGCTCACGGCGTACGGCACGCTGTATCGCGCCCTCGGGCGCCTCGAGAAAATGGGCCTCCTCAAGAGCCGCTGGGAAGACCCGCGGATTCCCGCGCGCGAGAGCCGCCCCAGTCGCCGCCTCTATAGCTTGACGGCGCTCGGGGCAGAAGCCGTTGCGACGGCGCGCCGCGCGGCGGACAGCCGGGCGCGGGCGCGGAAGCGTCTGCGACGGTTGGTGCCGGCATGACGCGGACGCTCGAAGCGGCGATCGCGATCGCGCGCGTGTGGACGCGGTTGTACACGAGTGGGCTCGATCAGTCGCTGCGGGACGCGCGGCGTGCCGAGATCGAGTCCGACCTCTGGGAATCGCACGAGGATGCCCGTCGCCGCGGCGGCGCCGCGACCGAGGTGGCGCTCCAGATTCTGGCGCGACTGCTGCTGGGCATGCCGCACGACCTCCTCTGGTCGATCGAGAGTCGAAGGCCGTGCGACCACCGGCCGCGGCGCCTGGCGCTCATCGCCGGCGCGGCGCTCGTGAGCCTCGCGGTGCTGTGGGTGGCGTCCATTTTGCGGGAGGGCCCGCTGCCCGTGCCTCCACATTCGATGGTATTCGTCGCCAGCCCGCCGCCTCCGCCTCCGCCGACACCGCCGCCGCCTCTTCCGTCGAGCATGGCGGACAACGGCAGGGATGGAAGGCGCCCGGCCACCGACCCGCGTCGATAGCCTCGCGTTCGATCGGGAGGGCACGCGTGAACACTCGCCGCTTCTCGGCGTTCGGCCTCTCGGCGGCACTCCATCTCTCGACAGCGCTCTGCGTGTTGTTGACGTTCGCCGAATCGGTCTCCCGAGTGGGAGGACGCTCGGCGACCGCATCGTCGATGGTTGTGTTTCCCGTCGTACCTCCCGAAGATCCCGCGCTCCCCGGACTGAATCCCGGCATGGCATCAAGCCACGACATCGTGACTTCGCCGGGCCAGGAGCCCGTGCTCGTGGTTGCTGGTTTCACCTTCGACGTCAGGAAGGTCAGCGATCACGCCGCGCTGCTGTTCCCGTTTCTGTCGCCAGGGCTGCGCCTCGACTATTTTGGCCTCGCGGGGAGCCGCATCGTCAGCGACACCGAGTGGCGGCCGGCGAATGCACCGGCCGGCCACCGTGCGCCGCCACTGGAGCTTTCGGACACAGCGATTCAATCGCTCGTCGACGCGGCGTGGTCGCGCCGCGACCGCTGGAGCGCCTTCGCACGCATCGCTTCGCTCGCCGGCCGGTACCACGCGTCGGCGGGAAAGCTGCCCGCCGTGCTGCATGCGTACCTGAACCAGGACGGCTTGCAGCCTTACGTCGACACGACGATTCGCGACCCGCGCCTGTGGGCGGAGCTTGGCATCGCGGCGGACCATCTGCCGTTCATCGGCTTCATCAGCCGCCACGCCGCCGCGCACCCGTCCACGGAGGCGACGACCGAGTTGCTGTTCCTGCTGGACAAGTGCGCACAAGCGAGCCTCGATGCGCTCGTCACGCTGGTCAACACGAATCTCGCGGATCTCCAGTGGACGCGCCGGACGAACCGGGGCGCGTACGACGTGCTCGCGAACGTGCAGACCTACTATCGTCTGCAGCTCTCAGCGAAAGGACTGGCGTCGCCCGGCGCGCTCGCCCGATTTTACGATCGCGTGCGCCTGGGAATTCTGAATGGCATTCTTCGCACGACGCCGCACGCGTACCGCGCGAGCGACGCGAAGTACCTCATCGGTGCGATCGAGTGGCGAGAGGGCAAGACCAAGGACGCGATCGACATCTGGAGCGGGATGTCGCCGGACCAGACCGACAGTTACGCGGCTGCGGCGGCCGACATTCTGGCGGCGCTGCGCGAGCCGGCGGGTGCCGGGCGCGTGAACGACGTCAACCGGGCACTCGACCGCGAGCACGGACGCTGGGTCAGCGACTCGTTCGATCGGTTGCGCAAGTTTGGCTACCACTTCGACACGTTCTAATCGCACGCCCGTGCGGCATCCATGCGGCAGGTCCTGGCAACCCGCGTCGCCTCATCGGTCAGAACGGACACGCCGTCGAGACGATCTCGTCGCGCTTGTGCTTGAAGGCAGCGACCCATTGCTCGATCGTGGCGTTGCCACCGGCCCTTGACGTCTCCCTTGACGCGAAGCGGGACACCTCGAATAGATCGCGCAGCTGAGCGTCGGTGAGCTGCACGAGCAGATTCGCCAGGAACGCGCGGCCCGCCTCGGAGATGATCGGGTCCGCTAGCGTCCCGGTCTGCGACTGCTGCAGGTTGCCGACACACCGGGCCGCGTCCTTCCAGATCGGCACGCTGGCCCATGCCTGCAGGTTTGCGCTCCCGACGTTGCCGTGGTTGAACAGATTGGCGCGGCCGAACGTGAGGCCGACGTCGTGCACCATCATGAACGGCTCGCTGCAGGCGGCGAGATCTTCCTTCTCTTTCTTGTCCGTCACGCACAACAGGCGCTGCTGATCGTCCTTGCTGTCCGAATGCTGCAGCATCACGGCGAGCAGCTTGAGCGCATCGCGCTGCGGCCGCGGCGCGCCGCCGGCACGCGGATCCACGAGGTCGAGATCTGGCCACGCCCAGCCGCTTTCCGCGTGCGTTTCCATCTCGCGTCCTGGCATCTTGCGCTCGATTGCGGCGACATCGAACGTGATGGCACCCGATTCGACGGCGCCCGCCCCCGCGAGGCGCGGCGGACAGCCGCGACAGATCACGTGTACGGGATACTGGGCATCAGCGCCGAAGCCGAGCGCCGACAACAAGCGCGTTGCTGCGACTTCGGCGTAGACTTCGCCATTCTGTCGTCCGTATTTCACCTTCACGACGTCGTCCGGCGCGATGGCGCACGCGAACTTCGGTGTCTTGCCGCCGAGCTGGACCGCGACGTAATTGCAGGTGACCGTCTGTTCGGGCGAGAAGCCGTCGCGACGCGGAGGGCCGGCCTTGATGTCCACGAATGGGATATTCGTGGCCGACCACACCTGCGCACGATGGATCGCGGCGAGCCGCTGGGCCGGCGAGAGATATCGTCTGTGTGACGCGCCGGCCGCCATGTGCACGCACGCCGCAGTCAAGGCGGTCATGGTTGCGACGGCACCGAACGTCCACAGCCGGCCCATGTAATCGCTGAGGTGCAAGAATCCATCCACATGAGCAGGCGGATGACTGCCAGCTCGGCCGTCAGCATTCAGAGACCAAGGATGGGCCAAGCCCACTCGGGCGTTCGCTCTTCGAGGATCTCGCTTACCGTGCTCGACACGCGACCGCCACGCACCTCGTGACGTCGCGGACGCCCTGCGGTTACACTACGCCAGCGTTTGTGGCGATCGCGAACGCGTCAAACGAGGGTGTGAGATGCTGCGGAAGCTGTCGAAGATCGGGACGTGTGTGTTGTTGTCGGCGGTCGGATTGGCGATCGCGCCTCTCGGTGAGCCTGCGGCCGCTCAGGCGCCGGCCAGGCAGGCGGCGGCCGCGAACGATCTGATCGCGACGCTGGTCGCCCGGCTGGATCTGGCGCGCTACAAGGCGACCGTGAAGGGGCTGACACAGTTCGGCGATCGGCGGCAGGGCACGGATCGCAATCGCGCCGCCGTGGACTGGATAGAGGCACAGTTGAAGAGCTATGGCTGCCCGAATCTCGCCCGCATCAAATACGACTATCAGCCGCCGGCGCCGACCGCACGTCCCGCCGCCAGGCCCGCGACTGGTCTCGCGCAGGGCGGCGGCCGCGCGCGCGGCGTCCGCATGCCCACCGGCGTGAACACCGATCCGATGAAGCAGCCGGACGAGAAGATTCGCGCGCTCGACACGCAACCCACGACGCCGGGCGAGCGCGAGGAGGTCTACTGCACGGTCGTTGGCGCCGTTCACCCGGACGAGATGTATATCGTCGGCGGCCATATGGACGGGCACGGCTGGGGCGAGGCGGCCAACGACGATGGGTCGGGCACGGCGCTGGTGATGGAAGTGGCGCGCGTGCTGAGCAGCCCGGACGTGAAGCTGGATCATTCGGTGCGCTTCATCCTCTGGAATAACGAGGAGACCGGGACCAACGGCGCGCGCGCGTACATCGCGCAGCGAAAAGATCTGCAGGGGAAGGAAGACCCGCCGGGCTCGGGCCACTATCCCGAGCCCAAATGGATCGCCATGATCCAGCACGACATGATGATGTTCGACCACGGCGCACCACGGCCGGACGGGACCATGAGCCCCGAGCAGCGGCCTGAGGCGGACGTCAACATCGAGTTCCAGAGGACCTCGAAGATGGCGGCGCAAGCGCAGACGCTCGCGTGGGCGTTCGAGGAGGCCAACGAACAGTACGCCACCGACTATCCAGCGGCCGTCGGCAACCACATGACGAATACCGATTCGGGCCCGTTCCAGGATCTCGTGCCCGCGATTTCAGTCCGCGAAAACGAGCGCGGCACGCAGATCGGCAGCGGCTGGGATCCCCAGTGGCACCAGCCGACCGATGTGTTCACGACTTACTCGGACAAGGATTTTCGTCTGGGCCTGAACGCGGCGCAGACCACGCTCGGCGCTGTGGCCACCTGGGCGGGCGTCGCAATGAAGCCCTGAACGTCTATCGCGCTGCAAAAAGGCCGACCGCGGCGATCACCATGACCGCGAGCGCCATCCATCCGCAAATCTCCATGAGCGGGGAGTTGGCCGCGTCGCCCATCACGCGGCGATCGCGCGTGAGCAACAGCACGATCAGGATCAGCGGCGGCGCGAGCACGCCGTTGATCACAGCGGCCGTGAACAGCAGCTTGATCGCATCGAAGCCCGCAAACGTCAGGGCGATCCCCAGCGCCATCGCGACCGCCAGGACGATGTAGAACTTCTTCGCGCGGTGCGGCTTCTGGTTCAGCGAGCCGCGCCATGCGGCCCCCTCCGCGATCGCGTACGCGCACGAGCCTGCCAGCACCGGCACGGCCAGCATGCCTGTGCCGATCAGCCCCAGCGTGAAAAGCCAGTAGGCGGCCGCCCCGGCCAGCGGCCGCAGCGCTTCGGCCGCGTCCTTCGCGGTCGCGATGCTCGTCTGCCCGTGCGCATTCAGCGTGGCCGCTGTCGTGAGGATGATGAAGTACATGATCGCGTTCGACGCGAACATCCCGGCGACGACGTCCGTGCGGCAGGCGGAAAGCTCGACGTCCGTCGCGCCGCGGCGGCGCGCCAGGTTGCGTCCCATGGCGCGCTCTTCCTCGACTTCCTGCGCGGCCTGCCAGAAGAAGAGGTATGGCGAGATCGTCGTGCCGAGAATCGCCACGAGCACCGAAAAGAACGCGCGCGACCACACCACGTGCGGCACGAACGTCATATGGACCGCGGTCCGCCAGTCGGCGTGCGCCACGAAGGCGGTGCCCACGTAGGCCAGCAGCACCAGCGTCAGCCATTTGAAGATGCGCGCGATGGCGCGATAGGACGTCCATATCAGCGAGGCGACCATCGCCGCACCGAAGGCTGGCACCGACCACGCGGCTGGCAGGCCGGTCACGAGCGCGGTCGCGTCGGCCATGCCGCCGAGATCCGCGGCGATGTTGATCACGTTCGCCAGCACCAGCAGGCTGCAGGCGGCCCAGAGTACCCAGCGCGAATAGCGTCGCCGAATGACGCCGGCGAGGCCAAGTCCCGTGACCAGGCCGAGGCGGGCGCACATCAGCTGAACCGATGCCATCAACGGGAACGAGACGAGGGCGGTCCACAGCGGGAGATACCCGAACGAGGCCCCCGCGACCGAGTAAGTGGAGATGCCCGAAGGGTCGTCGTCGGCAGCGCCGGTGATGAGGCCCGGCCCGAGATTGGCGAAGAAACGCCTGAAGCGCGGGAGGTCCGTCGATTGCCCCGCGGCCTCGGGCGGCTGCCTCACCAGTTCACGAGCCCTGCCGCCCACGCGAGCACGATCGCGCCGAGCACGATGCGGTACGCGGCGAACGGCACGAAGCCCCGCCGGCGGACCCACCCCATCAACGCGGCGACCGATCCATAGGCGACGAAGAACGCGACCACGAAGCCGATTGCGAGCACCGCCCAGCCGTGAGCGTCGATGTGCACGACGCCGATGGGGTTCGGACCGCTGCCCTTCAGGGACTTCAGCAGATCGTAAGCGGTCGCGACGAACATGATTGGGAGGGATACGAAAAACGAGAATTCGAGCGCCGCGGCTCTCGACATGCCCGCCACCTGCCCGGCTGCGATGCTGGACATCGACCGCGACGTCCCGGGAAACACCGCCGAGAGGATCTGGCACGCGCCGATCCATACCGCCTGCGCGAGCGACATGGAATCCATGCGCCAGGTGCGAATCCGCGTCTGCGGCCCCTTCGGTCCGACTCGCTCGGCTGGCGCGTTGGCCACATCGACGATCCACATCACCACGCCGCCAACCAGCAGCGAGGTGCCCATGACCGTGAGGCTCTCGAGGTGCTTGCCGATCACCTTGGTCAGCAGGTACGCCGGTGCCGCCGTGACGACGAAGGCGACCATCACGAGGCCCAGCGGGTGCGTGAGCAGTCCCCGATCGCCTCGCTCACCGGTGGGGTACGTCGAGAGGAACGCGGCGATGCGCGGCGCGAAATAGATCGGCAGGCACAGCACGGCGCCGAGCTGAATCACGATCGTGTACAT
>DATATJ010000044.1:0-15527 GCA_036268855.1 Vicinamibacterales bacterium
AGCCCCTGGCCGTTCACGCGATACATGGCAGCAGGTGGGCCAGCATCGTCATGTTCGAGGCACCGCGTCTGACCCAAACGGCAACTGCCGTTTCTCGTGACGCTACTCGATGCGTAACGCCCGCATCGGATCCAGTCCCGCCGCGCGCCGCGCCGGGATGAACGCCGCGACGAGCGTCGCCGCGACGAGGAACAGCGCGGCGCGTACCAGCAGCGCCGGGTCCCACGGCCGCACGTCGAACAATCGGCTCGCAATCCACGCGCCCGAGACGATCGCCGCCGGAATGCCGAGCGCAAGCCCGACGCTGACCTGCACGAACGCTCCGCGCAGCACCATCCCCACGACCGACGCGCGGTCCGCGCCGAGCGCCATGCGCACGCCAATCTCGGCCGTCCGCCGCTCGACGCTGTACGCCGTGATGCCGTAGAGCCCCACGGCCGCGAGCAGGAGCCCGATCGCGCCGAACAGCCACGTGAGGCTCGCGATCATGTCTTGCTGGGCGAATTGGCGGCGAACGACGTCGGCATATGGTTGGACGCCGTTCATGACGAAGTCCGGAGCGACCGCCGCCACCTGATCGCGCACCGCGCCCGCAAGCCCCGGAGGGCTACCGGGCGCCCAGATCACAACGTTGTAGAGGTCGTGCGACCAGAGTTCCCGGCTCTCGAGCTCTCGATCGTCGAACGTCGCGCCCTGCGCTTCCGGCACGAAGTACATCGGCCGCACCGCGTGCACCGTCGACGGAAAGTAGCGGACATCGGCTGCGACGCCGACGATCTCGTACAACCCGGCGTTCTTCCCCGCCGTGGGACCGAAGTGCTTGCCGATCGCATTCTCCTTCGGAAAGAACCTCCTCGCGAACGCTTCGTTGATCACGGCCACGCGGCGGGCGGTCGCGTTGTCGGCGTCGACGATCGGCCGTCCCATGACGATCCGGTCGCCGATCGTTTCGAAGAAGCTCGGCATCACGCGCGTCCACGCGGATGAGACATCGTCTCCCGCGCCCGGCTCGGGCTGGCCCGCCATGCGCACGTCGTGCGACCAGTAACTGCCACTCATCGGCGCGTAGAGCGCCGCGCTCGCGGTGCGCACGCCGGGGAAGGCGCGCAGACGGGTTTCGATGTCGCGGAAGAGCGGGAGCAATCGCTCCTGCGGCAGGTTGGACACCTTCGAGTCGATCGACACGAGGTAGCGGCCATCGGCCGCGAAGCCGAGGTCCTGATGTTCGAGATTGTACAGGCTCTGGCTCAGCATCGCGGCGGCGCTCAGCAGCACCACCGAGACCGCCGCTTGCGCGATCACCAACGCATTCTGCGCGCCCGTCGTGTCTGAAGCCGTGCGAGTCGATCCGCGCATGGCGTCCATCGGGTCGGCGCGCGACGTGATCAAGGCCGGCACGATGCCGAAGAGCAGCGCGGTCATCAGCGACACGGCAAAGGCGAACAGCACCACCGGCATTGAGGGCGCGGCGCTCACCGGAACCCAGCCGGCCTGGAACGCGAGATGCACGATCAGGCGCGCTCCGGCCCAGGCCACCGCAATGCCGGCGGCGCCGCCGACCCCGGCGAGCACCGCGCTGTCGATCAGCGCCTCGCGCACGAGCCGCGCAGGCGTCGCCCCGATGGCCGCGCGCACTGCCGCCTCGCGCGCGTTCCTCAGATTTCGCGCGAGCAGGAGGTTTGCGATGTTGGCGCACGCGAGCAGCAGGACGCAGATGGCGGCGATCATCAGCAGCCGCAAACCGTCCTGATATTGTTCGCGCATCAGCGACACGCCGGCGCCGCCCGGCGTGAGATGCAGCGTCTGCTCGGTCCACCGCGCCCGGTCATGCGGGCTCATGTCGGCGCGGTGGCTCGCCAGCCACTGGCGCAACTCGCCCTGGAGCTGCGCCTCGAGCGTCCGCGGGTTCGTCCCAGGACGCACCCGTCCGATCAGATCCAGCCACGCGAGGCCGGGATTCTCGAGGCGAGACGTCGCGCCGGCGATGAGCGGTTCTTTCATCAGCGGCAGCCACATGTCGGGCATGTCGAAGGCGGCGATTTTTGCCCCGAAAAATCCCGGCGGCGCCACGCCGATGATCGAAAACGCGTGATCGTTGATCTCGTACGGCGCGCCGACGATGGACGGATCGGATCCGTACTTCTCCTGCCACGTGTGAAAGCTGATCACCGCGACCGGCGGGGCGCCCGGTTCATCGTCGGCATCGGTGAACAGACGTCCGCGCCACGCGGAGAGCCCGAACGTGCGGAAGAAATTGCCGGACACGAACTCGCCGAGCCGCGACTGCACGGCCTCCCGCGAGCCGGCGCGGCGGACGGCGACGTAGCCGTTACCCGTGCCGACCTGGAACGCGGCGAGCGGCTCGAACGCGGCGGTGTCGGCGCGGAAGCGTTGGTACGCTTCCCACGAGAACAGCGTCCAGTCGTTCTCCGCCGCGTGATTGCTCTGCGTGTATCCGGTCGAGTAGCAGCACGTGGCGGCGTCGCCGATGCGCCACAGCTGCTCCGGCTTCGCGACCGCCAGCGATCGCAGCATGACCTGCTGAATCAGGGTGAAGATCGCGGCCGTCGCGCCGATGCCGAGTGCCAACGTCACGACAGCCGTCGCTGTAAAGCCCGGTGATTTGTTGAATCGCCGCAGCGCGTACTTCACATCGGCCAGCATGTCGATGAGGGCATTCATCTGTTTCAATTGGACCATCGGGATGGTGAGGCTATGCCCATCGTCCGGACAGGTCAACTCGTGTCATCGGAAACGATAAACGCCGCTCTGACGACCGATCGCGCGCGTTCATCCGTTGCCACAAGGCGACTGCTCAGTATCCTCTCATGTCTCCCCGGCAGGCGAGTGAGAGCGAACGGATTGAACACACGTGTTGGGCCGCGCGGTTGGCGAGAGTAGGGTCACGTCGATCGGCAATGGAGGTCGAACTCTCGTGCGTACCCTCGTAGCGACGGTGGCATTTCTCGCCCTGGCAGCTCAAGTGCCTGCGCGGCAGCCTTCCAGATTTCTCGGTGGCGTACTGTCGCCGGCGTGCTCTGCTCAGCGAGCGACGACTGTGGTGCCGCGCTGCCGGTCGAGCATTTCCGCAGGCGTCACGGCATCGGCCAGCAGTGTTTCTGGCGCATCATGCAGTCGAAGCAGAGCGATCGCATTCCTGGTGGTCGACGGTCCTTGCTGGAGCCGATGATCGAAAATCAGGCCGTCTGGACCGATTGAATCGCCGAAGTGATACGAATCGAACGTCCCAGACGTCAAGTCGACAAGTTCCCTGTCATGCGTTGCGAAGATCACGATATGGGGCGTCGTCGTACCGTTGGAGGCCCGGAGCAGCTGGTGAAGCACGGCTCGTCCCGCGGCGATGCGCTCGACGGCGTTGGTCCCGCGAAACAGTTCGTCGAGCACAAACAGGTGCGGCGTAGAGTCATCGCTCGCCCGAACGATCTCTAGAAGCGCTTCGACTTCAGCGATGTAATAGTTCTTAGCCGCCGGGAGATCGTCCGCTCTCCCGATACAACTGCGCACGTGAAATATCGGCGCACGATACTCGCGCGCCAAACACGTATTGATTGTTTGACCCAAGACCGCATTGACGCCGACCGTCCTCAGGAACGTGGACTTGCCTGACATGTCCGAACCGGTGACAAGTACTCCGCTTCCCGGCCGTAACCCGAGCGAGTTCGGCACGGCATCATCTACGGGTAACGCCGCTCGCTGAATTCGACGGCGGTCTCAGCGGCGCGAAATTCCGGGCGCGTCCAATCCGCCCGGCTGGCGCGGAACGAGGCGACGCTGATGGCGGCGTCAACGTCACCAGCGGCCGCAGTCACGCGAATGAGTGCGCGGCCGTGACGAGAAAAGTGTTTGACGCCGAAGGAGATGCCCGTGGCATCCAGCAGAAACGCCAGGTTCAGGTACTCGTATACGACCGACACGAGATCGCTGACGAAGACCATTGGCAGATCCGCGTCGACCGCGAGCATGAAGGGATTGCCATTCAGCCAGCGCGAGATTGACTTCAATCTGGCTAGCGTCGGAATGTCTGTCCGCAGAGGGCCGACGATTGCGTCGAGGTCACCACCGACGAGAAATCGCAGGCTCTCGGCCGTCGCAATCAGTGGAGCGCATTGTCTGAAGCTGCGCGCAACAGTGCCGATTTGCGAATCCGTCACGTAGCGAGGGTTCATCGCATCTGTGACTCTAGCAGAGCGTGCGATGAATGCGGGCTCGGACTAGCACTGGGTGATCAAGCCGCGCCGCGTACGAATCGCATCACCAACTGGCACTCCTTCGCACATGCTCGCGGGTCGCCCGGAGGGTTGGCATCGCGCCAAACGGCTCGTGCTGAGAAGGAGTTAGCCCGACACGGTTTGATCTGCAACACCTTCGAGGTCGGATGCGCCAATACGCTGGGGCCACCTCGCAATGAGCGTTGATCGGTCGGGCGACAGCTGGACTTTGTCGACGTCCGATTACCACTTGACTTACACGATGTAAGATCGATAATCATTGCATGCACGAGGCTATCCGACTTTCCGGGACTGAGCGATTGATTTTCGATCTCTTGCGAGAGGGCGAGAGTTTCGGCCTCGAATTGGTGGCGCGGTCGCAAGGGGCGCTGAAACGCGGAACCGTCTACGTCACGCTGGCGAGAATGGAGGACAAGGGATATCTGACATCCCGCACAGAGGCGTTACCGCACGGAGCGATCGGGCTCCCGCGACGGCTGTATCAGTCGACCGCCTACGGCGTCTCGGTGTTGAAGATCTGGACCCGAGCGGAGCGCGCGTTGACGCGGCTGCGCACACAGGAGGCATAACGATGCGGCCCGGCAACGCACTCCATCGCATGATCCGGTTGACGTGTTCGACAGAGCACGTCGAACGCGTCCTTGGGCCGGCGCTTGCGGATTTGCAATACGAATGGGCTACGTCCAAGAACAGATGGGAGCTCCTCTGGGGCTACCTGGCAGTCTGGCGCTCGTGGGGAGCGTGCCTTCTGGACGAGGCGACGAGTCCCGAATCCCGGTCATTCGGCGCCACCGTGCTTGGCCGTTTCGCCCTCACGGTCGCAGGGCTGGCCGCGATCGAATTCGTGCTGATGCACAGCAGCTTCGCGCTCCGACGACAACTCCTGTTGTTGAATTTGCCATTGCCGACGGTCTTGGGACGGGTGGTCGCCGCAGCGATGTACGACACCGCGACCTTGCGATATGGCGTTCCGATCGCGATCGGCCCTGCGTTGTTCTACGCGACGAGGCGGACCGGACGGGTCGCACCGGCCGTCTACGTGCCGCTCCTGATATTCGCCATCTTCGGCACCGTCACGACGTCGGGTTGGATCGCTCCGGCTCTGGTTCGCCGTGAAGCAACGCGGCAACACGAACGTTTCGTCGCCTGGGCGGCTCATGCGCCGTCCTCGTCGGTTCAAGGCTGGTACGTTCCGCCTCTTGAATTCTCGTCGTTCCAGCCGGCCAAGAGTTGGCCAGAACTGCTTCACAGCGCCGCGGAACCGCCGCGTCACGAGTTCCCCTTGATGCCGCAGTATGTCGCGCCCGGCGAACAGATCAGACCTGCAGCCGACCGTCGAGAGGTAGTTGAGCGAATTCTCCTGGTCGTGGTCGCCGTCAGTGCTGCTATGGCCGGCGCAACGCTTGGCCGGTTGACGAGCAACGACTCGAAACAGGCCGCGCTGTAGCGCAGAAATCCACGGCCTCCGCTAGGATGGGCGATCCCGCCTACCGGTTCATGCTTGTGTTTGAGTGGGGAAAGACGAAGGTGATCACGGTCCGCCGCGTCGGCTCGCGCTGGATGCTGGAGGCGGCGCAGTTCAAGCACCCACGCGTAGCGCCCTTCGCCGTCGATAAGCGCGTATCGCGGCGCCTGACCCTGGAGGAAGTTGGCACCCTCGACCAGTCGTTGGATCGTGATGGATTCTGGCGCCTGAGGAAAGACGAGCCGGACCGTGGCTGCTGTTACGACGGCCCCAATTGGATCATGGAGGGCCGGTCACTCGCGGGCTACCAAATCGTCGAGCGAGCGTGGGATCGGAACGACTTCATTCGCACTGCACGCCTTTTCATGCTGCTCGCAGGGATGCAAGGCGAGTCCAATTCGGCTCCCCCCACTCATTCGCTGGCGTACAGCATGAACGCGACGGGACACCCTGGAACAATCGTCTTCGTCAATAGCAATCTATTCACGTGGACAAGTGTTGAAGTTGAGATCGGGGACTCGAATGCGCCGTTCGTGTGTCCCGCAACGCATAGGGTTTCTCCGGACCGGCAGCTGCGCGTAGTGCTAGGTGATTGCCGCGATTCCAGCGGACGTCCTGCGACTGAGGCGTCGGTCGTTCGCGTCAGTGCCGATCAAGGCGCGATCACATCAGCGATCGAGCCTGGGCCCTCGGCGCGGTGAGCGTGGCGCGGTACCCCGCCGGGTGCTCGTACGCGGTGATGTCCAGCCCCGGCCGCGCCGTCCACGTAAGAGATCGAGGCGATCGTCCACAACGATGATGAATAGATCGTTGCGGACAAACTTTCGCGCGTCGATGACGTGAATCGCCGTGGCCCTCCTCAATGAATCCCGGACCCGGCAGCGGAAGCGTGATCACTCGCGCGAGCCCACGATCCGTCAGTAAGGCATCGCCATCATTCTCGCGTTTGGCGTGCCAGCCTGTCGCAATCGGAACGTTGTGATGAGTCGGCTGACCGATCCAGTCGTGACACTGGATTTTCATGCGATCAGCCGACGGGTAGAGCGATGCCGTCCGCGGCTGATGACTTCGCGTCGTTCCTCAAGGCCTATACTGCGCGACGGGCTGGCGGTGCCGGCGTCCTGTAACATGCGCGGAGACGCGCGTCAGACGGCTTCGACGATCGGCGCGTTCACGACGTGCTCCGCGACGAGCAGAGGTTACCAGCTGCCCGACGCGCCGCCGCCGCCGGAGCTGCCGCCTCCGCCTGAGAATCCTCCGCCGCCGGACGAGAACGACGACCCGCCCGAGGTGATCGTGAACCCGCCGATGTTGGCGCTGCCTTTCGATTTCAGGTCCTGCGCGGCTTTCAAATACCACGGCTGGTTCTGCATGCTCCGCTTGGCGAGTGGAAAACCGATCAAGTACGTGGCGAGGAGCGCCAATGTCGCGTTCGGCCCGACGACGATGACCGGGAAGATCGCCCAGAACGGAATGAGGAATACGTAGAGAAACCAGCCCGCCGCCGGTGTCACCACACCGACGACGGTGAACAGCCCGATGATGCCGAAGACGAACGCGCCGATCAGGATGCGCTGCTGCCAGGGCATGTTCGGCGGCTGCAGACCGGAAAGCCCGCCGCGCGCAGCCGGCTGTGCGCCTTCGTCGGTGGCAACCGGTGCCGCGCGTCCCTCGAGCCGCGAGATAATCGCCGCGACGCCGTCTTCGACGCCCCTGTCGTAGTCACCCTGTTTGAACGCGGGCGTCATCGATGAACGAATGATGTCGCCGCACACCCCGTCGGTCAGCGTCGGCTCGAGGCCATAGCCGACTTCGATCCGCATCTTGCGATCGCGCGGAATGACGACGACGAGGACGCCGTTGTCCTTGCCTCTCTGACCGATCTTCCACGCCTCGACGACCTTCACCGCGTAATCCTCGATGCTGTCCGGCTGGATCGTCTGAACGGTGAGTACAACAATCTGATCGGTCGTTTTCTCCTCGTGCGCCTTGAGCTCCGCCGTCAGCCGCGCACGCGCCCCCTGCGACAAAATCCCGGCATCGTCTACGACGCGCCCGGTGAGGTACGGAATGTCGGCCGAGCGGGCGAAGGACGCCGACAGGACGATGAGCAGCGCAGCCAACCACGCACGCGAACGTCTCATGCGTCGTGCCCTCGCTGAAACCCTTTCGACACCAGCAGCGGCTCGACGACGTTCAGCCCTTCCTGAACGGCGAGCGCGCGCCTCGATCCGCGCAGCGGCGGCGTCATCGCGTCGATGACACGCTGCCATTCGCCTTCGGTGATCATGCCGTGCAGACGGACATCGGGGAGGATTTCGACGCGCCGCTCGAACTCGCTGACGAGAATCAGGACCGCATCGCGGCGCGGGGTTCGAAACAGCTCGCGCTCGAGGAAGAGCGCCTTCGCGTGCTGGCGCACTTCGACGTGCGCGTGCGTCTCGCGCAGAAACCGACGCGCGAACGGCGGAACGAACACGGCGAGGAGCGCGCATGCGGCGCCGGTCGCGAGGATGACGGCCGCGTGGATCAGCGCGGTGTCTGACGTGACCCATTGCGGCCACCTGACATCGGCCAGCACCGTGACGAGCGCCGCGATCGAGACGCCGAGTGCGAACGCTTTCCACGGAAGCTCGATGTAGGTGTCGGCCTTCCGGATGATGGCGACGACGACCTGTACTCCCGTGCGGGATTCGATGCGCGCCACCGACGCCGCGACGGCTTTCGACTCTTCAGAGCTGAGCACTGTGGTGCGCGATTGTACCGCTAGAACGGACGGCCCTCGGGACGCACTCACTGGAGTCTGGTGCCAGGGTGACATCGCAGCGGGGCGACGTTCCGCCCGACGTGGTTCACTGGCTGGAAGCGCAATCTGCGTGCAGCGCACTAGGCGTTGCACCTCGCGATCGACACCAATGCGCCCCGCTGGGCAAGGTTGCTACGGCATAATCGTGTCATGCAGACGAGCGATGCGGCTCATGCACTCACGCGCCTTTTCTCGGAACTGATTGACGGCACGAACGCCGACGATGCGGGGCCTGGCGGGTTCGTGCTCAACGCCGGCGACGTCGGGTTGCTCCGATCGCTCGACACGCTCACGGCGGCAGATGCGTCGCGGTCGGCCAACGGCGGCGCGACCATCGCGGCGCACGCACAACATCTGCGTTACGGGCTCTCACTGATGAATCGATGGGCAGCCGAAGGCGGCAACCCATTCGCCGATGCCACATGGGACGCCGCCTGGAAGACGGCTGCCGTCGACGAAGGCGAATGGGCGGCGATTCGGAACGGATTGCGTCACGAAACGCACAGATGGCTGCAGGCGCTCGGTTCGCCGCGGACCGTGAACGACATCGAGCTCACAGGCATCATCTCGAGCATCGCGCACCTGGCGTATCACCTCGGCGCGATCCGGCAAATCAACAAGGACGCGCGCGGCCCGCGAGAGGGCACACTCTAGCCAGCGCTGAGCCGTGAATCTTCGCAAGCCGCCATGCCATTTCATGTGAACGACGACTCGAAGGGATTCGCGTCGCCGGCGTAGACGCCTCTCGAAACAGGCTGATCGTTGCCCGCGCCACATCACGCGACGTATGGCTCGCGCAGGGGAGGGCTGAGCAGCTCCCGTGGGGCGATCGCTGGTTCATCTACGAATACTTCGAGCGTGTTTTGGCAATCGATAAGCTTCGCTGTCCACGGTCGATTTCGATCGCCTTCAATCGACTACTGATTGATAGCGAGTCCAGCCCGCACCGGCGGGGGACATCGACACGAAGGCGACGATACCCTTATTCACCAAGGAATCTGATATGCGAAAGATCATCACCACGACGTTCGTGACGCTGGACGGTGTCATGCAGGCGCCGGGCGGACCGGAGGAGGACGCGTCGAGCGGGTTCAAGTACGGCGGATGGCAGGCTCACGTCATGGACAACTCGTTGGGCGAGGCCCTCAACGAGCTTCTGAAGCCGCCGTTCGCGATGCTGCTCGGACGCACGACCTACAACATCTTCGCGGGCTTCTGGCCGAAGCAGGATCCGAACAACGCGGTCGCGAAGCCGTTCAACGAGGCGACGAAGCATGTCGTGTCGCACGAGCCCTTCCAGCCCGACTGGGTGAACACGACGGTGGTCTCGGGCGACGTGCCCGCCGCGCTCCGCCGCCTGAAAGCGGAGGATGGCCCGGACATGATCGTCTGGGGCAGCGGCAGCCTGATCCAGACGCTGCTTCGGGAAAAGCTCGTCGACCGCATGCACGTCTGGATGTATCCCGTGACCATCGGCACCGGCAAGCGATTGTTCGCCGAGGGCACACCTTCGGCCACGTGGAAGCTCGTGAAGAGCCGGGTCGGCGACGCCGGCGTGATCATCGCCACGTACGAGCCGGCGGGCGAGCTCGTGACGGGCACCATTGGCGCGTGATTAGCTCCTGAAGAGCCACGTGGCGATGGAGGCGCGAAGCTGTTGTTCAGGCGCGCGATGTCTGCAACTCCGGACAACAAATTACAGCCGTGTGCACTTTATCGATCTAGCCTGAAGATATGACGTCCCTCTAGAAAGAGACGCAGACTGGCGGGCGTGCCCCGAGCGCTGAGGCGCGTTCGCGGAGTGAGCAGACATCATGAAACAGCTCACGCTCAGAACGTCCGGTGCACTGACCCTGATCTTCGGTGTCGCCTTTGGCCTTACGCTCGCGGCTCACGCACAATCTGCCGCCCCCACGCCACAGGGTCCCCCGCAGCCGGCCGTCTCGCACGAGCCATCGACCCTTTCACCCCCGGCGCAGAAAGCTCTCGTCACGCGGTACTGCGTCACCTGCCACGACGACGCGCAGCAGACCGGTGACGTGTCTCTCGAGCATTTCGAAGGCGCTGACCACGTCGAGCCGCTGATCGCCGCGCTGATGACGCGCAAGCTGAAGACGGGTCAGATGCCGCCGGCAGGCCAACCCCGCCCTGACAAAGCGGCGGTCGACGCGCTGGTGGCCGCGCTCGAGCCCGTGGCGATGTTGGCGGTCGCGAAGACGGGCACACCCGCACCCGCGGCGCCAATCCAGGTGATTCCGTTTTCGCACAACGGCGACGTGATGCCGGTGACCGCGCAGAATGCGATGGTCCACCAGATCTGCACGCAGTGCCACAACGATCGGCAGAAGGCCGGCGGCATCTCGATGGAGCCGCTCGACATGTCGACCGCCGCCGACCACGCGGAACTGGCCGAGCGGATGATCGCCAAGCTGGACGCCGGCATGATGCCCCCGCCGACGGCGCCCAAGCGGCCCGACGCCGCGTCCATCCACGCGTTCGCCGTGTCGCTCGAGAATCGCATCGATCGCGCGGCCGCTCAGCATCCCGATCCGGGCTTCCGCGACTTCCAGCAGCTGAACCGCGCCGAATACGCCCGCACGATCCGGACAATGATCGGGCTCGACCTCGATGTCAGCCGCTGGCTGCCGCCCGATACGATGAGCCACAACTTCGACAATATCGCCGAAGCCCAGAGCTTTTCGCCGACGCTCCTCCAAAGCTACCTCTCGGCCGCCGACCAGATCAGCCGGCTCGCCGTTGGCGACCCGACTGCGACGCCGACCTCGTTCACCTATGATGCCGATCATTTCGCCAACCAGACGACACACGTCGAAGGCGCCCCGACCGGCACTCGCGGCGGCATTTCCGTCGTCCACGTCTTTCCAGCGGACGGCACGTACCGCTTCAAGCTCCTGTTCTACGGCACGCCGGTCGGCAATCTGTTCGGCCTGACAACCGGGAAGGAGCAAATCGAGATCGCGGTGAACGGCAAACGGATGGCGCTGCTTGACGTCGATCCGCGGCTGAGCGAGCTCGACAAGCAGGGACTCTCGATCGAGACGCCACCGATTCAGATCGAGGCCGGTCCGCAGCAGCTCTCCGCGGCGTTCGTGAAGCGCTGGGATGGGCCGGTCGACGATCTGATCGCGCCGCACCAGTTCTCGCTGGCCGATCCGCAGATCGGCGAAGGACCGGGGATCACGACGGTCCCGCACCTTCGAAGCGTCACGATCGCCGGCCCGTTCAAAGTCACCGGCGTCTCGGAAACCGTCAGCCGTGAGCGGATTTTCATCTGCCGCCCCGTTTCGGCTGACGACGAGATGCCATGCGCGCGGCGGATCGTGACGAACCTGGCGACGCAGGCCTACCGCCGCCCCGCGACGCCACAAGACATCGACGCGGTCATGAAGTTTTACGAGCGCGGCCGGAAGGACGGCGATTTCGAATCTGGCGTTCGGACGGCGCTGCAGGCGATTCTCGCCAGCCCCGACTTCCTGTTCCGCATCGAACCGCAGCGGGCAGGCATCCGCGCGACGCGCGTACGGGCCGACGCGTACCGGCTCGACGACTTGGAGCTGGCCTCGCGTCTGTCGTACTTCTTGTGGGCGCTGCCGCCCGATGCCGACCTGCTGAAGGTCGCGAGCGCTGGCCGGCTCCACGAGCCAGCCGTGCTCGACGCGCAGGTCCATCGGATGCTGAAGGATCCACGCTCGATGGCCCTCTCGACCCGCTTCGCCTCGCTCTGGCTGCGGCTGCAGGATACGGACAAGGTCCATCCGGACGCGCTGATGTATGCGGACTACGACGGGACGCTCGCGCGCGACATGAAGCGCGAAACGCAGTTGTTCTTCGACAGCGTCGTCAAGGGTGACCGGAGCGTGCTCGACCTGCTCACGGCCGACTACACGTTCCTCAACCAGAACCTCGCCGCGTTCTACGGAATCAAGAACGTGGCGGGCGACCAGTTCCGGCGGGTGTCGCTCGAAGGAACGCACCGGCGGGGATTGCTGGGCCAGGGCAGCATCCTCGTCGAGACGTCGGTGGCCGATCGAACGTCCCCGGTCCTCCGCGGCAAGTGGGTGTTGGAAGTGCTGCTCGGGAGCCCGCCGCCACCGCCGCCGCCCAACGTCCCGCCACTCGACGACACCAACGCGGTGAGCGGCGGAAAGACGCTGTCGGTCCGCGAGCGGATGGAAGAGCACCGGAAGAATCCGGCGTGCGCATCGTGCCACCGCGTGATCGATCCGATCGGCCTGGCGCTCGAGAACTTCGATCCCACGGGTCACTGGCGAACGACGGACAACGGCGTGCCCGTGGACCCGAACGGCCAGCTGTACGACGGCTCGAAAGTGAACGGGCTCGAGGGGCTCGACGAGGCGCTGCTGAAGCACCAGGACACGTTCATCCGTGTCTTCACCGAGAACCTGATGGCGTACGCGATCGGCCGGCCGGCGCAGTACTTCGACATGCCGACGATCCGGAGCATCGATCGGACCGCCGGGCGAGATGGCAACCGTTTCTCGTCATTCGTCCTTGGCATCGTCAACAGCGCGGCGTTCAGGATGAAGAAAGTGGACGAGGAGAAGGTCGCCAACAATCAGAAGACGCAGGCGACGCAGGCCGCCGGCAGGAGGAATTAGGCCATGTTCATCGCACAGAAGCACATCTCCCGGCGGACCGTCCTGAAGGGAATGGGCGTGACGCTTGGCTTGCCGCTGCTCGACGCGATGATCCCGGCGCGGACCGCGTGGGCGAAGACGGCGGAAGGCGCGGCGGCGGCGCGGCCGCGGCTCATCGCCATCGAGATGGTCCATGGTTCCGCGGGAAGCGCGCAGCTCGGCATCAAGAAGAACCTGTGGTCGCCGGCCGGCGTCGGCCGGGAATTCGATCTTTCGCCGAGCAGCCTGAGCTCGCTGGAGCCGTACCGCGACTACCTGACGATTGTCAGCGGCACGAGCGACCACTCGGCGGAGGCATGGTCGGCGCCGGAAGTGGGCGGCGATCATTTTCGATCGAGCGCGACGTTCCTGACGCAGATGCACCCGAAGCAGACCGAAGGATCTGATATCCACGCCGGCACATCGATCGATCAGATCTATGCGAAGCACTTCGGGCAGGACAGCGCGATCCCGTCGATGCAGCTCTGCATCGAGCCGGTGGACCAGGCCGGCGGGTGCGCGTACGGGTACGCCTGCGTGTACACCGACACCATCTCCTGGGCATCGCCAAGCGAGCCGCTGCCGATGATCCGCGACCCGCGGGCCGTCTTCGATCAATTGTTCGGGGCCGGCGCGACACCGGCCGAGCGCGTCGCACGACGACAGGCGAACGCCAGCATCCTCGATTGGATCACCGAACGCGTCGCCCAGCTGAATCGGGAGCTCGGACCGAGGGATCGGCAGCGGCTCGACGCCTATCTGACCGATGTGCGCGAGATCGAGCGGCGCATCCAGAATGTCGAGGCGCACAACGCCAGTGGCGAGCCGCGCGATCTGCCCGATGCGCCCGTCGGCGTGCCCGACTCGTTTTCGGAGCACGTGCACCTGATGTTCGACCTGATGGCCGCGGCCTGCCAGGCGAACCTGACGCGCATCTTCTCATTCAAGATGGGACGCGACGGGTCGAGCCGCGTGTACCCTGAGAGCGGCTGCACCGAGGGATTCCATCCGGCGTCGCACCACCAGGAGAAAGAAGCGAATCTGCTCCAGTACCAGAAGATCAACACGTACCACGTGAGCATGCTGCCGTACTTTCTCGACAAGCTGAAGAACATCCGCGAAGGCGACCGCGATCTTCTCGAGCAGTCGCTCATCATTTACGGGTCGCCGATGGGCGACTCGAACCTCCACAATCACAAGCGGCTGCCGCTGATCCTGCTCGGCCACGTGGACGGAAAGCTGAAAGGCAATCTGCACATCCGCGTGCCCGATGGTACGCCGATGGCGAACGTCTGGGCTTCGGTCGTGCAGAAGCTCGGCGTAGACGTAGACAAGGTCGGCGACAGCACGGCAGCGCTCGACCTGAACCAGGCGGCCGCCGAGACAACGACCGACAGCGCGGGAGTGTGAATGATGGCGCGCAGCATTCATGTCGTTCGGTATGCGACGCTCGTGGCCGTGCTCTGCATGTCGGCGCTTCTCGCGGCCGGCACGAGCGATTCGCCGGTCGCCGACGCGGCGATGCACGGCGACCAGGATCTGGTCCGCTCGCTGCTGAAGGACCAGGGCGCCGACGTCAACGCCGCACAGGCCGACGGCATGACGGCGCTGCACTGGGCGGCGTCAGACGGCAACGCGCCGCTCGCGCAGACGCTGCTCTACGCCGGCGCAAACCTGCGGGCTGCGACGCGACTCGGCCAATACACGCCACTCCACCTCGCGGCAAGAAACGGCCATGCGGACGTGGTGAAGACGCTGCTCGACGCCGGCGCCGATCCGAAAGCACCTGACGCGCACGGCACAACGCCCTTGATGCTGGCCGCCGGCTCGGGAGACGCGGACACGATTGCGGCGCTGCTCGACGGCGGTGCCGATGTCAACGCGAAGGAGTCGGTTCGCGGCGAGACGGCACTGATGTTCGCGGCGGCCGAGGGACGCAGCGCTGCGGTGAAGATGCTCGTCGCTCACGGCGCCGACTGGAAAGCGGCGACAAAGGTGTTCGACTGGAGGAAGCTGCCGAAGACCGATCCGCGGCTGATTGCGTTCAACCGGCCGCAGGCTCTCGCCGGGGCGAAAGCGAAATCAGCGGCACCCGCAGCACAGGGCAGCGAAGCGGCGCGTTCCGCGGCGGCCGGCCCGACGGCGACAGGCGCGGGGATTCCCGCCGAATCGGCGCGCAAACCGAAGGCGCCGGCCGATCGCGCCGCCCGCCCCTCCTACGCGGATCTGGTCGGCGTCCAAGGCGGACTGACCGCGCTGATGTTCGCGGCGCGCCAGGGACATCCCGATGCCGTACAGGCGCTCGTCGAGGCGGGCGCCGACGTGAATCAGGTCGACCCGGGCGATCG
>DATATJ010000045.1:0-17566 GCA_036268855.1 Vicinamibacterales bacterium
GCAGTCCACCGGGCAGACGTCCACGCACGCGGTATCCTTGGTGCCGATACACGGTTCGCAAATGATATACGCCACGTATCTGTTAATGATACTCGTCTTATGCGCCCCTCTCAAAGAGACGCCGGCCCCTGAGCCCGCGGCCGTCTGCGATCCCGCGCTCACCGCGCTGTTCACGCCAGCCTCGCCTCTCGCCGGCCAGTACATCGTCTGCACAACCGTCGAGCCGATCGAGCACGCGATGGCCGCCAACGGGGCGCACTATGGGTCGATCGAGGCGCTCGGTCCGCTGGACGCGTTCGGGGCAGCCGGGCCGTACGATCGCATGGCGCTCGCCCGGCTGTATGCCGGGACGCGCGCGAAGGTCGTGCACGGTTGGCGCGAGGACGGCAACCGCTTCGTCTCGACGACGCTGGTCTCACCGTATCCGGACCCGACGCTGACGCAGCTGATGCCGGGGACGCTGGAAATCCGCTGGACGATGGAGCGCCACGGAGACGCCGAGGTCCGGAGATAAGCGGCCACAGAGGCGCCAGGCCACGTAGACCCGGAAATCACTGGTGGAAGGGTCCGGTGCGTCTGTAGCATCGCGGCTCACGGACGCGGCGCGTTGATTGTGATATCTCCCTTCACCACGTCGATCGACATCACGGGATCGCCGCCGCCGATCGTCGTCTCTCCGAATCGCGGGCCGAACTTGTCCTTCATCGTCAGCGGAATGTCGGACGCGATGCTGCCGTTGAACGTCACGGCGAGGATGCGCGCGCTCGCCGGCACCGCCGCAAAGCGCACGCGCACGGGCCCGTTGAAAACGCGCAGCCGCATCATGCCGCCCGGCGTGAGCGCGGCGTCGCGGACGTCCACGCTGCCAAGGCCAGCCTCCAGACGCACGCGCCCGGCCAGATGGGTCGCGAGGATCGCGCCGCGGCGGAGGTCCGCGTCGCAGGCGCCGCTCAGGTTCGTCAGCGACACGCGCCCCTCGAACACTCGAATCGCCCGGAACACGGCGGCCGCCGGCGCCGCGATGGTGATCGCAGTCTTGAGGTTCGCGTCGCGCCCCTCGTCGGCCTGGACGGCGTCGATGTGCAGGCCGTCAGCGCGCTCCTCGATCGCGGCGGGATAGCGCTCCAGGTCGGCCGCCGACGGCGCGCGGCGGACGACCTCGACGCTGACGTCGGAGCGATCTGACCCGGTGATCGTGATGTCGGCGATCGTCGCGTTGACGTAAATCGGCGTGTCGCCGGCGAGCGCAACCGTCCGCGCCAGGCGGTCCGTGGATTCGGCGCCCAACGCCATCGTCAGCGCCAGCACGGAGATCGCCGCCGGCACATGGACGCGCACGCCACGGATTATAATTTGTCACACGGCAATGAGGGGCTGGGGCTACGCCGCGCGCGTCGCGGGTCTAATCGGCGTCTCCGCGATCGGCGCCGTCGCGCCGGCCCGGGCCCAGATCCTGCCCTCCGAACCGCTCTCGTTCGACGGCGGCCGGCTGACGGTGAGCGGCGACGTGTCCGCGTCGATCGCACCCGAGGATCCAGGGTTCTTCAACTACACCGATTACGAGCACTCGGCGCTGCGGATGCTGCGACTCGACGCCTCGGCGATGTTCAAGGCCGGCGATCACATCGCGCTGCTCGGCGAGCTGCGGACCGAGAATCTGGACAGCCCGCTCCCCTACGCGTTCTACGTCCGGATTCGCCCCTGGACCCACCGCAACTTCGATATCCAGGTAGGCCGCATCCCACCGACGTTTGGCGCGTTCGCGAGGCGGACGTACGCGTCCGACAACCTGCTGATCGGTTACCCGCTCGCTTATCAGTACCTGACGACGCTGCGCCCCAACTCGCTGCCCGCCAGCGCGGACGAACTGATCGCGGTGCGGGGTCGTGGCTGGCTGTCGAACTTCTCCATCGGCAACGTCACGCCGGATCGCGGCGTCCCATTGGCGAGCGTCTTTCGCTGGGACACGGGCGTGCAGGTGCACGCCGCCAACGATCTCGTGGACGCCACGGCATCGGTCACGACCGGAACCCTTTCAAACCCCTTGTTCAAGGACGACAACAGCGGACGGACGTTCGCCGGCCGCATTGCGCTCCACCCGGCGGTCGGGCTGGTCGTCGGTGCTTCGGCCGCCAGCGGCCCTTTCGCCACGAGCACGGCGGTCCGCGGCGCGGTTGGCGAGGGCCACGATGGCGAATTCAAGCAGACCGCCTGGGGGGGCGACGTCGAATACTCACGGGACTATTACCTTGTCCGCGTCGAGACGATCCTCAGCCGCTGGACGCTGCCTGAGGTCCGGGCGCCGTTTATCGGCGGTCCGTTGAGCGCGCTCGGGACGTCGCTCGAGGGGCGCTACAAGATCGCGCCGGGCCTCTATGCGGCCGCGCGCATCGATCATCTGGGCTTCAGCGAGATCACCGGCTCGCGGATCCGCACGACGTGGGACGCTCCCGTGACGCGGTTCGAGATCGGAGGCGGCTACTCTCTTCAGCGCAATCTGCTGCTGAAGGTCTCGTTCCAGCACGATTCGCGCGATACGGTTCGGGTGCCGACGGTCGGCCTCGGCGCGGTCCAGCTGGTGTACTGGTTCTGATGGAGACGCTCGCAGTCCGCCAGGCGCCCGTCAGACGCCCGGCCATGTACGCGCTGTTCCTGGTCGTGTGCGTCGCGTTGCTGGCGGGGTCCGCGGGCACCCACGCCGGAACTGTTTCGGCCGCGCGCAACGGATCGATCCGGGGTCGCGTGGACCTCCGGCGGGTCGCTCCCGCGATCGAACGGCGGCCGGGCGTCGCCGATCTCGGGCCGCCGCCGGTGCGCGATGTCGCCGACCGGCTGAAGTCGGTCGTCTACCTCGAGTCCGCGCCGCGCGGGGCGTTCGAGCAGACCGAGGGCGGCCACGCGGTGATGGATCAGCGCAACGAAACGTTCGTCCCGCACGTGCTGGCGATCACCACCGGGACGACGGTCGATTTCCCGAACTCCGATCGCATCTACCACAACGTCTTTTCGCTGTCGAAGACGACGCGCTTCGATCTGGGCCGCTATGCCGTGGGCCACTCGCGCTCCGTGCGCTTCGACCGCGCCGGCATCATTCGCGTCTTCTGCGACATTCATTCGCACATGAACGCGTTCATCCTGGTGTTCTCGCACCCATTTTTTGCGGTCACCGACGCCGACGGCCGGTACCACATCGACAACGTCCCGCCCGGCACGTACGAGGTGATCGCCTGGAACGAAGGCGTCTCCTCGGACGCCCAGGCCATCACGGTGGCCGCCGACGGCGTCGCGGCCGATCTGGACTTCACGCTCCGATGAGGCCCCTCTCGTCGCTGCGGGGCCGGATCTTCCTCACCAGCGCGCTGCTCGCCGTGCTGTCGATCGCCGCGGCGATTTACCTCGTCAACGTGCGGGTCACGCGCGAGGAAGAGCGCGCGCTCCTGCGCGAGATCGTCACCACCGGCGCCCAGATCGATCAGCTGCGCGCGACGCGCACCGAGACGTTCACGACGATGGCGCGGTTCATCGCGGACGCGCCGACGCTCAAGGCCGCCGTGGACACCAACGATCCGCCGACGGTGCAGGACGTCGCCGCCGGGTATCAGGGCCAGCTCAAATCGAATCTGCTGCTCGTCACCAGCAAGACCGGCGCGGTGCTCGCGACCGTCGGCGCCTCCGATCGCACGGCCGCGATCGTCGCGCGCCAGCCCGCGGTCCGCGACGCGCTCGGCGGACGCGAAGGCTTCAGCCTCCTGCCGCAGCCCGACAGCGTGCTGCAGCTGGTGACGGTGCCCATCACCATCGGCCGCGCGCCTCCCGAGATTCTCGGGACGCTCAGCGTCGGCTTCCGGCTGGATCAGGCGCTGGCGGCGCAGCTCAAGCAGATCACCGGCAGTGACATCGCCTTCGGCATGGACGGCCAGATTCTCGCGACGACGCTCACGCACGACGCCCAGCTGGCGCTCGGCGATCGCCTGCGCACCTCCGGCACGTCGCGCGTCCGCATCGCCGACGAGGAATACGTGGTGCTGCCCCAGCCGCTCACCGCCGGCCCCGGCGTGCCGACCGCCGCGGGGGCCGGCCCCGTAGCGCTGATCCTGCGATCGCGCACCGAGCACCTGCGGTTTCTCGACGCCATCCACACCGAGCTCGCTGTCACGGCGGCGCTGGCCGTGATTCTCGCGACGCTCCTCAGCTTTGCGGTCGCGCGATCGATCACGCGTCCGCTCGCGGCGATCACCGACGTGATGCGCGAGGTCGCCGCCACGGGCGATCTCACGCGCAAGATCGCCCTGCGCCACGCCAGCCGCTGGGACGACGAGGACGCGCGCCTGCTGGCGACGACCTTCAACACGCTCACCGATTCGATCGCGCGCTTTCAGCGCGAGATGTCGCAGAAGGAGCGCCTGCTGTCGCTCGGGCGCCTGTCCACCGTCATCGCGCACGAAGTGCGCAATCCCCTGATGATCATCAAGGCGTCGCTGCACGGCCTGCGGCAGCCGGCACCCTCGGCTGCGGCCGTGTCGGAGGCTGTGGCCGACATCGACGAAGAGGTGACCCGGCTGAACCGGATCGTGAACGAAGTGCTCGACTTCGCGCGGCCGATTCGCTTCGAGCTGGCCCCGGCCGACCTCAACGCGTTGTGCCGCGAGTCGGCCGCCGCCGCCGAAGCCGCCAGCGCGGGGCCAGCGGTGGCCGTCCGCCTCGACGACACGCTGCCCGTCGTCGTCACCGATGCGGAGC
Source organism: Vicinamibacterales bacterium (assembly GCA_036268855.1). GTDB lineage: Bacteria > Acidobacteriota > Vicinamibacteria > Vicinamibacterales > CAVVIG01 > DATATJ01. The sequence continues at coordinate 4,741 of DATATJ010000045.1, forward strand.
GGCTGCGGCTCGCCCTCGTCAACATGATCGTCAACGCGCGGCACGCGGCCAACGGACACGAAGCGGTCGCCGGGGCGGCACCGCCCGACGGACCGGCCGCCGCTGCAGGCGCCGCCGTATCAATCACCACCCGGCGCCTGTCGGATCGTGCGAACATTGTGATCGCGGATTGCGGAGCCGGCATCCCGCCCGCGGACCTGGCGCGCGTATTCGATCCCTATTTCACGACCAAACGCGGGGGGACCGGCCTCGGCCTCCCCATCGCCAAGAACATCGTCGAAGGACTCGGCGGCGCGATCAGCGTGGCCAGCGTCCCGAACCGCGGTACCGAGATTTGCATCGATCTGCCTCTGACCGGACCTTCATGACCAATCACCGCGGCTCCATCCTCGTCGTCGACGACGAAGAGAAGATCTTGAAGATGCTCGGCCGCGCGCTGCGCGACGACGGCCACGAGGTGGTCGACACGACGAGCGCGCGCCAGGCGCAGCGGCTGCTCGGCGAGCGGACGTTCGACGTCTTCCTCGTGGACAACGTGATGCCCGAGATCGGCGGCATCGATCTGATCAAGGAGTACGTCGCCGCCGCGCCCGAGAGCGAGCGGGCGCAGATCCTGATGATGACGGCCCACGCCACGGTCGAGAGCGCGCTCGAGGCGATGAAGCTAGGCGCCCTCGACTACCTGCAGAAGCCGTTCGAGATCGACGAGCTGCTGGTCGTCGTCCGCCGCGCGCTCGAGCATCAGCGCCTGCGCACCGAATACCGGTACTTGCTCAGCGAGCGCGACGAGCAGTTCGACCATTACGGCCTGATCGGCCGCAGCCGCGCGATGGAGGAAGTGATCCGCCGCGCCGAGCTCGTGGCCGAAACCAAGTCGACGGTGCTCATCACGGGCGAGACCGGCACCGGCAAGGAGCTGGTCGCGCGCGCGATTCACGACCGGAGCGCGCAGCGCGGCATGCCGCTGATCAAGGTCAACTGCGCCGCGATCCCCGAGTCGCTGCTCGAGTCGGAGCTCTTCGGCCACGTGCGCGGCGCGTTCACCGGCGCCACGACGTCCAAGAAGGGACGATTCGCGCTCGCTGACGGCGGCTCCATCTTCCTCGACGAGATCGGGACGATGAGCCTCACGCTGCAGTCGAAGCTGCTGCGCGTGCTGCAGGAGCGCGAGTTCGAGCCGCTCGGTGCGGAGCGGACCGAAAAGGTCGATCTCCGCGTGATCGCCGCGACCAACCGCGATCTCCGGCAGATGGTCGGCGAAGGCAAGTTCCAGGAAGACCTGTTCTACCGGCTCAACGTCATCCCGATCGAGATTCCCCCGCTGCGCGAACGGCGCGAAGACATTCCGCCGCTCGTGGATCATTTCGTCCGCAAGCACGCCCAGCGCACCGGCCGTCGATTCGACCGGATCGACGACGGGGTCCTGGCCGGGCTGCAGCAGTACGACTGGCCGGGCAATGTCCGCGAGCTCGAGAATACGATCGAGCGCGCGGTGGTGCTCTCGCCCGGCACGACCATCAGCGCCCGCGCCATTTCGGTGCTCGGCGCGGCCACACCGCAATCGTCCGGCCTGCCGTCGCTCAAACTGCGTCAGAACATCGAGTGGGTGGAGCGCGAGACGATTCGAAGGGCGCTCGAGAGCTCCGGCGGGATCAAGAAGGACGCCGCCGAGACGATGGGCATCAGCCAGCGGGCGCTGTCGTACTACCTGGCGAAGTATCGAATCGACTAGGGGCAACTGCAGGATTGCAGGAACTTCCTTCCTGCAATCCTGCAATCCTGCAATTCGCTATTTAATCTCCGAGGTGCCGTCGGGCAGCCGTTCGCGGTGCGCGTCGTGGCAGGTCTTGCACGTGGCCGCCACGGCCTTGGACGCCGTCGCGACGCCTTCGGCGTTCTTGGCCTTCGCGGCGGTTTCGAGATCGGTCGCGGCGGTCACGCCCGCCTTCGCGGCGGCAATGGCGTCGTCGGTCTTGCGCGCCGTCCAGAACTCTTCGGTGCCGGTGAAGAGGGTCTTCAACGTGGCGGCGTCCTTCGCGACGGCGTCATAGTCCTTCGCCTCGACGCTCTTCTTCAGGCTCTGCGAAGCCGCGTTGGTCTCCTTCATCGACTTGACGTACGCGTCGGACGGCTTTTCATTGGCCATCACGCCAATCGCGAGCATGCTCGCGGCGGCCACAGCCAGTAACACGGACCTTCCCATCGTCGCTCCTCCTCGTAGGTGAAACGCGCAAGTGAACACGCATTTCCATTGTAAGACAGGACCGTCCGGCGGCCGGTGTCATTGATTGTCATCCCCCCCGGGGCCGCCGTCTCAGCCGCGTGCGTGCCACAGCCGGCGCCGGCGTGGGCCGCCGGCGGGGTGCCGCCACGCTCGAGCCATTGCGCAGCGCTCTGCAGACTTGGGCGGTTTTCGATTCGATGTAGCGCGAAGGGTTCAGCCGAGCGCCGCGCGGCGCCAGAAACGGTCGGCTAAAGCCGTCGCGCTACGTCTACGTTGATGCGGAAACCGCAATAGTGGATAAGACGCAGCTGGGTGGACGACCGGCGTCGCGTCACAGATCGGCCCAGCGGCGCACGAGGTTGTGGTAGACACCCGTCAGTTGCACCGCCGCTGGATGATCCGGCAGGTCGCGATTGATGCGCTGGATCGCCGAATCCAGATCGAACAGCAGCGCCCTCGCGCCATCATCGCGGACCATGCTCTGAACCCAGAAAAACGAGGCGATCCGGACGCCGCGCGTCACTGGCCGGACGTGGTGCAGGCTCGTCGACGGATACAACACCATATCGCCCGCGAGCAGCTTGATCGGGTGCACACCGTAGGTGTCCTCGATCAGCAGTTCGCCGCCGTCGTACGTCTCGGGATCGCTGAAGAAGAGCGTCGCCGAGAGATCGGTGCGGAGGCGATGCGACGTGCCGGCGACCTGCCGGATGGCGTTGTCCACGTGACTGCCGAACGACTGCCCCCCTTCGTAGCGGTTGAACAGCGGCGGAAACACCTGGAACGGCAGCGCGGCAGAAATGAAGAGCGGGTGCTGTCCGAGCGCCTGCAGAATCATCTCGCCCAGCCGATGCGCGCCCGGATGGTTCTCGGGCAACTGCAGGTTGTCCTTGGCGCGCGCGGACTGGTAGCCGGCGGTGACGCGGCCGTCGATCCACTCCGCGTCGAGCAACACCTGACGGGCTTCGGCGAGCTGAGCAGAGGTGAGGACAGAGGGAATCGTCAACAGCATGAAGCGCTCCTCGAATTGATCAGAACTTGAAGGCGAGGCCGAGCAGCGCCGAGCGTCCGGCGCCCGGCACGATGTGGCCCGGGTGCAGCTGGTCGAAGTAGTACGCGTCGGTCAGGTTCTCGATGTTCAGCTGCAAATCGAGGCTGTGCGTCAGCGGCCGCTTCGCCATCGCGCTCGCGGTCCAGTACCCTGGCAGCGCCTTGACCAGACCGGTGGACGGATCGAGCGGCACCGTCGTGCTCGCCGTCCGCCGCCCGACGTATCGCACGCCGCCGCCGGCCTGCAGGCGCCACGGCAGATCGAACGTGCTCCACGCGTTGAAGGCGTGCCGCGGCACGTTCGCCAGCTCGGCGCCCACCGCGTCGGGGAACGCCGCCGACTTCACGAGCGTCGCGTCCATGAAGGCGTAGCTCGAGAGAATCTGCCAGCGGCGGGTAATGTGGCCGTCGGCCTCGACCTCGACCCCGTTCACGCGCTGCTCGCCCGAGAGCACGTTCTGCAGCGGGTTGTTCGGATCGGGCTCCCGGGCGTTTGTCTTGTCGGTCCGGAACATCGCGCCGCGAACGGACAGGCGCCGCGGCAGCTCCCACTTGGCGCCGACTTCGTACGTCCGGTTCGACTCGGGCGGTGTGTTCGCGGTACTCGCGCCGAGCGACAGCGCCTCCGCGGACGGATTGAAGGACGTGCCGTAATCGGCGTAGACGCTCGCGGCCGGCGCCGGTTTGTAGACGACCGCGCCTCGCCAGCTCGGCATCGCGTCTGCCCGCGCGAACGCCGTGGCAGGCGCGACCGACTGGGCGTACGCCGCGTCGAATCGATCCCAGCGTGCGCCGCCGATTACGTCGAGCCGGCTGCCGAATGACACGGTGTCGAGGGCGTACGCGCCGGCGCTCACCGCCGAGGCCCGCACGCTGGACGCGATCGAAGAGGTCCCCGAGAACGGCTGTCCCTCGTCGGGGTGCAGCAGGCTGGTCGTCGGCACGCCAGTGAATGCGGGCCGCGTTGGATCCGACGTCTCGCGCCCCAGCTCGATGCCCGTGACGAGCGTGTGCGCGACGGCGCCCGTGCGGAACCGGACTGTCGCGTCCAGCTGATTCTGCAGCAGCGACTCGACGCTCGAGACCGCGATCTGGTTGCGCGCGACGATGAGGGAGTCGAGCGGCGTGGCGGGCGTGACGGCCCCGGCAATCTTCGCTTCGGTGATCTGCGCGGCACGCGAGTAGGAGGCGACGCGCACCTGATTGGTCACGCTCACGGCGCCGCCGAAGTCGTGCTCGACTCTGGCGCTGGCGATGTCGGCGTCGGTGCGAAGGAAATTGCCCGCCTTGAAGCCGTAGTACGCGGAGCGATCGACCGGAGCCGGACCGTCGAACAGCCACGGGATCCCATAGTCGGGCGTGTCGTCGCCGGACTGATGGAAGTAGCTCAACGTCACCCGCGTCGGCGTCCCCAGGCCGAGCGAGAGCGACGGTGCCAGCCCGAAGCGCCGGTTCTCTGCCTGATCGCGGCCGGCCACGTGCGCGTCGTGCGCCATGATGTTCAGCCGGACGGCCGCACCGTCACCGAGCGCGGGCACCGGCCGATCGACGTCCAGCGTCACGCGGCGCGTGTCGTCGGTGCCGAGGCTCACGGTGCCGGCTAATGCCGGCGTCAAATGCGGCGTCTTGCTCGCCTGGTTCACGACGCCACCCGTCGAACCGCGGCCGAACGTCACCGACGATGGCCCCTTCAGGACCTGGACGGCGTCCTGATTGAACGGGTCGCGGTAATAGCTGCCGAAGTCGCGCATGCCGTCGATGAAGATGTCGTTTCGCGCGCTGAAGCCGCGAATCGTCAGGTTGTCTCCCTGCGATCCGCCCTCGCCCGCCGCCAGGCTGATCCCCGCGACGTTGCGCACCGCATCGCGCAGCGTCGTCACGCCCTGCTCGGCGAGGATGCGCGCGGGGATGACGTCGATCGACTGCGGCGTGTCCACGAGCGGCGCGCTATATTTCGGCGACACGGCGATCGGTGCGGCCGCCGTGACCTCGACCGCTTCCGTCGCGGCGCGGAATTCCAGCTCTGCGCGATCGGGCGCGGTCATGCGGACGCCGAGGAACGTGCCGATCAGCAGCTCCTGCAGCGCCTGCTCGACCGTGAACGTGCCGGAGACGCCCGGCGAATAAATGCTGCCCGCGCCGGAGATGGCCGGCAGGCGGACCGACACACCGGTGACCCGCGTGAACGCGGCGATCACCGTGTCGAGCGTGCCGCCGGGAATATCGAAGCGCCGAACGGGCTGATCGTGCGCGGCCGCCTTCGCCGGATCGCTGCGATACGCCATCGGCGCCGCCGTGGCCATCTGCAGGCGGCGATCGTCGCTGGCGCGCAGCAAGGTCGCCAGTTCGCGCGCGTGCAGATCGCGTCCGCCGAACGTGGTCGAGGCCACGAGCGCCCCCATGAGAACCCACGGCGGGCTCGTGCGCCGCCAGGCGCGGGCGCGGGCCTGTCTGGCGTTCTGACGTCGTTTGCGGGCGGCTTTCCTCGTCATGGCGCACGGCTCCCGGATGGGCGTGCGATGACGGGCTCCGGTAAGATGTGGAAGCCGGACGCGTCATGCGCCACGCGTGTGATAACGGTCTGATCGGACCTGGCGTTCGGCACCCCGCCGGGTGTGTCAGCACCCGGCGGGACCTTGTTGGGCGGCGTGGTCCGCCGCTCAGTCATAAATGAGACTGAGTCTCAATTTCAGATTGATATAGCTTAACGCCGACCGAATTGGTCGGTCAAGAGGCGGGTGGGGCTATGCGGTGGGGCTATGGCCCTTTTCAAATCGCTGTAGCGCGAAGGCTTCAGCCGAGCGCTGCTCGCGCACTGGTACGCTCGGCTGAGGCCTGCGCGCTCCATCCGTTGCGCGGCTACACGCATCTGGAAACTGCGCTAGCGAAGGTTCGTCAGACGCGCGACGCGAATCACCGACAGCGACGCCGCCCCGCCGCTCGCCCACGCGACCACCACACCGTCGCTCACCGGCGCCACGACCGGATAGATGCCAGGCTGCGCGCTGTCGATGACCTCTCGGGTGAACGTCGGCGTTGCCGTTGAGCGTTCCTGTCCGGCACGCGCGACCGCCACATGACGCATGCCGTTTGCAAGCTCGTCCCAGACCACGACGATCCGGCCGGCGCCATCCAGAGCCATCTGCGGATGATGCGGCGTACCCGCCGTGGGAATCCGCTCGCGCGCGGTGAACGACCGGCCGTCGAGCGACGAGGCATAAAAGAGCGCGAGGTTCGGCTCCTGACCCTGTTCCTGCAGGAGGGTTGGCCAGACCACATGGATGCGATGCGTCCGATCGACGACCATCGACGGCCCATCGTCCGGGCACCCCTCGAGCACCCATTTATCCTGGCTGACGCGAACCGGCGGCGCGAACGTGCGGCCGCCGTCCTTCGAGAGCGTGAACGCGATGTCGCGGATGTTGCCCGGATACACCTGGCGCCACGCCGCGTACAACGCGCCGTCCGACGAGACGAGCGCGGTCTTGCAGCAGTAGCACACGCCGCCGGTGATCGGGTGCGGCGCGATCGATCCATCCAGCGCAGAGAAAAACAACTTCGAGCGCTGCGCCATCGCGACGCCGTCCGGCTTGCCGCCGCCCGGCTCGTGGTGCATCGCCGACATCTCCGCCGCGCCTTGCGCCAGCTCCCGATGATCCAGCCACACGGCATCCACCGCGCCGCGACTGTCCGTCGCAATCGCCTCCCAACCGCGATTGCCGGCGGCGTCACTCCCGGGCACACGCGCAACGCGCGTAAACGTGCGGCCGCCGTCGGTCGACTGCGCGTCCATCAGCGTCGTGCCGTGCTCGCCCTTCGTCGTCCACACGATCGTGATGCCCGGCGCCGTGTCGCGTCGATGGGCCAGCGACACCCGGGGCGGCTGCTCGCCGGTCACGCGCGCATCGCCGTCCACGTCGTTGACACGTGTCGGCGCCCCGAACGCCCGGCCGCCGTCCGCGCTCACGGCCGCGAAGATATCGGTCGCACCGCTCGAGGCCGCCGCGCTCCACGCGACGGCGACGAAGGCGCCGTCGGCCGCCATCGACACGTTGGCGTTCGAACGCTGCGGCACGGCCAGCGTCGTCGTCATCTCCGGCGCCGGTGAGGCCGCGATGGTCACAGCAGCACAAAGCGCTGCCACGCCTCCCGCCCATCCAGCTGGTTTTGTAATTCCAGTCATTCCTCCCCCTTCCACTGCGTGTCGCCACACCTTCACGCTACGGTGATGTCCACGAAGCCTTTTAGAATCTCAGTCGCAACGCGACCTGGAACGTTCTCGGATCGCTGACGGCCGTCACTTGTCCGAACGTGGATGAAGGACTCGTTGGATACACGCCGGATCCGAAATTCCCGTTCACCGTCACGACGTTCATACGATTGGTCAGATTGAAGCCTTCGACGAGCGCTTCCATCTGCACCCGATCGACCAGCTCGAACGAGCGACTGAGCCGGGCGCTGAGACTGAAGAAGTCCGGACCAGTCCCGGCATTTCGCGGAATGAATGTACCGTTGACCGTCGGCCGGCCCGCCGTCCCTTGAAGCGTCGTGACGCCCGATGTGATGTTGAATGGCAGCGCCGAGTAGTACTGAATCATGCTGCTCAACTGAAAGCCGTGACTGAGCCGCTCCCATGTGCTGCGCGCCGGATCCAGCGACGAGTGGATCGCGCCGTTCAGCACCAGACGATGCCGTTGATCGTCGTCTGATCGGCCCCAATCCTTGGATAGATCGAACGGGTCGATCGGCGAGCTGAAGAAGAACTCCCCCACGTCGTCCATCGCCTTCGACAGCGTATAGGACACGCGGTAGTAGCCCCATCGCGCCGGCCGCTGGACGAGCGACAGGTGCAGACCGTGATAGCTCGACTCGGAGCGCGAGGAGTACTGGCTGTTGTTCGCGTAGGCGGCGATCGGACGGCAGCCGTTGTTGATGCCCGCGGGTAGACACGACGGCACGTTCTGATTCACCGAGACGATCAGGTCCGTGCCGCGCGTGTACTGGTACCCGGCGCTGATCGTCGTGCGCTCGCCCAGCTGCTGCTCGATCTCCGCGCTCGCCTGACGCGAATAGGCATTCTGCATGTCGCGGCTCATCGTCGTCAGGTTCGTCAGGGTCACCGACGGCACTGCTGCACTCAGGATGTTCGGAAACACTGGAGCGCCCGCTTGGCCGGGCGATAGGCTCACGCTGTTCTGCTGCAGGCTGGCCAGGTCGGTCGTGTTGGCGGCCGACAGCAGCGCGTTCGCCAACGCGCGCAGCGGAATGCGATCGTAGAACAGCCCCCCGCTGCCGCGGATCACGGTGCGCCGCGAAGCCGATGGCGTCCATGCCACGCCGAGGCGCGGCGATACATTGTTCCGATCTGTGTTGACGGATTGGAGAAATTGCAGGTCGTACCTGAGTCCGGCGTTCACCGTGAGGCTCGGCGCGACGGCCCACTCGTCCTGGGCGTAGATGCCGACGTTCGGATTCGTCTGGGAGACGACCGTGGCGCCGAACGTCTGCGTGAAGCCAGCATTGTTGTATGTGCCGGACAGGAAATTTGCGAGCGACGAGAACGTGTAGGCGCCGCGATTCGATCGCGGGAACGTGATCGTGTCGCTGTTGTAGAGCAGATCGACGCCGGCTCGCAGGGCGTGCGATCCTGCCTGGTGCGACAGATTGTCGACCAGCTCTGACAAGTTGTTCCGCCGTCGCGTCGGGCTACCCGAGAGCGTACCGAACGAGGCAACACCCGCGATGCTGACCGCCGGGCCGACCGGATCGGACGGCGGAGCCTGAAGATCGCTGTACACGAACTGCGCGCGCGTCTCGTTGACCGTCCGCGACGACAGGCTCCAGGTGTTGCTGAACGCGATCGTCTGATCGATGTTGTCGAGGCCGGCTGACGCGCTCGGCGCGCTCAGGCCGCCAGCGCCACGGGAATTCGTGGACGTCACATGGTACAGGGCGTACCGCACGCCGAGCTGGTCGCCTCCACTGACCTGATGGTCGACCTTCGCGAACAGATTCGTGCTGTTCACCGGGTTCGAATACGTGCCCGTGCTGACCGGCGACCCCGTGTAGCCGACTGCCGCCAGCCGCGTATTGATCGCGTTGACGTTGGCGGGCGCAATCGTCGCAAGGCTCGACTGACCCAGGCTGCGCTGCTCGACATTGCCGAAGTAGAACGTACGGTCGCGTAGAATCGGTCCACCGAGGCTTGCGCCGTACTGGTTCTGGTGCATCGGAAGCACGGTTCCCGTCAGCGCATTCGGCGCGTTGAAGCGATCGTCGCGCACGTACTCGTAGAGGTCGCCGTGGCGCACATTCGTGCCGCTCTTCGTCACGATGTTGATGTAGCCGCCAAGCGCGCGACCCAGCTCCGCCTGCCCGCCCGACGTGACCACCTGAAACTGATCCACCGCGTCCACGCCGTACGGAATACCGCTCAACCCTGCGGCATCGTCGTTCGCCGAGAGTCCGTCGACGATGAAGTTGTTGGAGAAATTGCGCTGGCTCCCGACCGACAGACCGCCGCCGGGCACAGCCGATGTCTCCGCAAACAACTGCGTGCTCGCCACGTTCGTGGGGGACACGCCCGGCACCAGCAGCGCCAGGTCCAGGAAGTTCCGGCCGTTCAGCGGCAGATTCTTCACCTCCGTCTGCGAAACCGTCCCGGCGAGCTGGCTGCGCGCGGCCTCGAGCATGGTCGCGTGACCCGCGACGGTGACGTTGGTATCCACACCGGCAAGCGCGAGCGAGATGGACAGATCGAACGCCGATCCAACCGTCAACGTGAGCCGCTGCGTGGCGTGCACGAATCCGGGCAGATCGACCGCCAGCTCGTACGGACCGACTTTCAGGTAAGGAAACCGGAAGCGGCCATTCTGGTCCGTGGCTGTCTCTGCGGCCACATTAGTTTCCATTTGCCGGGCGGTGACCACTGCGCCGGGCACCACCGCGCCCTGCGGATCGGTCACCCGTCCGCTGAGACTGGCGGAATTGATCGTTTCTTGTGCCCGCGCGCCTGTTGGACAACCGAGCGCGGCGGTCAGGCAGACAGCCACTGATATCGTACGCATATAAAGAAATCCCCGCAGCCCGAGCGGCGGGTTTCAGGAAAAGCCGCCGGGTGAATTGGCCTCGTGGGCACGCCGGCCGACATACAGGTCGGCCGCGACAGATCTGTGCTCCAACCGTTTCCGGATCAGCGTCGCGTGACGCGTCGATCTGGCGACAACAAATGGTTATGGAGGCGGCCTACGCGCCCGCCCACATCGAGAGTTGCAGGTACGGGTCTTCGTGCCCGCCCCTGTCGAAAGGAGTTAGGCGCGGGGCGGAGGCGATTCGGGCAGTTCGTCGCGGGCGATGACCGTTGGTGCGGGCAGCAGCGCGCGGCCATTGGCCGCGAGCGGATCGGTGAGCGAACGCACGTGGGGCGGCATCAGACCGAGCCCTCCGACGAGCGTGAGGAGCGCGGCCGTAGGTGAGGCACAATCACCGCGCATCACGCAGTGTTTCGCGCCTTCGCGCGTATGGTGCATCGGGCACACCTGCCCGGGCGCCACCCCCGGGCAGCAGTCGTCTCCGGCCGACGCGACGACTTCCACCGGTCCCATCCAGACGGAGATCGGCGCGGCACTTAGTCCAGCAAGCTGGCACACGAGCCAGCCCGACGCGATGGCACGCAACATCGGTCGCATATCGGAGACGATCTTCATCTTACTCGGATCGGAGCGATTTTACGTCGATCGTAACCCGGTCGACCTGCGGCGCGCGCCGATTGATGATTTCTTGCGGAATCATATGTGTCGACGACCGATCGCTGGACTCATCGCAAGATCCGCTCCATTGTTACTTGACACTCTTCCGCGAGGCGCGTGACACTGACTCTGCCGTCCGCGCCTCGCCATCACCCATGTCGGTCGTCACACTGTCGGAAATGCTCGGCGCCTCGGTGCGCGACGCCAGCGGCGCCGTGCGGGGACGGGTGCGCGAGGTCGCGGTCGTTCCTCAGGATCATCCGACTCGTCTCGCATTTCTCGTCGTGAAGACCGGCGAGGGCGAACGGCTGGTGCCCGGCGACGCCCTGACCGCGTGCGGCCCCACGATCCGCGCAGCCAACGACTCCAGCGCCTGGGAGCAGTACGTCGCCTCGGATGGCGTCCTGCTGCTGAAGCGCGACCTGCTGGACCAGCAGATCATCGACGTTTACGGCCGGAAGGTGGTCCGCGTCAACGACGTCGAGCTCGACGCTATCCCGGTCGGCGGCCAGGTGGCCGTCAACGTCGTCGCGGTCGACGTCGGCGCGCGCGGCGCCATCCGCCGTCTCGCGAAGGGCGCCGTTCCTTCGTTCACGCTGCGGGCGCTGCTCGAGAAGATTCCGCCGCGCGTCATCCCGTGGCAGTACGTCGATCTGCTCGAAACGGATCCTGCGCGGCGCGTGAAGCTGAAGATCGCCTACGGCGGTCTCGCCACACTGCATCCGGCCGATATCGCCGACATCGTCGAGGACCTGCCGCCGGCCGAGCGGGAGTCGGTGTTCGAGACCCTCGACGAGGAAGTTGCGGCCGAGGCGCTCGAGGAGATCGACCCGGACATTCAGGTGTCGATCGTCGAGTCGCTCGACCGCAATCGCGCCGCCGACATCGTCGAGGAAATGGATCCGGACGCGGCCGCCGATCTGCTCGGCGACCTCACCGAGGATCACTCCGGCGAAATTCTCCGCGAAATGGAGCCGGAGGAGCGCCGCGAGGTCACGCAGCTCCTCGAGTTCGGCGAGCACACTGCCGCCGGCCGCATGACGACCGAATATCTCGCCGTGCCGGAAACTTCGGTCGTCGACGACGCGATCGACGCGTTGAAGGCGTTCGAAGGCAGCCGCGAGGCCGTGGCGACGATCTACCTGACGGGCGCCGGCCAGAAGCTCGTGGGCTCCGTGCCGCTCGTCAAGATCGCCATCTCCTCGCCCGCGGCGCAGCTCTCGCAGCTCAGCGAGCCGTACATCTCGTGCCCGCCCGACACACCGCAGGACGAGGTGGCGGCGCTGTTCGACAAGTACAACCTCATCACGCTCGCCGTTGTGGACGAGCACGGCCGCCTCGCGGGCATCATCACGGCCGACGATGTGATCACGATGCTGCGGCACAATTAGCATCCGCATGGCGAACCTGACGAATCTGTTCCGCCGCGGATGGCGCACCCGTCTCATGCTGGTGCTCGCCGTCATCGGGCCGGGCTTCATCACCGCCAACGTGGACAACGACGCGGGCGGAATCTTCACGTACTCGCTGGCGGGCGCGCAGTTCGGTTACTCCCTCCTGTGGACGCTCATCCCGATCACGATCGCGCTGGTCGTCGTGCAGGAGATGGCGTCGCGCATGGGCGCGGTCACCGGCAAAGGCTTGAGCGATCTGATTCGCGAGGAGTTCGGCTTCCGCGTCACGTTCTGGCTGATGCTGGCGCTGGTCGTGACGAACTTCGGCAACGTCGTGTCGGAATTCGCCGGCGTGGCGAGCAGCCTCGAGCTGTTCGGCATCTCGCGCTTCCTCGTCGTGCCCGCATCGG
>DATATJ010000046.1:0-10038 GCA_036268855.1 Vicinamibacterales bacterium
AAGCCGATGGCGCCGCGGAGCACGGACAGCGGCATGTCGAGCACGTCCACGCCGTCCACGAAGACGGTGCCCGGCGGCGGCTCGTGCAGACGTGCGAGCAGGCTGATGAGCGTCGATTTGCCGGAGCCGGTGACGCCGATGAGCGCGACCGTCTGCCCGGCCTCGATGCGCACGGATACGTGATCGAGGACGACGGTGTCGCCATAGCGGAACACCAGATCGCGAAACTCGATCTCGCCGCGGATCGTGACGGTCTCCCCGTGCGTCGAAAGGGCTCCATCGCGGCTTGTGGTGGCGCCGCCGCCTAAATCTGAACTCTGAACTCTGAAATCTGAAATGTCAGGTTCGACATCGAGCACCTCGAGCATCCGCTTCCACGACGCCATGCCCCGCTGCAGCATGTTGGTGACCCAACCGAACGCGATCATCGGCCAGCTCAGCATCGCGAGGTACGCGTTGAACGCGACGAACTGCCCGATCGTGATGCGGTGGTTGATCACTTCGCGGCTGCCGATCCACAGCACCACCATCGCGCCGAGGCCGAGGAAGAACGACATGCTCGGGAAGAAGAATCCCTGGAGCACGATCAGGCCCCGGTTGCGTCGCAGGTATTCCGCGTTGGCCGTGCGGAACCGTTCGAGCTCGGTCTGCTCCTGGCGATACGCGCGCACGACGCGGACGCCCGACAGCGCCTCCTGTGCCACCGCGCTGATGTCGGAGAGCTGCGCCTGAATCCGCTCGAAGCGGCGGTGGATCGCGCTGCCGAAGTACTTCACCGAGATCGACACGAACGGCAGCGGCAGCAGCGACAACAGCGTGAGCCGCGCGTCGATCCTCACCATCACCGCCAGCGCGACGACCAAGACCAGAATCGTGTTCGCCGAATACATCACCGACGGCCCGATCATCATGCGCACGGCGTTGAGATCGTTGGTCGCGCGCGACATCAGGTCGCCGGTCCGGTGCGCCTGAAAGTACGACAGCGGCAGCGTCTCGAGATGCGCGAAGAAGTCGTTGCGCATGTCGTACTCGATGTGGCGGGACGCGCCGATCAGGATCCGGCGCGAGAGGAACAGGAACGTGCCGCTGACGAGGCCGATCGCCAGCAGCAGGCTGCCGTAGGCGAACAATTTCGTGCGGGTGACCGCGCGGGCGAGGTCGTCCACCGCGTAGCTGAGGACCAGCGGGCCCGCGAGCGCAATCAGCTTGTTGACGACGGCGCACAAGAGGCCGGCGACGAAATCGCGGCGATATTTGGAGACATATCCGAGGAGCCGCCCAAAGGGTGACATGTGTCCGAGTATAGCGATAGAATCCGCACCATGCCTGCTCTGTATATTGTCGTGCCCGTGCTCTGCATTCTCGCGATTTCGTACCGCTATTACAGCGCCTTCATCGCGGCGAAGGTCATGGTGCTCGACGACACGCGGGTCACTCCAGCGCACACCAAGTACGACGGCGCCAACTACTATCCCACCAGCCGGTGGGTGCTGTTCGGCCATCATTTCGCGGCGATTACCGGCGCCGGGCCACTCATCGGGCCCGTGCTCGCGGCGCAGTTCGGCTATGCGCCCGGCCTGATCTGGCTCGTCGCGGGCGTCTGTCTCGCCGGCGCGGTTCACGACTACGTGGCGCTCTGGGCATCCACGCGGCGCGGCGGCCGCTCGCTGGCCGAAATCGCCCGAACCGAAATCGGCCCGACCGCTGGCATCACGGCCTGCATCGCGATCCTCTTCATCATGGTCATCGCGCTCGCGGGCCTCGGCATCGCCGTGGTCAACGCGCTCGCCGAGAGCGCCTGGGGCACGTTCACGATCGGCCTCACCATCCCGCTGGCCATCCTCATCGGCTTCCACATGTTCCGCTGGCGGAAGGGCCACATCCGCGAGGCGACGATCGTCGGCGTGTCGATCATGCTGGCCGGCGTCATTCTCGGCAAACCGTTCGCCGCATCGTCGTTCGGCCACTTCCTCGTGTTCTCGCCGCACCAGATCACCGGGCTGCTCGCGCTCTACGGCTTCGCCGCGTCGGTGATGCCGGTCTGGATGCTGCTGACGCCCCGCGCGTATCTCAGCACCTACATGAAAATCGGGACCATCCTGATTCTCGCCCTTGGCGTGATCCTGATGAACCCGCATCTGCAGATGCCGGCGACGACGCAGTACATCCACGGCGGCGGACCGATCATCCCGGGTCCGCTGTTTCCATTCGTGTTCATCACCATTGCCTGCGGCGCGATCTCCGGATTCCATTCCCTCATCGGCACCGGCACGACGCCGAAGATGGTGGACAAGGAAAGCGACATCCGGCCGATCGGCTACGGCGCGATGCTGTTCGAAGGGCTCGTCGGCGTGATGGCGATCATCGCGGCCACCGCGCTGCACCCGGCCGACTACTTCGCCATCAACACGACGGCGGCCAAGTTCGCCACGCTCGGCATGACGCCGGTGAACCTCGGCGTGCTGCAGGCGCAGGTCGGCGAGATCGTCGTCGCGCGCCCGGGCGGCGCGGTGTCGCTCGCGGTCGGCATGGCGCAGATCTTCAGCGGCCTGCCCGGCATGGGCAGCCTGATGGCGTACTGGTACCACTTCGCGATCATGTTCGAGGCGGTCTTCATCCTGACGACGATCGACGCCGGCACGCGCGTCGGCCGCTTCCTCCTGCAGGAGTTCGGCGGCCGCGTCTGGACGCGCCTCGGCGACCCGAACTGGCTCCCCGGCTCGATGCTGACCACGGCCGTGCTCGTCCTCGCGTGGGCGTACTTCATCTGGACCGGCAACATCAGCACCATCTGGCCGATGTTCGGCGTCGCCAACCAGCTGCTGGCGTCGGTCGCCCTCGCCGTCGGCACCACGATCATCATCAACATCGGGCGGGCCCGCTACGCGTGGGTCACCTTCCTGCCGCTCTGCTTCGTCTCGACGACGACGCTGGCCGCCGGGTACATGAGCGTGCGCGACAGCTTCTGGCCGATGGCGATCGGCGCGGACCCGGCGCTGCAGACGCAGGGCTATGTCAACTCGATCTGCACCGTGATCATGATGATCTGCGCGGTGATCATCCTGGCGTCCGCGGCGCGCCGCTGGAT
The DNA here is from genome assembly GCA_036268855.1 of Vicinamibacterales bacterium. Taxonomy (GTDB): domain Bacteria; phylum Acidobacteriota; class Vicinamibacteria; order Vicinamibacterales; family CAVVIG01; genus DATATJ01. Next base: position 3,089 of record DATATJ010000046.1, read on the forward strand.
CGGCGTCCTGAGCGGCCGCATCGCGATCTACGAATTCTCGGAAGTGTAGCCACCGGGGGCGTACACTTGAGCCGATGACCCGCGCGCTGACGGACTACGAGAAATTCGTCAACACCGAGGCGCTGCTGGCGTGCCAGCGGCCGCTCGACGCGCTGGTCAACTCGCACGAGCTCTTCTTCCAGGTCACCCACCAGGTGATGGAGCTCTGGATGAAGGTGATCGCGCACGAGCTCGGCGTCGCGATCGCGCAGATGGGGCTCGGCGATCTGCCCGAGGCGACGCTCCGGCTGCACCGGATTCGGGAGATCGAGCGTGTGCTGGTCGAGCAGATGGCGGTGATGGAAACGCTCGCGCCCGCCGACTACCATCCGATTCGCCTGACGCTCGGACACGGCAGCGGCCAGGAATCTCCCGGGTTCAATCAGATCCTGAAGATGGCGCCCGACGTGGCCGCGGCCTTCGACGCGCGCCTCGCCGCGTCAGGCGTGGGCCTCCTTGACGTCCACACGGATCGCCATCGGCACCAGGCGCTGTTCGCGCTCGTGCAGGGGCTGATGGATGTCGATTCGTGGTTTCAGCGCTTTCGCGAAGCGCACTATCATCTGGTGAAGCGCGTCATCGGCGCCGAGGTGCGATCGCTGCGCGGCGTGCCCGCCTCGCGGCTCGAGCACACGTCGCGCGAAGCGCTGTTCCCGGAGCTCTGGCGGGTCATCAACGACATGACCCGGATGGACTGGCCGACGTCGTGAACCGTTGATCTGAGCGAGACGCACATGAAACAGCTGCTGAGCATTCTTCGCCAGATTATCGTCGAGCTCTACAAGCAGCCGCCCGCCTGTTGAGGCTTGGACGTACGGTCGCTGGAGCGCGACCGCCGCATCTGAGCCGTGTTATCCTTCGACTCCATGTACAGTTCACGCGCATCTCGTGTGTACGGCGTGGCTTGCGCGATCGCCATCGTCATCCTGGCGGCCGCCGCCCCGGCCAGCGCGCAGTTCAAGCCGCGGCCGCTCGACGACCCGGCGACCGGCGAGAACTATCACATCGAAGGCGCCGCCTCGTTGTGGTTCCCGGGATCGCTTATTCTGCTGTCGAGCGAGTCGCTGGGGATCGCAGGGGACCTCATCGACTTCAAACACGACCTCGGCCTCACCGACCAGAAATTTCCCGCGCTCGAGCTGCAGCTGCGGCCGGCACGGCGTCACAAGTTCCGGCTCGAGTTCATCCCGATCAGCTTCAACCAGACCGGCACACTGCCCCGGAACATCACGTTCAACGGGCAGCTCTATCATGCCGGGCTCTCGGTCGATTCGACACTCGACTGGAAGGCGTTCCGCTTCGGCTACGAGTACGACTTCATCGTCAGGAACCAGGGCTTTGTCGGCGTCATCACGGAGCTGAAGTACACCGACGCGACGGCCACGCTGGCCACCACCACGCCGCTGATCAACGAGTTCGATCACGCGAAGGCGCCGATCCCCGCCATCGGCGGCATCGGGCGCTACTACGTCGTGCCCAACATCTCGATCACCGGCGAGCTGACGGGATTCAAGCTGCCGGACAACATCGTGAAAAACGGATCGGGCCACTACGTGGACCTGGACATCTACGGGACGGTGAACTTCACCGACCACATCGGCGTGAAGGCGGGGTATCGATCGATGGACCTCGGCTACGTGTTCAAGACCGACTCGGGATCGTTCACGCTGAAGGGGATGTATTTCGGAGCTGTCCTGCGCTACTGATCACTGCGCTCGGCTCACCACGGAGCCGTTTCCAGGTCAGTGTAGCGCGAAGGCTTCAGCCGAGCGCTGCTCGCGCGTCGACACGCTCGGCTGAAGCCTTCGCGCTACATCTCTGGACGGGACTAATGCAGGTGCGCCCCGACCGGAACGAGCTTCGCCATTCGCCGATCCGCTTCCTGCAGCGTCTCGTCCTTCTTGCAGAAACAGAATCTGAGCTTCGTCCGGCCGGCGCCGGTCTTGTAGAAGCTGCTCCCCGGCACGGCGGCTACGCCGACATCCTTCACCAGGTACCGCGCAAACTCGACGTCGTCGGCAAATCCGAAGCCGCCGATGTCGGTCATGATGTAGTACGCGCCGTATGGCTTATAGCAGGTGAAATTGTGCCGCTCGAGGATGTCGAGGAGCACATCGCGGCGGCGGCGGTACCCGTCGGCCAGGTCGATGTAGTACTGCTCGGGCAGCGCGAGCGCCGCGGCGCCCGCCTCCTGCAGCGGCGCGGCCGCGCCCACGGTGAGGAAATCGTGCACCGTGCGGATCGCGCCGGTGAGCGAGGGCGGCGAGATCGTCCAGCCGATGCGCCAGCCGGTGACGCTGTACGTCTTCGACAGCCCGTTCATCGTAATCGTACGATCCGCCATCCCTTCGATCGTCGCCATCGGCACGTGCCGGCGCCCGTCGAAGATGATGTGCTCGTAGATCTCGTCGGAGATCGCGATGACGTCCCATTTCCGGCAGAGCGCGGCGATCGCTTCGAGCTCCTCGCGGGTGAACACCTTGCCGGTGGGGTTGTTCGGCGTGTTGATGATGATCGCCTTCGTCTTCTCGTTGAAGGCCGCGGCCAGCTCGTCGGGATCGAACGTCCAGTCCGGCTCGTGCAGCGTGACGTAGCGCGGCGTCGCGCCGGAGAGAATCGCATCGGGGCCGTAGTTCTCGTAGAACGGCTCGAAGATCACCACCTCGTCGCCCGGATCGATGATCGCCATCATCGTGGCCATCATCGCTTCGGTCGCCCCGCAGCAGACCGTCACCTGCTCGTCGGCCACGACGGCGACGCCGTACCGCCGCGTGAACTCGTGCGCGATCGCCTCGCGCAGCGGCCGCGCGCCCCACGTGACCGCGTACTGGTTGATGTCGGCGTTGATCGCCGCGCAGGCCGCCTCCTTCACCGCCGCGGGCGCAGGAAAATCGGGGAATCCCTGCGAGAGATTGACGCCGCCGTACAGCTGATTGAGCCGCGTCATCTCGCGAATGACCGACTCGGTGAACTGCGTGGCCCTTCTGGATCCTGTAAGCTTCGACATTTTCAAGCAGACTTCTTCTTCCGCGCCGTCGCCTTTTTGTGATGCGTCGGCCGCTTGCCGGCCGTCGGCTTCTTCGTGGACGATGGCGCTTTCTTCACGACAGATTTCCTGGCCGTCGCCTTCTTCGCGACCGGAGGCGCCGGCTGGTGCGCCACCGCGGGCAGCGCATCGTCTGCCTCGTCTTCGCTGCCGCGCGCGGCGTCCGCGCCGTAGAGGCGGCGATAATCCTCTGCGGTGCCGAGGATCTTCTTCACGTACGCCTGCGTTTCGGGGAACGGGATGTCGTCGATGAACTCGTCGCGCGGAATGCCGGGGCGCTGGGCGATCCAGCGCGCGACGCGGCTTTCGCCCGCGTTGTAGCTGGCGAGCGCGAAGTGGGCCCCGCCGAACTGCTTCACGAGATCCGAAAAATAGGCGGTCCCCATCTTCAGATTCGGCTCGGCGGTCGTCAACAGATTGAGCGAAAAACGCTTGGCCAGCCCCAGCGTCCTCGCGTAGTGCCGGCCGGTGGCGGGCACGATCTGCATCAGCCCGTAGGCGTTGGCCGCGGACCTGACGTCCGCGGTGAACGTGGACTCCTGCGCAATCAGCGCCGCGATCATGTATGGATCGAGCTGATGCGCCACCGAATACCGCCGGATCAGCGGCCAGTAGTTCACAGGGAAGAGGACCTTGAGCAGATCCGGCGGCAGATTCTCGCCGCCGGCCGCCATGTACTGCGGATACGCGCGCTTCATCGCGTTGATGCCCGCGCGCAGGTCGCCGCGCTCGTGATCGATCCAGCCGATGGTCGCCTGGATGGGCGACGAGTCGCCCCACACTTTCTGCGCGTAATGGAGCTCGTCGAGCGCCTGATCGTAGAGCTCGAGGCCGAGCAGCGCGCGGACGACCGGCTCGTTGGCCGGCAACGCCGGTGCCGGCGGCGCGGCATCGGCCGACGGCTGGATGTCCGCGATCGCGTGCCGCTGCGCGGCGCTGTCCAGGTGCGTGAGGGCCAGCCGTCCGTAGTACGAGTTCAGATAATCGGCCGCAACGAGCGTGTAGCGCGCGTCGGCCAGCACAGGCTCCTTCAGGGCGTCGTGCGCGCGGGCCGACCAGTACAGCCACGACGGCCGGTAATCGGATCGCGGAAACTGCGCCGCCGCCGCCTCGAAGACGCTCGTGGTCTCCGCGAAGCGGCCGTTCTTGTACGCCCACCAGCCGATCTTCCACGCCGCGCGCTCTGCATACCGGCCCGACGGGAACTTCGCGTACATCTCGCGGAAGGTCTCGTCCGCTGCCTGATCGTCGTCCTGAACGATCCGGTACGACGCGAGATTGTTGAGCGCTTCCTCGGTCCAGCTCTGACCGGGGAACTCGGCGGCCAGGCGGCGGACGGTCTTGACGTAGTCGTCGGGATCGCCGAGCTCGCGCTCGGCCAGCGCGTAGAAGAACAGCGCTTCAGCCTGGCGCGACGCCTTGTCGATGAAGGGGCGCATTTCGTCGCGCGCATTGCGCGTGCGCTTCAAGAAGTAGTCGCACTCGCCGAGCCGCATCTCCACCAGCTCGCGATCGTCGGCGCGCGCCACCGGCCGCAGGCTCTCGAACGCCGAGCGCGCCTGCGCATACCGCTTGCCGCCAAACAACCGCTCGGCGCGCCCGAGCTCCAGGGTGTACCGCGTGGAACCGGGAGCCAGCTGGGGAACGTTGGGCAGTGTCTCGAGCTCCGCGGCGGCCAGCGCCGAGAGATCGCTGAACGGATATTCGTAGTAGGCGCGCGAGAACGCCGCGGTCGCCTTGTCCAGATCGCCGGCCGCGCGCGCCGTCCGCCCGAGGCGCATCAGCACATCGTCGGGCGCCGTCGTCTTGGTGTTGGAGAGCCGATCGTAGATCGCCACGGCGGCCGCCTGATCGTTGAGCGCCTCGTCGCACTCGGCTTCGCGGAGTGCCGACGCCTCGGCCAGATAACCGGTCGGATCGTGGGTGGAGAGCGCCTGGAACGTGCGCCGTGCGTCGGCCGATCGGCCAAGCCGGAGCTCCGCGAGGCCCTTGTAGTACTCCGCGTACGATCCCAGCGGCCCCTGCTGCACCGCCGGCGGCGTCAGCAACGGCAGCGCCTTGGCGTAATCGGCGTCGATCTCGAGCTTGACCGCCGCGACGAGCGCTGAGTGCTCCGTTCGCGAGCGGCCGGCAGCGGAGCGTGTCGACGGCGTCGGCGCCATCCACAACTGCGACGGTTCGGCGGGCAGCCGTGGATGGTTGGTCGGCGACAGCACCACATCGGGGGGCTGCTGCGCCGCGGCCGGCCACGCGCACGCGGCGAGCCCGAGGACGAAGAGGGCGCGGATCTTCATGGCGTCATCTGCGGAGTGGTGATCAGGGTGGCGTCGCCGTCCGCAAGTGTCCGCACCAGCTCGGCGTTGAAGTAGTCGGTCCGCTGACGCAGCGGCAGCGGCACACGCTGATCGTACAGCACACGCGCACGGGCAATCTCGTCGCCGAGCCGCGTCGCGAGGTCGCGCGCGCGGCGTCCGGCGACAACCGCCGGCTCGTGATACAGCTTGATCTCCGACACGAGCAGGCGCGCGTAGCGCCGCGCGGCGGCATCCCCATCGTCGGCACCGTCGGCGGCGGGCAGCGGTTCGGGCTCCGGAACCGAAGCATCGCGGACGCCGATGGCGGCGTCCTGGCAGTCGAGAAGCCAGCGGGCAGCCTTGAACGCCGTTTGCGCTTCGAGGCACCGTGCGGCGTAGCTCGCCAGGATTTCGAGGCGCGGGGCGTTCAGCGCGCGGCGCGCCGCACCGGACGCTGTCGTGCCCTCATCGACATAAAGCATCGCCACTACCTGTCCGCCAATCGCGATTGGGAGCGCGACACGCTCGCACGGGTGCCCGTCCGGCACCGCGGCGAAAGACGGCGCCGAGCTCGACGCGCCCGCCCGCGCCGACACCGGATGGCCGGTGCGGATGGCGTCGGCAAGCAGACCGCTATCGTCTTCGGCGATGTCGATCTTATCGGCCGAAGGGGCATCCGGCTCGAATCCGGCGAGCCGCCAGCCGCGAAGCCGCCCGCCGCGAACAATCAGCACGGCGGCACGAGCGGCTTCCCGCCCGGCGCAATCGGTCAGCGTGTCGAGGGCTTCGCTGAGGGATCGGGCGGCGCCAATCGATCGCACAGCCTGCGCGAGGCGGTCGATGTCGGGATCTACAGGGTTCGCCGCAGGTACAGGTGCGGGCGCGGGAACGGGGACGGGCTCCTCCTCGGGCTGATCGCGCTCGGTCCGCAGGCTATCGGTGAGGTGATCGGCGGCGGTCCTCAGCTCGGCGCGAAGGCGTTCGCTCAGCGATTCGAAGGCATCGTGCAGTGTCTCGTCGAGTGTCATGCGTCAACGCTGACGTGGAGGGGCGCACATCATTATGGGGGTCGCGGTACACCCAAGTCAAGCATCAGCCAACCCGGCAACCTCAACGTACAGAATCACTTGACGCTCTCCGGACCGTCCGGCGTACAATGGAGGGTCGGCCTGAGGGGGCGACTAGTTTCGACGGGGATTGATGATCGACGGATGCGTTGCCGAGCTCCACTGACTCGTAAATCCGGTGGAAAACCACAACTGCGAACACGCAGCTCGCTCTCGCAGCTTAATAACCTGTGAGCGTTCGCCCCAGCTTACCTACGCGCTGGGGGTCGAACGTCATTTAGTAGGCTGGTCGCCGCCGGCTGTCTCGAACGGCGGCGATGAGATGTTTCGGGACTAGTCACCGGCGGTTTCCGTCGCTTCTTCACGCCGGGGGCGAACATTCAGGAGCGGCTACGCAACGTAGGACGCCGTCGGTTTTACATCTTCGGACGGGGGTGCGAATCCCCCCGCCTCCACAAGTTTCGGTAGGCATCGACCGATGTGCGCGCTTGTTTGAACGGTTCA
>DATATJ010000047.1:0-14458 GCA_036268855.1 Vicinamibacterales bacterium
ATATCGTGAAGGAAGACCAATTCTGGCTGGCCGAAAAGGGGGCGACTCCCAGGGTCATCCCGGTCGTCATCGAGTGACGGACTAAGCCACGGAGACTCGCAATTGAGAACGCTCAAAATTCTCGAACACATCTCGCTGGACTAAAGGGCTGCTGGGGCTTTGAAGAACCAACCATAACGAGCACTCATAGGTGGCGGCGCCTGCCTGCACTTCCGCCGGCTAGGCTCGGCCGTCCGCCTGGTGAAAGAGAGCGCAACTGGATCAATGCCGTCACTCACACCGGAGCGCGGCCATCGGGTCGACCTGCATCGCGCGACGGGCGGGCACGTATGAGGCGGCCAACGCCACCGCAACCATCGCGATCACCGCGATGGCAACAGGCACGATGGGGTTCACAGGTAGCGTGATCGGCGCTTCGGCTTGACTCGCGGCAACAGTCGCGAGCACGGTAGCCGCGTAGCTCTTTGCCCACAGCGCCGCCGGCACGCCGACGATGAGGCCCGCCGAGACGAGGCCGAGGGCGCTCGTCAACACCATCTGGATGACGTCACGGCCGGTCGCGCCAATCGCGATGCGGACGCCGATCTCGTTCGTACGACGCGTGACGGTGTAGGCCAGGAGACCGTAGAGACCAATCGCGACGAGCATCGCCGCGAGCACACCGAATAGCGCCGACAGCATCGCGATCAGTCGTTCGGGCAGAATGGACGCATCGACCTGTTCGGCGAGCGTCGTGATCCGGCCTATGGCGACGTTCGGGAGCGTGTCGTGGATGACGCTTCGGAGGTGGGGAACGACGGACATCGGCGGCATGCCGGTGCGCAGCACGAATGTCCAGCGGTTGCCGCCCTGAAACGCATTCGTGTAGACGGTGCGCGGCGGCGTGTCATGCACGTCGTTGTACTTCGCATCACCCACCACGCCGATAATCTCGAGCGGTCTGGCCTGACCTTCGAATGTGAATTGACGGCCGAGGGGGCTGCTCGCGCCGAAGTAATAGCGGGCCATCGCCTGGTTGACGATCGCCACGCGGGGGCCTCCTTCGTCTTCGGGCGCGAAGTCGCGGCCGGCGATGAACGGTGTGCCGAGCGTTTCGAAATACTTCGGCGCCACGTTGTTCAACGACACGCGGCGCCGGTCGTCCGGGCTTTCAGAGAAGCCCTGGATGTTGACGAACTGACCACCGCCGGAGCCGGAAATGGGCGTCATCGCGGCGAACGTCGCCGAGCGAACGCCGGCGACCGAAGCCATCCGGTCCAGCATCTGTCGGCTCGAGGCGCCGATCTGCTCGCGGTTGTAGCCGCTTCGAGACCAGTCAAGAGTAATTTGCAGAACCGATTGGCTCTGAAAACCAAGTCCGACGGTTCGAAGGTCCGTCAGATGCCGCACGAACAACGCGGCGCCGCTCAAGAGGATCACCGACAGGGCCACCTGCGCGACCACGAGTCCCCGGCCGAACCGTCTCCAGCGTCGTGTCTCCGCGGCGGTGCCGATTTCGCGCAGTGATGATGAGGGAGCCGAGACGAAGGCATGCCAGGCGGGTACGAGTCCGGAAAGCACCGTGGTGGTGATTGCCGCTCCAGCAGCGAAGGCCAGCACAGGCAGGTCGAGATGGACGGGGATCTGAAGCGGCTGAGGCATGCCGACGGGCGACCGCCCGGACCCGATGATCGTCACCAGCGCGTGGGCGCCGAAATAGGCCAGCAGGACGCCACATCCTCCACCCAACGTCGAGAGAAGCAGCGACTCCGTCAGCACCTGCCGGATGACTCGAAGCCGCCCGGCCCCTAGCGCGACGCGCACCGCCATTTCGCGCCGCCGCGCGGCGCTCCGCGCGAGCAGCATGCTGGCGACGTTGACGGAGGCGAGCAGCAGCAGCACACCGACGGCCGCCATCATGAGTCGCAGCGTGCTCGCAAAGCGATCGCGCAGGATCGACAGGCCCGCGCCGGCCGGCTCCACGTCCGTTGTGGCGCTGCGCCATTGCACGTCATGGCCGCGCGCCTCGAGCTCGACCAGCCGCGGTCGGTCCAGCACGCGCATCTCCGCAGCCGCTTGCTCCCGGGTCACACCTCTCTTCAAATGCCCCACGACAGAGACGAGCGCCGATCCGTCGAGAAGACGACTCGGTTGTTCAAGGCGCGGCTCCAGGGCGATGGGCATCCAGAGCGGCGGATCCATGCCGAGCTGCAGACCGAAGAACTCAGGCCGCGTCACGCCGATGATCGTGATGGGCACGTTGTCGACGACCAGGCGTGTGCCCAGGACCGCGGGATCGAGATTGAAACGACGTTGCCAGTAGGACCAGGTAATCACCGCGACTGCCGCGCGCGGCGATCCGATCTGACTCTCCTCGGGACCGATCAGATGTCCGATCGCCGGCTGCAGACCGAGCGCCTCGAAGAAGTTGCCACTCACGTACGTGCCGTCCACGACTTCAGGCCCGTAGGCCGGCCCGGTCACCTGAAAATGACCAGGCTCGGCCGACATCGCCACCAAATCGGAAAACACGTGATTCTGGTCCCGGAACCGCTCGTAATGCTTCCACCCATACATGTTGAGGCGCGGGTCGCGCGGGTACTTGAAGAGCAATTCGACGAGTTGCCCGGGCTCGCGCACCGGCAGCGAGCGCAGCATCAACGTGTCAACGAGACTGAAAATCGCAGTGTTCGCGCCGATGCCTGATGCGAGCGTGATCACGACCACTGCGGTGAAGCCAGGATTGCGAGCGCAGGTCCGCAGCGCATAGCGCACGTCACGCGCGACATCGTCGAGCCACGCGCCATGGCGGCCGGAGCGTACGCGCTCTTTCGTCTGCTCGACGCCGCCGAGATCAATGACGGCGGCTCGCCGCGCTTCGGCCGGCGACGCTCCGTCGCGCATCCGGTCCGCAGCGGCCATGTCGACAAACGCCTGCATTTCATCGTGCAGGTCTTGTTCGGCGCTGTCCCGGCGTACGATCCACCGCAGCATCGACATCAGGCGATGCGGGAGCGTCATGCGCCCTCCAACACGCTGGTCACGGCGAAGGAGACGCGGTTCCACCGCGCTCGATGCCGTTCAAGCTGGCGTCGACCTGAGGCCGTGAGGCGGTAGTACTTGGCACGGCGGTTATTTGCCGTCGCCCGCCATTCGGCCTTCAACTTGCCGTCCTGCTCCAGGCGATACAACGAGGGGAACAGCGAGCCTGGGTTGACGTGAAATTGATCGTGGCTGAGCACCGCAAGCCGCTGCGAGATCCCATAGCCATGCATCGGCTCGCGCACGAGGATCGTCAGGATCATCAAGTCGAGTGTGCCTTGGGGGATGTCCAGTTTCTCCACGGCGCTCCTCTGGGGCGTCAAGATGTACCCGCATGATGCCGCGGCTCATTTAGGGTGTCAAGAGGAAGGTGCGATCGGCCGGTTGGCGGCGATCGGCTGCTTGGGATGTGTGGAACGGCTTGACCGTCAGAACGTCTTCTTCACCATGATGGCGATCCGGTGTCGGCCGACTTCAGGGCGCACGTCATACGACGGCTCGACGCCATTCGGTTTCCGCAATCCGAGTCGTATCGCTTCGATTCCGACGGCAGCGGCGTATGAGACGGGATGGCGGCCGCGCGTCGCCGCCGCGAGCAGCGCGGCGCCCACGGTCACATCGGTCGCTCGCATCTGACGCGTCGTCGTGAGCGCGTCCTTCACTGACTTCACCGTGGCCGGGAGATTCAACCGTCCGAGGCGACCGGCAACCGCTGGCGAATCGCTCGTGGCGTGAGAACGATGCAATGTATCCGCGTCTGCGGCATCGCTCAGCACCTGGTGCGGTCGCGTGTCACTCAGCGCCTGAGCTCGTAACGGTGCCGCCGCCGCACTTGCAGCGACGGCCAGAACCGCCACACGGCACCAGCAGTTCATGCCCTGAAAGACTGCAACTGCCGCGCCGGGCACGCAAACAGAAGAGAAGCCAACGTCGAACCTCATCCATCAAACAGTGGTTCAGTGAGAAACGAATCGAGTTCCGGATACGCCAAGATGACTGCGGCAGTCAGCAGTATCATTCCGGCGGGAGGGAACCATGAAAAACACCCTGCGTGGCCGCCTCGCGTTGCTCGCCGTCCTCCTGCCCGTCATCGTCATGTCATCGCGTGCCGCGGCCCAGACGCGGGGCGCGGACCGGCCGGACGACGCAGCCGCCATTCGCGCGCACATCGAAAGCATTTTCCAGGCGTTTGTCGACAAAGACCGTGCGAAGCTCGAGGCGACGCACGGTGCCGAGTGGCGCGGCTTCACGCCGTGGTCCGGCCACGTCATTCGCGGTCGTGATGGCTACATGAACGAGGCGACCTTTCCGCCGGACGTGCCGAAGAATCAGGGCATGGTCGGCTACCACATCGGCGAATTCGACATCGTCTTCTATGGCGACACCGCGGTGGCGTCATTCGAGGCGGACGTGAACCGCCTGGCAGGCGCGGAGAAGACGACGCAGAAGCTCACCTTCGTGGACGTCTACCACAAGGACGCTGGTGGGTGGATACAGGTCGCGTCGAACACCTCGCTGCATCCGGATGCGGTGTCCGATCTGATGTCGCAACGCCGGTTTCTCGACGCGAGCGAACGCGCCGCGCTGATGAACGCGCGCGAGTCGGTCTGGCGCGCATGGTTTGGCGGCGACCAGGCGACGCTCATGAAGCTGCTCCCGCCTGAACTGATCACGATCGAGCCGGGCTCGAGGACACTCGGCACCCGCACGTCCACGCTGGACGGTTCGCGCGGCTTCGCAAGCGGCGGTGGCAAGCTGGCCAGAATCGCGTTCCCGTCGACGGAGATTCAGGTCTACGGCAACACGGCCATCCTCTATACGTCGTACGAGATGGATCTGGCGACCGGCGGAGAGTCGCACTCCGAACGCGGAATGGCGACGGAAGTCTTTGTGTTCAAGGACGGCCAGTGGCTGAACACCGGATGGCAGCTCGCGCCGATGATGAAGTAACGGGACGATCGTGCTATACGGCCGCCGGGCGCCGCACGGTGGTGCCGCTGTTCTGCAGATAGAAGTCCGCAAGCTGCAGGAGCGTCGCCTCGCTGAACGCGCGGCCGACGAACTGGACCGCAACAGGCAGGCCGTCCCGGTCAAAGCCGCACGGCACGGTCAGCGACGGCAGGCCGGCGATGCTTGCCGGCCGATTGAGCCGGATGAGCGCGGACCGCACCCTCTCTTCATCGCATCCGAACCGGACCGTCGTCTGGCCGATCGCGGGAGCGCCGACGGGTACGGTTGGTGCGACGATCGCGTCGACGTTCGCGAGGGCAGCGGCAAATTCCGCACGGATGGTCCGCTGCGCGTCATCGGCGGCCGCGCAGTCGATCGCCAGCACCTCCGCGCCCTTCTGCAGTCGCTTCAGCACATCCGCACCGTAGTCGCTGGCCCGCGCAGGAAAGTAGCCCATGCGACGATGGACCATCGTGGCTTTGGCGTACGCAAATGGCGTGCACCGATCGGTCGCCTGCTGAAGATCCGCAAGACGCACCTCGCGGACGCTGGCGCCGGCGCCCTCCAGCGCCGCGATGGCGCGATCGACGCACTGCGCGACGTCCGGTGCAAGACGATCGAAGTAGTAATCACGCGGACGTCCGAGGTGAAACGCGCGGCCGCCGGAGGCCGCTGCTCCGCGCGCGCTCTGGCTTCCGGCTTTCGACGAGGCAGGCGGATCGCGGCGGCGGCTCGCGATAGCCTTCAGTATCAACGCCGCATCGCCGGGGCTTCGCGCGATCGGTCCGACATGGTCGTACTCGGGCACGAGCGGCATCGTGCCGTGACAACTCACGTAGCCGAACGTGGGCTTCAGTCCGACGACGCCGCACAACGCCGACGGAATCCGAATCGACCCACCCGTGTCGGTGCCGAGCGCCGCGAAGGCGAGGCCCGCGGCGACGGCGGCAGCCGAACCGCCGCTGGATCCGCCGGTGGTCCGGCTCAGGTTCCACGGGTTCCTGGTCGGCCCGTAGTGCGCGTTGTTGTTCGTTGCGCCGTACCCGAACTCGCTCATGTTCGTCTTGCCGACGATCACGGCGCCAGCGCGGCGGAGCCGGCGAACGACCGTCGCGTCTTCCGTCGGCACGAAGTCGGCCAGAATCTTCGAGCCGGCGGTGGTGCGCAGGCCGGCGGTCCAGATGTTGTCCTTGAGCGCAATCGGGATCCCGTGCAGCGGGCCGCGATACCGGTCGCGCCGCATCTCGGCTTCGGCGCGTCGCGCGTCGGCTCGTGCACGTTCGAGGTCGAGCGTCAAATACGCGTTGAGGACGGAGTTGTACTGCTGAATGCGGTGAAACACCGAATCCAGCAGCTCCCGGGGCGACACCTCACGGCTGGCGACGAGCGGCGCCACCTCCTCGATCGTCAGCCAGACGAGATCCGAGTGCATCGCACGCGTCCGGGGCTCAGTGCCGCCGGTCCACGCCGAGCGGAGAGGTGCGTCCGCCATCGGTCTTGTTCACCACGACCTGGCCGCCCTTCATCACCCACCGCACGTTTGAGAGCACGACGTTCACGTCCGCCAGCGGGTCGCCTTGGACGCCGACGATATCGGCGAAATACCCGGGTGCGACCGCCCCGAGCGATTTCTCGGCCGGCAGGAGCGTCGCGTTCACCCGCGTCGCGGCGACGAGCGCCTGCTCGGGGGTCATGCCGCACTGCACGTAGATCGGCAGGTCGAGACCGTTGTGTCCCCACATGACGAATACGGCGTCCGAGCCCATGCCGATCCGCACACCCGCCTTGATCGCCCGCCGCAGCGTTGCCTTGTTGCGGTCGATATAGTCCTTGAACTTTTCCGCGTATCCGGGCGCGAAGCCGTACCAGTCGGCATTGTCCCAGTAGTTCTGATTGTGGGCCACCGTCGGGATGTACACGGTTCCGCGCTTCACCATTTCCTGCAGCGTCTCGTCGTCGATGTCGACCGCGTGCTCGAGCGAATCAGTGCCAGCCCGCACGGCGTCGCGTGCGCCCGTCGGTCCGTACGAGTGGATCGCGATCTTCTTGCCGTAGGCGTGAGCCACTTCGACCGCCGCCTGCATTTCCTCGAACGTGAAGGTCTGCGTCGTGTTCACGTTGTCGAAGCCGCCGACCGACCCGAACATCTTGATCACGTCGGCGCCGGCGGCGACCTGCTCGCGGACGGCCTTGAGGACCTCGGCGCGTCCGTTGGCCTCACCACCGCTGGGCACCAGCACTTCGCCGGCGCGCGGCGCCCGGCTGGTCGTATGCAGACCGTAGCCCGCGCCGAAGATCCGTGGACCGACCATCGCGCCTCGATTGATCAGGTCGCGCATCGCGAGATCCGCGTACTCCTGCGCGCCGAGATCGCGCACCGTGGTGAAGCCGGCCTCGAGCGACTTGCGGGCGTTTTCCTGCGCCATGAACACGCGGACGGCGGTCGGAAGCCCCATGCTGGTCTGCAGCGGCCGCACGCCGGGACGCGGGTGTGCCTCCGCCCAGTAAGTGATGTGGGTGTGGTCGTCGATCAGGCCGGGGATGGCGTACAGCCGCGTGAGGTCGACGACGCGGGCGTTGGGCGGGATCGCCGACGGCCCGCTGCCGACCGACTTCACCCGGTCCCCCTCGACAACGACGACTGGATCGTTGACGACCTTGCTGCCATCCCACAGTTTCCCGAAATGGAGGACGGTGACGCCCGACGTGCCGGGCGCCGGCCCGCCCGGCGCCTGCCCGGCGACGACACCGGTCGATGGCAGCGCCGTTGCGACGATAAAGATGAGGAGTGCGAGCAGGTGCGTTCGCATGAACACAATCCTTTGTCAGTCAGAAGATGTACTTCACGCCGATTTGCAACTGCCGCGGCGACCCGGCGTTCGCCTGGAGGATCCGCCCGAAATTCCGTGAGTCGAAGTTGGCGACCGGCAGGTTGTACTGCGCGGTGTTGAACACATTGAACATCTGGAGCTCGAACCGCAGCCGGTTCGCCGACAACGGAACCTCGCGAAGCAGCGACACGTCGAGGTTGTCGAATCGCGGGCCGATCAGGTTGCCGCGCGGCGCGGTGCCGAAGCGGCCGGGCGCCGCCATGAACGCGCACGGGTTGAACCAGTTCAGCGCCGTGTGAATCTCGGTCGGCGCAACGCAGGTCGGATTTGCCGCCACCGGTCCGGCGACGTTGGGATCGCCGACCATGTCCGGCCGATCGGATCCACCGCTCGGCACCGTCCCGCTCTGAGGCACGCCACGCGTCACCGTGAAGGGATGCCCGCTCTGCAGCGTGAGGATCCCGCTGACGTCCCAGTCGCCGAAGATCTTGCTGAGCGCACCGCTCGTCAGCCTCCGGCGATTCGATCCGAAGGGCAGCTGATAGACGACATTCGTGACGAAGCGATGGTCGGTGTTGTACTGGCACCGGCCCTCTTCCGCTGCGAGATCGTACGGATTCTGCGGTGTTGTGCCGCCTGACGAGCTCGAGCCGAAGAAGCTGCCATCGTCGAGGCATTTCGACCAGGTGTACGCGCTGAGCATGTTGAGCCCGTTGCCGCTCCGCTTCTCGATCTTCAGCTGCAACGCGTTGTAGTGGCTGCTCGCGCTGTTGTTGATGGTCTGCAGCGTCGGTTGGAACTGCGGAAAGGGCACCGGTTGGCCGGGCAGAGGCTGATTCACGCGGAGGAAGCGCGCCAGGTCCACGCCGCGGCTGCCGACATAGCTCGCGTCGAGCAGCAGCGAAGGCATCGGCGTGACTTGTGTGCCGACGTTCCACTGCTGCTGATAGGGGTCGCGATAGTTCAACGACATGGACGTGCCGCCAGGCGGCGTCTGGGACGGCGGCTGGGTGACGATCGTCTGGATGGTCGCGGCGCCCGGGTTCACGATGGTCTGTGTGATCCGGAACGGCGGGTTCAGCCGCGCGTTCAGCTGAGCGTTGAGGAGCAGCTCGTCGTAGTAGATGCCGAACCCCGATCTGACGACAAAGTTGTCGGACGAGAGGGGACGCCAGGCGAATCCGACGCGTGGCGCGATGTTGTTGCGATCGGGAAGGTACGTCGCATCCGGGATGCCGTTCGTGCCGGCCACGATGAACTCGCAGCCGGGCTTCGGCGTGCACGTCGCCGACGCCGGGCTCAGATCGGGAACGCTCAATTCGTTGTGCCCCTCGGTCACCGGCGCGTTGTACTCGTAACGGACGCCGAGATTGAGCGTCAGATTCGACGTCATCCGATAGTCGTCCTGGAGGTACGCCCCGTAGGACGTGGCGTACAAATCCATGTTGACCTCCGAGTTCACAGTTTGGGCAGTCGATGGGAGCCCCTGCAGCAACTGGACGAGCGAGGGTGTGGTGGCGGCGCCGTTGAAGCTCCAGATGCCGCGCGCGGTCGTGTCGAACAGCAGGTGATAGAGATAGCGCCGGAACTCGCCGCCCATCCTGAGCTGGTGCTTGCCGCCGTCGAGACGGGGATTCCAGACGAAGTTGTCCATCAGGTGGATGGTGTAGGTCGGATGGTCCTGCGGCGTGTTCGTCGGCTGCCCGATCCCGTCGAAGCCGGCGACCGACACGTTGGGGTAGCCGAGATCGATCGGCGCCGTGAGCACGTTCGGGAACCCGAGTTGTGCGTTGTAGTCGGTCTTATCGGCCTGCAGAAAGATGCCGTGCTCGCCGTTGAAGCCCCCGCGGAATTCGTTGAGCACGCCGTCGCTGAAGATGTGATTCCAGCTGCCGCCTCCGTTCTGGCCATCGGTGTCCACCGTGGTGCCGTATCCGGGAAGCTGCGTGAAGGGCGCCAGCGGATCGAACGGGTTGACCCGGTGCCCGAACGACAGGGCGTAGTGGCCGGCGATGTTGTCGTGCTGCGTCACGACCTGGTCGACTTTGATCGAGAAGAGCGGCAGGTTCTGCTCGATGAGTGGTGCCGACACGAAGGTGTTCGACGTCTGCGGGTCGCCGACGTTCGCCGCCGGGTACAGATTGAAGATGTTGACCCCGGCCTGGTTGCGAAGCGCAGGCGGAACAGCGGCCAGGGCCGCGCTCCGCTGGACCTGTGAGGGCACGGTGGCCAGCCGCGTATCGGCCTGCCGTAAACGCAGGTACTCGAGCGACGCGAAGAAGAACGTTTTGTCTTTGACGACCGGTCCGCCCAGCGATCCGCCAAACTGGCTGCGATCGAGACGCGGCGTCTCGCCCGGCTGATCGAATGCGTTCTTCGCGTCGAGGTGGCTGTTGCGCAGGTATTCGTAACCGGTGCCGTGAAACGCATTGCTCCCGCTCTTGAGCACGACATTGATCTGCGCCCCGGAGCTGCGGCCGAATTCCGCCGAGTAGGTCCCGGTCTGCACTTTGAATTCCTGGATCGCGTCCACCGACGGGAGCGCGCTGTACTGGTTGATCACCAGGTCGTTGTTGTCGATGCCGTCCAGCAGGAAGTTGTTCGAAATCTCCCGCGCCCCGTTGGCGCTGAGCGCCAGGCCCTGACTCGACACGAGCGTGTTCTCCGCGTCGATCTGCACGCCGGGTGCGAGGTACGCGAAGTTCACGAAATTGCGCTCGTTGAGAGGCAGGCTCGCGATCTGCACTTGCCCGACCACCTGGCCGGTGGACGACGTGTCCACCTGGATGAGCGGCGCCGCGGCCGTCACGATGACGTCCTCCTGGACGCCAGCCACTCCGAGCGAGAAGTCCATGCGAACGGTCTGGTTGACCTCCAGCTTGATGTTCTTCGCGACCTTCTTGCCGAAGCCCGCGAGGTCGGCCGTCAACTCGTAGTTGCCTGGCTGGAGGAGCGGCGCGCTGTAGTCACCGCTCGCGCCTGTGACGACATCGCGCGACGCGTTGGTGCCCTCGTTGCGGATCGTGACGGTGACGCCCGGCAGGATCGCGCCACTCGAATCGCGCACGGTGCCGACAATCGTGCCGCTGCTGGCCTGGCCGACGACGTCGGTCGCGGCCGCCACGAGCAGCAGCAGGGCAACCGCCGTGCGCCACGCCAACCGCACAATTATTCGTGAGCTCATAGTTGCCGCCATTCCGTGGTTCCAGCACGCTCCGGCGTGCCGGCGACGCGTCCACGTCACGTCGAATGTGCCGATTAGACAGATGGCGGCGGCCGCCGCTCTAGAACGGGCTTAGCGCTGGAACGCGATTAGCGGAGGCGATCGAGCTCTTCCGCATCCGCCGGATCTTCCGGACGCGGATGTTTGTGCGGCTCGAAGACGCAGCCGTGGCGGCGCAGGTTGCGGAACTCCGACGGCGTGAGGCCGGTCTCCTGGCGGAAGACGCGCGTCATATGGCTGTGGTCCGAGAAGCCCGCCTTGAGCGCGACATCAACGATCGGCTGCTCGGATCCGACCAGCTCGTCGCAGACGAAATCGACGCGCAGCTTCCGGATGTACTCGCCGACCGTGACGCCCTGCCTCCGGCGAAACTCCCGCGCGAGATGGACCGGGTGGACGCCGGCCGCGTCGGCGACGTCCACCAGCGACGGCGAGCCGGTGAAATGGGCGCGCAGGTAATCGATGGCCGTGAGCAGCCACGAGGGTGGCCCGACGTCTTTCGTCTTGTATTGTGTGCTGTGCGCGACGAGCTCGAGCGCGAGCCCTTCAATGCAGAGCGCCGAGATCCGCTCGTCGCTCCACAGCTCGCGGTGCAGGCGTTTCCCGAGTTGGAGAAATTCGCCGCCATTGCACGTAATCCGAAAGTCGAGGCGGGCCCCAAAAACGGCGATCCGATCGATCCAGGGCTGTGTGAATTCCAGGTTGAGCAGGCAGCACTCGGCATCGTGCATGCGGTCGGCGTGCGCCTCTCCGGCGCCGTGCAGAACCACGTCGCCTTCGGCGATGTCGAAGCTGCGGCTGTGGCATTCCTCGGTGTAGCCGCCGCGCAGTACGAAGGTGAAGTACGGCCACTGGTGCGTGTGCCACGGCAGTGTTTCGTTCGGCAGGAACACGCTCTCGACAACGTGCAGGCCGGCGGCGTGACGCTTCGCGAGTTGCGTGCCGCAAAACTGCCCCGACAGGATCTGCATCCAGCACCTCCGAGGCCGTTCGATCGGACAGTTATTATCACAGTTGGAGAGGCGCCACGGAGAAATCAAAAAAGCCGAGATGGCGGGATGCGCGGCGATTCAAGGTTGTGGAACGAGACGTCCGATGCGCGGACGAGGTAGCCGGTCCAGCTGGCCGATAGCATCGCGTTGAGCTCGACGTGCCTGTAGGTATCGGCTCATGCGATCAGCGAGGAGAGAAAGTTCCGCGTGGCCGTCCAGTCGCGCAAGCGATGCGTCGCCATCGTGGCGCCACGTCCGATATGGACCGACACGGATCCCGGAGGCAGCGCCGCGAACATTTCTTCGTCGGTCCGGTCGTCGCCGAACGCCACGATCAGCGTGGGCGCCGGCTCGTGCGACAACAGCCACTGCATGATGATCGACTTTCCCGCGCCGCGAGGGCGGACCTCGAGCAGTTTTTTGCCTTCCAGAACGTCGATTGGCGCGTCGCTGAGGGTTTTTGCCAGCGCGACACGCAGTTTGCGCGCCTGCGCGGCGCCAAATGCACGCGTCGCCTCACGATAGTGCCAGGCGATTGAGGCGCTCTTCTCCTCGACGAACGCACCGGGCGTGTCTGCCGCAAACTCCTCCATCAGCGCGCGCGCGCGATCCAGCCACTGCAGATGGGAAATGTCCAAGGCGGTCTGCCAGGCCGTCTCGCCTTCGGGCCGAACCCAGATGCCATGTTCAGCCCACAATGTGACGGGCAGCGCCGCGAGCCACTCCTCGAGCAACGGTCGCGGTCGTCCGCTGACGATGTGCACATGGGTGCGTGGGCGCTCGGCAAGGCCTGTCACCAGGCGCCGGAGCGCGGCGTCCGGCGCCGCCTGCTCCGGCGTGCGCGCGATGGGCACCAGCGTTCCGTCGTAGTCCAACAGCAGATCCAGAACATCCGCCGTTCGCACACGGGCCGTCACGTCCTTCAGCGCTTCTTCGGGTGTCGCCCGCGCCTCATATCCTGTGTCGCGTTCGAGCGCGCGAACGAACTCGTCCGCCCACCGGTGGACATCGTGCGCCATCACGCGGCGCCTCATCGTGCGCATCCGACGGGCGCGCTCGTCCGGCCCCAGGTCCAACGCGTTGCGGATTTTGGCCGCAAGGTCGCGCGTATCGTAGGCGTTCACGAGGACGGCTTCGTGCAGCTCTTCGGCCGCGCCGGCGAACTCGCTCAACACCAGTACTCCGTCATCGTCGGTGCGCGAGGCGACGTATTCCTTCGCGACGAGGTTCATGCCGTCGCGCAGCGGCGTGACGAGCATCACGTCGGCCGCGCGATACAGGGCGACGAGCTGCTCCCGCGTCACGGATTGGTGCAGGTAGTGAATCGGGACCGCCGTCGCCGTGCCGTATGTGCCGTTGATCCGGCCGATCAGACCATCGACCTCGCGACTGAGCTCCTGGTAACTTGGTACGGCGTCCCGCGACGGCACCGCGACCTGGATGAGCCGAATCCGTTCACGAAACGACGGGTCGTCCCGGAGCAGATGTTCCAGCGCCAACAACCGGCGGGAAATGCCTTTGGTGTAATCGAGGCGATCGACTCCGAGAAGGATCCTGCGGCCGCGAGCCTCGCGACGAATCATCTCGACCTGGGCGTCGACGTCAGCCGATGACGCGAGATCCCGAAAGGCGGTCGCGTCGATGCCCATCGGGAAGACACCGAGCCTGACCGGCCGGTCGTCCACCCAGACGCGATCGTCCTCCGGCTCGGTACCTGACACGTCCGAGAGCGCGGCGGCGAAATGCTGGACGTACGAATAGGTGTGAAACCCGATCAAATCCGCGCCGAGCAGGCCCTCGAGGATGTCACGGCGCCACGGCAGGATGCGGAAGACCTCCCCGGCAGGAAAGGGGATGTGCAGGAAGAAGCCGATCCGCGCATCGGGTAGACGCTGGCGCAGCAGACCGGGTACAAGCAGCAGCTGATAGTCGTGCACCCAGATCAAGTCGCCTGGCTGATACTGTTCGGCGATGCGGTCGGCGAAGTGTTCGTTGACGCGGCGGTAGCTCTCCCACGTCGCCGCCTCGAGGGGCAGCCGATCGATCAGATAGTGGAAGACCGGCCAGAGCACGCCATTCGAAAACTCGTCGTAGTACTCGCGAACCTCGCGTCGCGTCAAATGAACTGGCACGATGTGGCGAGCCGCGAGTTGCGCATCGACCTGCTGGCGTTGGGTCTTCGACAACCGCGTCAACGTGCCAGGCCAGCCCACCCACACGCCGGACGAGCGCTCGTGCCACGCGCGGAGCCCCGTGGCGACGCCGCCTGAGGCCGGCGATAGCACGATCTCACCGTCGGCGATCTCCGTGCTCACCGGCAGACGGTTCGATGCGATGACGAGACGATTCGGCAAATCGGTCAGCGCCTCAGGTAGATCCGATTGATTCGCGGCATGGTCCGTCTTCAGTTATAGAGCAAAACGGGGCCACGCAGGTGTCAG
>DATATJ010000048.1:0-2436 GCA_036268855.1 Vicinamibacterales bacterium
AGGCCGAGGACGAGCAGGAACGCGAGCGTCGCGCGCCGCATGCTCAATGAACGCGGTGCTCCCAGTCGTCGCGGCCGCCCTTGTGCACGCTGAAGCGACGGCGCACGCGCTGCATGCGCCAGCGCGCGATTGAGTACTCGAGCTCGAGCCGAAGATTGCGCGGACCCTTGAGATACAGCCAGCCGATCAGGAGGCCGCTCAAGTGCGCGGCGTTCGACACGGGCCCGCCGGTCGCCGAGAGCGCGGAGAGAAACGCGATGCCGCCGAGGATCAGCGCGTACGCCCGCGCCGAGATCGGGAAGATCAGCATGAACAGAATCGGACGGTTCGGAAACAGGATGGCCCACGCGAGCAGCAATCCGTACACCGCGCCGGAGCAGCCGATCGTCGGCACGTCGTACATCGCGTGCAGCGGCGCCCACGAGAGCCGCGAGAGCAGCAGAATCGTGAGGCCCGCACCGACGCCGGTGATGGCGAAGTACTTCAGGAAGCCGGCCGTGCCCCAGCGCTTCTCGAGGTCCACGCCGAACATCCACACGGCGAGCAGGTTGAACAGAATGTGCGTGAACGACGTCGGCGAATGGACGAACAGATACGTGACGACCTGCCAGACCTTGCCCTGCCCGATCACGGCCGCCGGCGTGAGGCCGAGCCAGCTGACCGTCTCAACCGGCGCGAACAGCTCGACGACAAACACCGCGATCGCCGCGGCGATGATCCCGCGCACGGCGGGCGTCACCGGTCCGGGGCCGAACGTGTAGCTCATGTTCGAGGGCAGGCGGCGGGACACTACGACATGCTACTGGCATTTGGTGATCTGGTGAGTTGACTTGATCCCACGCCTCAAGTCGACTTTCGCCGTCTTCCCCTCGTCAACAGCCGGATCACTTCGCCGAAACCCAGCAGCCCGGAGACGTGCGCAAGGGCCAGGTAGACCCAGCCGTACGCGTTGAGAATGACGAGTCCGCGGATCAGGACGAGGTGCGCCGGCAGCGCCCAGCGCAAGGCCGTCGCGGGTAGCGCCGCGATGACGGCGACCAGCCATGTCTTGAAGAGAAATGACAGCGGGATCCCCACGGCCCCGAGGCGCTGCTGCAGCGCGCGCCGAAGCAGCGCGAACTCGACCCAGCCCGCGAGACCGGCGGACACGGTGAGACCGGCTGTCGCGTAACGATGCTGCTCCGGCGTGAGGCGCAGCAACGGCGGAATGACAATCGCCAGCAGATAGCCGAGCACGGACACGATCGCGACGCGAATCACGGCGAATCGCATCGGCGTCCGCGTGTCCTTGATTGCGTAGAACGCCGCTGAGTACAGCCGCGCAATCGTCGTCGAGAGCAGGCCGACGGACGAGCCGGCCAGCGTCGCCCAGATGAGCAGCGTGTCCTGGTGCGTCGTCTTGCCGTGCTGGTAGAGCAGTGCGACCATGACGTCGCCGAACGCGAGGAAGCCGATCATCGACGGAATCACGAGGACCGCGATCGCGCGCTGGCTGCCGAGCAGACGTTCGCGCAGCAGGTCAGGCAAGTCGTTCGACACCGCCGCCGACATGCTGGGCAACGCTGCCGACGAGACCGCCATGCCGAAGAGCCCGACCGGCAGCTGAAAGAGCTGCTGCGCGTATGTGAGCGCGGACACCGCGCCAAGAAAGGGAAGCTTCGTCGCGATCTGCGAGTCGATGTAGGCGCTCACCTGCACGACGCCCCGGCTGAAGAACACCGGAATCGACGACGACACGATCTCCCGCACGTGCTCGTTGATCTCGTGCCGCCTGCGCGTCCAGGTAGGCGCCATGATCCGCCACAGCGCCGGCACCTGCACCCCGAACTGGAGCGCGCTGCCGATCACGAATCCCCAGGCCACCCAGGTGACGAGCGTGCGCGGATCGTTGTGCGGCCCAAAGAGCAGCGCGCCGAGCAGTCCGGCGTTCCAGAGCACCGGCGCGACGTAGGCGAGGAAGAACCGGTGGTGGCTGTTGAGAATCGCCAGGCACCATGCCGAGAAGACCAGCAGCGCAATGCCCGGAAAGATGATCCGCACGAGGTGCAGCGTGAGCGCGCGCTCCTCGCCGACGAAGCCCCAGGCGAAGAAAGGCATCAGCTGCTCGGTGAACACGACGCTGATCAACACGACGATGGACGTGATCAACACGAGCATGCCGAGCACCGCGCGTGCGACGCGGTCGGCCTCCTCCTGCTGCTGGCGGACCAGCATGCCCGAGTACACCGGGATCAGCGACGCCGAGAGCACGCCTTCGCCGAGCAGATTCTGTAGAAAGTTGGGAATCCTCGCCGCCTGGTTGAAGGCCTCCGCCTCGATCGTCGACGTCCCGAGATACCGGGTGAAGAAATAGGTGCGGATAAAGCCGGCGAAGCGGCTGAGTACCATGCCCGCGGCGACCATCATCGCCGGCATCGACTTGCGCAGCCCGGCGTG
>DATATJ010000049.1:0-22070 GCA_036268855.1 Vicinamibacterales bacterium
GACGGCCAGATGTTCATCCGCGGACGCAAGAAAGAGATGATCGTCACGCCCGAAGGGCTGAACGTCTTCCCCGAAGACGTGGAGCGCGTCGTCAACGCGATTCCCGGCGTGCGCGATTCCGCCGTGGTCGGCGTGCCGATCGGATCCGAGGAGCGGGTACATGCGGTGCTGGTGCTCGGGCCCGGCACTGATGCCGAAGCGGTCGTGCGGCAGGCGAACGCGCAGCTCGACGATCCACAGAAGATTCGCCGTGCGCTGATCTGGCCGGAGCCCGAGCTGCCGCGCACCGACGGCACGCGCAAGCTGAAGCGCGCCGCGATTCGCGACTGGGTGAAGAGCGGCGCCACGCCGCCGCTCGTGAAGGCCGGCTCGGATGCGCTGGCCGCCCTGATCGCGAAGTACGCGGGCCGCAACGACGTTTCTCCCGCGACGACGATCGAAGAGCTCGGGCTGAGCTCGCTGGATCGCGTCGAGCTGATGGTCGCGCTCGAGGACGCCTTCCAGACGCGCATCGACGAGAGCGCCTTCGCCGACGCACGCGATCTGAGCCAGCTGCGCACGCTCGTCGAACAGGCGCCAGAGCAGGCCGCGGCGCCGGCCGAGCCAATCGATTTCCCCTCGTGGAACCGATCGCTGCTCGCGCGCGCCATCCGCCGCGTGAGCCTGCCCACATGGATCCTGCCGATCGGCCGGCTGTTCGCGTGGATGCGCGTCGAAGGGCGCGAGCATCTGCGCGATCTGGACACGCCGGTGATCTTCGCCGCAAATCATCAGAGCCACATGGACGGCCCTATGATCATGGCGGCTCTGCCGCGGCGCTGGCGATATCGCGTTGCGCCCGCGATGGCCAAGGAATTTTTCAAGCCGCATTTTTTTCCTGCGCAGTACAGCCGCCGGGAGTGGTTCACGAACAGCCTGAACTACTACCTCTCCTCGCTGTTCTTCAACGCGTTTCCGCTGCCCCAGCGCGAAGCCGGAGCCAGGCAGACGCTGCGCTACATCGGCGAAGTGCTCGAGGACGGCTTCTCAGTGCTCATTTTTCCGGAAGGCCGGCGCACCGAGACCGGCGCCATCGATCGCTTCAGGCCGGGTATCGGGATGATCGCGTCCCGCCTCAACGTACCGGTCGTGCCGGTCCGCCTCGACGGCCTCGACAAGGTCCTGCATCACACGTGGAAGATGGCTCGCTTCGGACGGATTCGCGTCGCCTTCGGCGCCCCGATGCATTTGAACGGGGACGACTACGAAGCGCTGGCGAAGCAGGTCGAAGACGCGGTGCGGGCGATTTAACCCCGCGCACCCCACGGCGGTCTATTCAAGCAGGAGGAACATCGACGATGAGAATACGACCGCTCTGTCGATCCCTGTTGTGCGTGGCCGCGCTGGCCGGGTCGGTGCTCGCGGCGCCAGCGTGCGCAACGCCCCGAGGCCGCGTCTACGTTCGCGTCGGGCCGCCGGCGCCAATCGTCGAGGCCCGCGTGACTGCCCCGGGGCCCGGATATGTCTGGGTGTCGGGCTATCACGCGTGGAACGGCCGCGCCTACGCCTGGGTGCCGGGCCGCTGGGAGCGTCCACCGCGGCCGCGCGCCGTGTGGGTGCCCGCGCACTGGCAGCGCGATCACCGCGGCTGGTTCCTCGTCGAGGGACGCTGGCGTTGAGGAGACTCTCGGGAATTTGAGAATTTGAGGATTTGAGGATTTGGGAAGTTGGGAAGTTGGGGTTATCCGGTCATGTGGTTGGGCTTATCGGGCGCTCAATCATATGACTGGCGAACCAGATAGGAGATGTGGCACAATAATTGTTTGAAGGAAAGGATCGCTAGCAGTTGAGCAAGGACGATCTCATTGACATGCAAGGCACCGTGGTCGCGGTTCACAGTGGCGGGTTATACCGCGTGCAGTGCGACGCCGGACACGAAGTGCTGGCCCAGCTCAGCGGCCGTATGCGCCGCTTTCGCATCAAGGTAGTTCCAGGAGATCGCGTGACCGTCGGCGTTTCGCCGTACGATCCGGTCCGGGGCATCATCACCTTCCGCGCGCGCTAGCCAGAACACGGATTGAATTCCAATACACCCGGCAGTCACGGACGACGGCGACGACCAGGCCCCCCGCGCGGCCGATCGCACCGCGCCCCGCAGGCGCACGCCCATCGTTCCACCTCCCACGCCCCGGCGCTCGAGGCCACACCGTGTGACACGACGCCAGTGCCATTCACCTCGCTGAACCTCGACCCGCGGCTGCTCGAGGGCATCCGCGATCTCGGGTTCACGCACACGCGCCCCGTGCAGACGGCGGTCATCCCGCTGGCGCTCGGCGGCGGCGACCTCATCGCCTGCGCGGAAACCGGCACCGGCAAGACGGCCGCGTTCGTCGTCCCCATGCTGCAGTGGCTGCTGACGACGCCGCGGCCCGACGTGGACGGCGCGGCGGCGGCCGCGCGCAGCCGCGTGCTCGTGCTCGCGCCGACGCGCGAGCTGGCCGTGCAGATCGAGGACGAGATTCACGGCCTCGCGTACCACACGTCGGTCACCAGCGCCGCGGTCTACGGCGGCGTCGAAATGGGCATGCAGGAACGCGCGCTCAAAGCCGGCGTGGACATCATCGTCGCCACGCCGGGGCGTCTGATGGATCACATGCGCCAGCAGAACGCCGACCTCACCGGCATTCAGCTGCTCGTGCTCGACGAAGCGGATCGCATGATGGATATGGGCTTCTGGCCCGACGTCAAGCGCATCATCGGCGGCATGGGCGGCATCCGGCAGACGCTGCTCTTCTCGGCGACGATGCCGGACGACGTCGTGCGCTTCGCGCTCGAGATCGTGCACGACGCGAAGTACGTCCAGGTCGGCCAGCGCAGCGCGCCGGCGAAATCGATCACGCATCGCGTGCAGGTCGTGCCCAATGGCCAGAAGATCGAGTGGCTCATCGAGCACCTCAAGAAGCCCGAAGGACCGGTGCTGATTTTCTCGCGCACGAAGATCGGCGCGGATCGCCTCTCGCGCAAGCTCGCGGCGGCCGGCGTGCGATGCGTGGCGCTCCATGCGGATCGCACGATGGATCAACGGCGGCAGGCGGTCGAGGGCTTCAAGGGCGGAAAATACAAAGTGCTCGTCGCCACCGACATCGCCGCGCGTGGCCTCGACATCGACGGCATCCATACCGTGATCAACTACGAAGTGCCCGATTCGCCGGACGCGTACGTCCATCGCGTCGGCCGGACGGGACGCGCGGACGAGGTGGGTCAGGCGATCACGCTGGTCGCGCCCGAGGAGCGGCAAGCGCTGGCTTTGCTAGAAAAGTCCGTCGGCGTTCGTCTAGAATAAGAGGGTGATGGCTGATACGTTCCCGTTTCCGTCGTCATCGCCGATGCCCGGCACGGCGGAGGCGCACAAAGAGACCCCGGCAGACGAGCCCCTCGTGTCTGCCGCGGTGACGAAGTTCAAATCCTGCCGGTGGCGGCGTCCGCCGGAAGACGGTCCCGAGTGCTGCGGACACCGCGACGTCCTGCCGATGGCGGGCACGACCGGGTTCGACCCCGAAGCGTGGTGCCCGGACTGCACGTTCTACAAGCTGCGCCGTACGCCGAAGAAGCGCTCAGCGGAAGACTACCGCTACTGACGCGCGACGCGGTCGCGCGCAAGGCGTCCGCCGCGCTCGCTCATTCCGAAAACTCCCTCGCCAGCTCGACCCACTCTCCGTGCGGCGCGAGCTGACGATACGAGCGCCAGTGCGGCAGCGCGTCCTGCGACAGGCCCATCTTCTCGAACGTCACCGCAAGATAGAAATGCGCGTCGGCGTAGAACGGGTTCAACCGCAGGGACTCCCGATAGCAGGTCTGCGCTTCGTTGAAGCGTCCGAGGTCGTGATAGATGTTGCCGAGGTTGAAGTGCGCCTCGAAGAAGTCCGACTCGAGGCCGATCGCGCGCTCGTACAGGGCCTGCGCTTCCGCGAGCTCGTCCCGGCTGTAGTGGATGTTGGCGAGGTTGATGATCGCCGCCACGAGGTACGGATCGTATTCGAGCGCCTTGCGATAGGCGGCCGCCGCTTCTTCCAGCGTGGCTTCGTTCCCATCGTCGAGCGCGGACGCGACGCGGAAGAACTCCTCCGCGACGGCGGTGTCGCGCACGCTGGGCGACGTGGCGCCCGGCACCGGCGTCGTCTCGCGCGCCGCCGGCCGGCGCAGCGCCAGGATCTTCGCCGGCGCAGCGTCGAGGCGGAAGTCGAAGGCGAGCTGCCCTTGCCGCGTGGCGATCAGCGTGCGGACGATCGCGTGGAACGACCCGCCGCGATCGAGCTCGTCGTTCGCCTCCTTGATGGCCGCCAGGTCGGGAAACGCGAAGAACGTGTCGGCGTTCGTGCGATGGACCGGGCGGATGACGCCACACTTCACCAGATATCGAAGGTGGTCCTCCCGCAGCGCGCGGTAGCGCGCGAGCAGATCGCGCATCGCGTGGTACTGCCGCTTGAGCGACTCGGGCGTCGGCACGCCCGTCATCCGGCAGAACTCGTCTTCGCTGATGACGCGAATGTGGACGCCTTCCTGCTGCGCGTTGAGCTCCTCCGCGCGTTTGAGCTTCTGGCTCCGGCGGCGGGCCCGGCTCGCGTCCGGCTCCGGCGGAGCATCCGATGCTGCGGCGTCCGGCGCGGACGGCGTCGCCGCGTCGGCGTCTTCGACCTCGGCCGCCGGTCCGAAGCCTTCGGCACCGATCACCAGCAGCGTGGTCTTCGCGTTCACGTCGTCGCCGGTGGCGCCGCCGAGGCGCGCGACGAGCGCGCGCGCGTTCTTGCGGCCCAGCGAGCTGAGCTTGCCGGTGAACACGACGACTTGTCCCTCGAGTGACTGACGATGAGAGAGGTCGGGCGAGGATGACGTCAAACGGCCTCCGCTCCGAGTGAGCGCCAGGGGGAAACGGCGTCAAAGATGAAGGACAATGATGGGGAAGTCAAGGATTTCAATGCTGCTCGCCGGCGACATCGGAGGAACGAAGACGCTGCTCGGCCTGTACGATCCGGGAACGGCGCGGCCGCGCCCGGTTGCCGTCCGCTCGTTCGGCACCCTCGATTATGCCGATCTGCCCTCGATGATCGCGGAGTTCATCAGCGGCCAGGGAACGGCGCCGCAGGCGATTGACGCAGCGTGCTTCGGCGTCGCCGGTCCGGTGATCGACGAGTCGGCTGACCTCACCAACGTCCCCTGGCGCGTCGAGGCGAGGACGGTGGCCAAGGCGTTCAGCCTGTCGCGCGTGGCGCTGCTGAACGACCTGCAGGCGATGGCTTATGCGGTGCCGGTCCTGCACGACAAGGAAGTGCACGTGCTGCAGGAAGGCACGGTGCTGCCGGGCGGCAACATCGCGTTGATCGCGGCCGGCACCGGACTGGGCGAGGCGCTCCTGCACAATCTGAACGGCCGGTTCGTGCCGTCGCCGTCGGAAGGCGGCCATGCGGATTTTCCGGCGCGCACCGAGCGCGAGTTCGCCCTGGCGCGCGGCCTGATTGCGCAATATGGACGCGCCGACGTCGAGCACGTCATTTCGGGACGCGGCCTGATCAACCTCCATCGCGCGACCCATCACGCGCCGTGCGCCGCGAACATCGACCTGGCGGATGCCGATGCGCCCGCGCACATTTCCGCCGCCGCGCTCGCACATCGCTGCGCTAGCTGCGTGGAGGCGCTCGACATGTTCGTCGAGGCCTACGGTGCCGAAGCGGGCAACATGGCGCTGCGCGCGGTGGCCACTGGCGGCGTGTACATCGGCGGAGGGATCGCGCCGAAGATCCTGGCGGCGCTGACGACCGGCGCGTTCCTCCGCGCGTTCCGCGAGAAGCCGCCGCTCGACGCGATGCTCGGATCGATGCCCGTGAAGGTGATTCTGAACGCGGAAGCGGGCCTCCTCGGCGCCGCGGTCTTCGCCGCCGACTAGCCGCTCTCGATGGCCGACAGGCCGGCGCGATGTCGTGCGCATTTCTGTTTCACGACACGACAACAACGTCACCGAGAGTGCAGCAACGCCACGCGCACGTCGATCCCGCGCGTTACACCGCCCACTTTCGTTATGACGTTGTTGTATTCTCGTGGCGAGATGATTTGGTTTTTCGACAGGGACGGACAGAAGCTTCGCTACGAGATTCTGCGCGATCGCGCGGATCATCGCTATCGTGTTGTCATCACGCATCCGGACGGCCGCGAGTCGGTCGAGGAAGTGGACGAGCCGACGACGCTGATCGAACGGTCCGTCGAACTAATGAATTCGCTGCGGACCGAAGGCTGGCGCGTCGCATGACCGGCGGCGCATGCGCCCGCCATACTCAACGTCACTGGCCGACGTGATCGAACGTCGCCGTCGCTCGCGCTCCTGCGTCGTGGCTCGTCACGGCGAAGCCCGCCCAGACCGCTCCCGAGATATCGATTGACGCGTGACCAATCGCCGTCCAGCTGACGCCGTCCTTCGATCCGAAGGCGGTGACGAGGCGGCCGGCGCGCACGAGCTTCACCCATTCCGGCGCGGCACCAGCCACACCAGTGTGATAGGTCAGGCCGCCTTTGCTCAGGCGCCGCTGAAAGGCGAGCCCCTTGCCCGCCGACACGAACATCGAGGCCTGCGGCGACGCGGGATCGAGCGACTGCCGGATCATCAGACCTGCCTTCGTCCACGCGTGCACGTCCTGCACGGTCGCCACGCGCGTGGAGACGGAGCCGTCGCCCGGCAACTGTTCGTACACGTAGCGGAACGCATCGGCGCTGTCCCAGATGTCCGCGCCTGCGCCTGTTACCGTAAACGTACCGCCGCTCTGTGTGGCGGCGCCGGCGACACCGACGGCGCCCACGTCCGCCGTCAACCAGCCCGCTGGAAGCCCGGAGGCCGGCGCAGACGACGCGGTGACGCTGACGTTGTCGAACGCGGCGGTGGCGAGGTGTGTCGCATCGTGGCTGGAGATCACGAGCCCGACGAAGACCGTCGAGGGCAGCCCGCTGATGGTGGCATGCCCGACGGTGGACCATGTCGATCCGTCAGGCGATGTTGACGCCGTGACCACCGATCCCGCGCGGGACAACTTGATCCACCGTGGCGCCGTCCCGGCCGCGCCGACATTCGACGACAGGCCGCCGGCCGCAGCGCGATACTGCAGCGCCACGCCTTTGCCGGGCGTCACGAAAATCGAGGCGTGCGCAGCAGACGGATTGAGCGCAGACCGAATCATCACGCCCGCCTTGGTCCATGCAGCGATGCTCTGCACGGACGCGACGCGCGCCACGACCGCCCCGTCGCCCGACAGCGTTCGGTAGGCAAACTGGAAGGCGTCGGCAGCGCCCCAGATGTCGGCGCCTCCGCCGGTCAGCGTGTAAGTGCTGCCGGAGAACGACGCGCTGCCCGCCGGCCCGACGCTGCCGATGTCGGTCGAGAGCCACGGCGACGGCAGCGACGTTCCGGACTGCCCGCCTGTGCCGACGCCGCTGGCCGGCACGGACTCGGGAGTCGGCGCGGCGTCGCTCGCCACGGACACACCGACCGACTGCGTGCCCGCCGCCGTCGGGTGGAACACGAGCTGTTCCGCGCAAGACGCGCCTGGCGCAAGCGTCGCGCCCGCGCAAGGTCCGGCGACGCTGAACGCGCCCGCCTGCGATCCCGTCAGGGACACCGAGCGCACGTGCAGCGCGGCGGTGCCGGAGTTGGCGATCGTAATCGTGTGCGGTGCGCTCGTCGTACCGATCGTCTGCGCACCGAAGTCCACGTGCGTCGGCGTCAGCACGATCGCCGGCGCGCCGGCGTCGCTGGTCTCGACGGCGAACATCCCCCGGCCGTGCGTGGCCGCCACCAGGTTCGTCCCCATCCAGAACAGCTGATCGACGCAGACATTGGCCGGGCCGTCCTGCGGTAGATCCCAGGTGCCGCCGCCGTCGGTGCTGACGAACACGCCGACTTCGGTCGCCGCGTAAATCGTGTCGGCGTGCACGGGATCCATCGCGAGGTCGTGCACCGGCGCCGCCGGCAGGGCGCTGTCGCCGGAGCCCGTGGCCGTCGTCCACGTGGCGCCCCCATCGATGGTCTTCACGATGTTGGCCGATCCGAAGCTGCCGGTTGTGACGTATACGATATTGGCGTCGAAGGGATCGATCGCGATGTGCGTCACGAAGTTCGCGTTCGTCGGCGCGTTCCGCGACTGGAACGTCGGCGCGGCCGCGGTGCCGTTCGTCGTGCGGTAGACCTTGCCGAACGAGCGGGCGACCCACACGATGTCGGAGTTGCGCGGAGCGATCGCGATCGCGCTGATGAAGTCGGGGCCCGCCCCGGCGATCTGCGACCAGGCGGGCGCCGACGCCGCCTTTACGTTCTCGGTGCGCCACAGGCTGGCGCCGCCCGCAAGCATCCGGTTGGGATTGTTCGGATCGAGCACGAAAGGCGCGATGAAGTTGGCGTTGTGTCCCGCGTCGGCGATGCCGCTGGAAATCGGCGCGAAGCCGGCGCCGCCGTTCGTGCTTCGATACAGCGACAGATAGATCGTCTCGCCGTAAAAGAGCGACGGGTCGCCAGGATCGGCCGCGGTGCTGCCGCCGTCGCTGCCCAGCCCCTGAGCCCAGGACGCACCCGACGCGGGTTGATAGACGAGCGTCCCGGTGTCCTGCGAGCCGCCGATGATGACGCCGGTCGTCGTGTTGCCGGCGCCGCTGTAGAACTGCGTCACGCCCAGGTTGTTGTTGAGCGACTGGAAAACCGGCGCCGCACCCGACGCCGGGCGAATGTCCGAGGTCTTGTAGATACCGCCGTCAGTGGCGACGAACACGGTCCGGTTCTTCACATCGTCAAACCCCGGTTGCTCGACGATGGCGTGATTGTCGACGTGAGGACCGCTCAGGCTGTGCCAGTTCAAGCCGCCGTCCAGGGTGTGATGCAGAAACGGACCGCCGACGATGACGTCGTTGCTGTTTTTCGGATTGACCCAGATCGCGTTGTCGTACCATCCCTGGTCGCCGAGCAGTTGGGCGTCCACCACGAAGTCGAACGTCGCGCCGCTATCGCTGCTGCGATAGAGGGCGCCACCGCTGTCGTCCACGGACGCATAGATCACATTGGGGGCGCTGCGCGCGTAGGCTACCTCGATGCGTCCACTGAGCGTGGACGGAAAACCGGTGGCCGTTTGCCACGTGAGGCCGCCGTCGCTCGACGACGCGATGCTGCCCCATCCGGCGGCGACGGCGCGGCGGCTGTCCGTCGGGTGGAACAGGACGTCCTGGCTCGAAATGCCCGACGGGCTCCGCGTGAACGACGCGCCGCCGTTGGTGCTTCGATAGATCCCGCTCGCGGTGCCCGCCAGCAGCACCTTGCCGTCAGGCGAAATCGCGAGGCGGTTCACCGCCCAGAACGCGGGGTCGCTGGTGGTTGCAGCGAGCCCGGTCCACGTGTCGCCCCCGTCGGTGCTCTTGAAGATGCCCGCGCCGCGGATGGCGTCGCCGTTGTTGTAGCCCTCGCCCGTGCCCCCATAGATGGTGTTCGCATTCGTCGGGTCCATCACCATGGAAGAGACGGACAACACCGCCATGAAGTCGTCAACGGCGAACCACTGGGCGCCGCCATTCATGGTCTTCCAGATGCCGCCGCCGACGCTGCCGGCGAGCATCATGTCCGGATTCGAGGGGTTGATCACCAGGGATCGAATCCGTCCGCCGATGTTGCCCGGGCCGAGCCAACGCCAGGCGCCGGGACGAACGTCCCCAGTTCCTGCGGTCTGCGCGGCGGCCGCAGCGCTTGCGGCCGGCGTCGTCGCCGCGCCGGACGAGACTGCCGGCGCAGCGGCCTGCCGGGCGGCGTCCGCCTGCGCGCGGCGAGCCCGCGTCCGCACCTTCATCGCATCGACATGATGCTTCGCCTGCGTGTACGCGTCGATCGGCACGCGCCCGAACCGGTCGGTGAGCTGCATCAGCCGAAAGTGCAGCGCGCCGGCTCCGAACGTGGCGCCCGTTTCGCGCACGTCGGCCGCATCGCGCTCGCCCCGGATCAGCGCCACGTTCAGCGCGCTGACCACGACACAGAGCAGAAATGGAATCAGAACTCGCGCAGGTGCCGCCCCGGTCATCGCACGGTGACTCGCAATGTGAAATGAGGTTCATTCGGAACGGAAGATTTTTCGCCAGAAGTGACGATCGCCACGAACTCCACGGTTGTTTGCCCATGGCCGACCGCTTCGAAGCGCCATCCGGCGGCTCCAGGCCGCCGGATAAGATCGCCGGCGGTGACGAGGCGCACGACGTCGCCGTTTGCGACGCGCACGCGCCACTCCTCATAGCGCGCCGGCGGCGCAACGATCACGAAGTCGTGCACAGACGCCGTGACGCCGTTCGCCCAATCAGCCCCTTTGACGACGATTTCCCGGATGTCCGTGTCGTGAGTCGAGACGGCGGAGAGCGGAACGGTCGAGCTGATCGACGCGCACAGCAACGCCAGCCCAGCCACTATCGCCGGGAGCGTTCTCTGACTGAACTGAGCAGGGGCCCGATCGAACACGGCACCCCGTCATAGGCAAGACATGGACCACAGCCCGCATCCGGAGATGTCGGGAAATGTCGAGCTCGCGCGCGTGGGACGCTATTCCCTGCGGCCTTTCGTCGCCTCGTACATCTCGATCGAGGCAAGCAGCGCCATCGCGCCGCCGCGATCATCAGCGCCGTCGATCGCCGCGCGATCGAGGTAGTAGCGCGGAGTGGGACCGGCGCCCGTGCCCGTGCACACATCCACCAACGCGCCATCGTCGGCAACGTGCGCGGACAGCGCACGCCAGGCGCGCACGATGATCGGCCGGTAGGACGTATCGATCCAGCCGAGGCGCACGCCGCGAGCCATCGCAGTCAGCAGCATCGCCGTCGCCGTTTCCTCGCGATAGGCGCCGGGCTGATCGATGATCTCGCGCCACGTGCCATCTGGGGCCTGGTTCGCCTTCATGGCCGCCATCTGTCGGCGATAGATTTCCAGCAGGCGCGCGCGCGAGGGATGCGGCTGCGGAATCGCCGACAGCGCTTCCATCAGGCCGAGCGCGGCGAAGCCGTTGCCGCGGCCCCACGCCACCGGGCCGTCCACCGCGTGCATGAACACGCCGTCCGGCCGCTGCAGACGTCCTGCGTAGTCGATCAACTGGCGCGCGGCGAGATCGAGGAGGCGGCCATCCCCGGTGCGTGCGAGCACAGCCGTGGCCATGAACATGTCGTCGGTCCAGCCGCGGCCGGCCTCGTACACGCCGTCCGGCTTTCGCGCAGCGACGATGGCCGCGCTCTCGTGCAGCAGGGCGCGGGCGGTGGCATTGCCATCGGTCACGGCGATCTCGCCGAAAATCGCGTAGCCGGCCAGCGACGTGAGCTGCTTCCGATCGTCGGCCGCCACCGTGCCGCCGGCGATCCAGGGATGCGTCTGATCCCGCACCTTCACGCGCCAGGCGTCGTCGCCCGTGATCATCGCGAGCCGCAGCGTGTTGATCCAGGCCACCGTCGGGATGTAGCTCATGCTCGGCATCTGCGGATAGCGCCGCGCGAGGATGCGCGCGGTTGCCAGTGGCCCTCGCGTCACGCGACTGTTGATCGCGTCGCGGAGCGCCGATCGATTGTGCGCCGCCGCCAGAATCTTCGGAACCGCGCGCATCACGTCGCTCGCGCGCATCACGTCGACCGGCACCGCGCCGAGTCCCGACGCTTGGGGATCGGAGAGCGCCGTCGCCAGCGAATCAGGCGACGTGGTATCGGCTCGGACGTCGATCACGAGATCGGGCGCCTGATACGCAATCCAGCGCCAGACGTAGCGGCTCTCTGGCTGATCGGCATCGTTGAAAAATCCGGAGTCGGGCGGAAAGACGAACGGGTGGCCGTTGGCGCGGTGATCGGGATCCGCAAGAGGCAGCGCGCTGACATTCCACCGGGCGCGAATCGCCGGCGGAGCGGTGATCTTGAACCACCGCACCGCGGCGAGCACCGCGCGGGCGGATTCCACGTCGCCATCGAGTCCACCGACGAAGACGACGCGCAGCCTCGCCACGTCGGGGTCGAACGCTGACGGGTTCTCGATCGTCAGCAGCGGTGTGTCGGCGCGGGTCGTGCCCGCTGCGCTGACGCTCCGCGGCTCGCCGCGGAGCGCGGCGACGCCGCTCACGTCGGTGGCGATCGAAGGCCCGGCAACGAGCGCCGCGGCAAGCGCGGCGGCCAGAGCACAGAGCTGCAGCATCGGGCGAGTTTACTTCCGGTAATGGTTGACGCGGGCCAGAAGATCGACTGAGGGGTGCGCCTCTTCCGCCGCCATCCAGCCAGTCAGGCCGTCCGGCGATCCGAAGAGGACGACAACCCGGCCATCGCGGGGCGCTGCCGGCACCACACCCCCTTCGACGTGACAGCCGCGCGCGCCGCCCGGGACGAGCGCAGCCGAGGGCGCCGTGAGGCGGCTCGCGCCGCGGGCGCGAAGGGCGCGCGCATGCGCCTGGCAGCGGCCGTAGGTCTCCGGTCCGCCGCTCACCACCGACGCCGGCGTCGACACCGGGTCGAGCGGTGCGTCGCCGATGTCCACCGCCCACAGCTGGCGTCGAATCGCGAGCACGTCCTCGGCCTCGGTGATTTC
This sequence comes from Vicinamibacterales bacterium, assembly GCA_036268855.1. GTDB lineage: Bacteria > Acidobacteriota > Vicinamibacteria > Vicinamibacterales > CAVVIG01 > DATATJ01. Next base: position 12,587 of record DATATJ010000049.1, read on the forward strand.
CTCGTGCCGCAGCAGCTCGGCCCATGCACCGTCGGGCGTATCGGAAAAATAATTGGCGGGGCCTTCGTCCCGCGCGTGCCAGCGGCCCGGAGGCTGCCCGCCGCCCTCCCACAGGAACGGATACCGCGCATCGACCTGGCGGAACACGATCATGCCGCCGACAGCGTCACGAGCTCGCGCGCCAGCCGCCGCACTCGCGCAGGCCCCTCGTCGTCCGGATCCCAGTCGGCTTCGAGGAACGCCGCAGGCGCGCGTCCGTCGAGCTGCGAGCGCTTGCGGGAGAACCAGCGTCGTACGCCGATGTCGTTGTACGCGCCGGCGAGATCGCCCACGACCAGCGCGAGAAAATGGAGCCGCGCGGCGACGGCGTCCGGCGTGCCGCGATCGCCCGACTCGTATCGCTTGAGGCTCGAGACCGACACGTGCAGCAGGTCGGCCAGCGCCTCGGGATCGAACACCCGCCCGAGGCCGCCCCATTCGAACTTCGGAACCGGAGACGCTTCGAGTGCGGCGATCATCGTTTCGAGGAGACCGGCCAGCTCGTCGCGGCTCGGCGGCTCGACGTTGTTGAGGTGTGCGGCGGTCGCCGCGGCGATTCCGGCGCGTCCGACGCGGCTGGCCAGGTGACGGACGGTCTCGAGATCCACGCGTCCGGGCGGCAGCGGATCGACCAGCCCCATCGCCTCGGCACGGCGCGACACCTCGAAGAGCAGGCGACCGAGGCGCGCATCGGCTGGACCATGAACGGAGCCTGTATGGGATAATTCCATAATCCAATGCTATCCCAATGTAAGTCCGGACGTCCAGCCCTCGCTGGAGCGGTCTGCACGCTCGGCTATTGCGGTTTCGACATCCGCGTAGACGTAGCGCGACGGTTTTAGCCGAGCGTTTCTGGCGCCGCGCGGCGCTCGGCTAAATAAAGCCGTCGCGCGACATCGAATCGAAAACCGCGCTAAAGCCTTCGCGCGACCTCCGTTGCGCGGCCGCTAGACGTGCGGGAACGCCTGCCCCGCCAGCAGATGATTCAGCCAGAGGCTGGACAGCTTTTCCTGCACGGTGTTCTGGCGCAGGCGGGCGGCGAGGTTTGGGAAGTCCACCCGGTCCATGTCCTGATCCTGGTTGAAGCACGAGAAGATGATCGTCTCCGCTCCGCTCGCCGGATCGACGTGCTTCTGCAGGCACTGCGCGCACACTTCCTTCATCATGCACTGCATCGGCGAGTTGATGCTGGCAATGCCGACGTGCGACGGCTTGAGATGCGGCGCCAGCTCGCGGTGACGCGCCGCCTTCACGGCCGCCATCATCCGATCCGATCCGATGGCGATGATGCGATCGACCGTGTCGAGCGGCACGAGACGCTCGCCCAGCTCGCCGCGCTGGTACGCGAGCATCGCCTGCACGATGTTGCCGCGGAAGTGCGCGTCCTGCGGCCGGCCGGGCGCCACGGCCGCGCCGGTGTCGGTGCTCCAGATCACCTGATCGGTCGCCGCCTCGATGTCTTCGCGCTTGAACAGATCCTCGCCCTTCTTGTAGCCGGCAAAGTAGATCACCTTGTTGCCGGCCGCGCGCATCGCCTTGGCAATCGAGAACAGCACCGCGTTGCCGAGCCCGCCGCCGAGCAGGAGCACGTGCTGCCCTTCGGGAATTTCCGTCGGCGCGCCGGTCGGCCCCATGACAACGACCGGCTCGCCTTTCTTCAGGTAGGCGACGAGCCGGCTCGACACGCCAAGCTCCAGCGCGATCATCGAGAGCAGGCCCTTCTCTTTGTCCACCCACGCGCCGGTCAGCGCGATGCCCTCCATCAGCAGGGGGACCGCGCGCCGACCGCCGGTTCGCCGCGCTGCCGACTCGTAGTTCTGCAGGCGATAGAACTGCCCGGGGTGAAAATGCCGCGCCGCGGCTGGCGCCTTCACGATGACCTCGACGATGGTCGGCGTGAGACGGACGACATCCTCGACGCGCGCCGTGAGATCGTCGTCCAGTCGCTGCACGAGCGCTTGCCACGCACGGTCGCGCGCCGGCTGCGCCGAAGGCTCGAGCGCGGCGAGCTCGCGGGCGAACAACCCGACCACGTGCGGGAAGCCGTCCTTGGCCGAGGCCATCGCCTTCACGACGTTGCCGGCATACCTTGGATGGTTGTCGCCGTAGTAGGTGACGAACTTTCCGCCCGCATCGTACGACGTGAAGAACCCGCTGGCGTCTGGCGCCAGGTGGCGGCGGCCGTCGTCGTCGAGCGCGATGGCGTGCGGCTGAAAGAATTTCTTCCTGGCATCCAGGCGGAACGTGCCGCGGCTTTCCTTCTCATACGTGATGTTCGGCGTCGTCCCGGCCGCGACGAGGACCGTGCGCGCCGGGAGCGTCACGGTCGCCGGATCCGGGGAATCGGCCGGCCGCCCCTCCCGCTTGAAGATCATGGCTTGGACCGCCCCGTACTCGTCCGGCACGGCTTCGATCGGATTGAGATTCTCCGCGAAGACGATGCCTTCCTCGAGCGCCTTCACGACCTCTTCGTGGTTCAGCCGGTACGCGGGCGAATCGACCATGCGCTTGCGGTACGCGAGCGTGACGCCGCCCCACCCGCGCATCAGCGGCACGAAATCCGGCGGATCGCCAACGACGGCGGCGCGCGCGCGCTCGTTGCGTACGGCGCGTCCGTGCGTCAAGTACTCGTCGAGCAGCGCGATCTCTTCCGCGTCGTAGAAGCCGCGCACGCGCGCTTCGCCGATCTCCGCGCCGAGCGCCTCGTACTGCTGCAGCGTCTTCTCGACCTGCAGCGGGTAGTACGCCATCAGCTCGGTCGCCGTATCGATCGCCGTCAGGCCGCCGCCGATGACGACCGCCGGGACGCGCGCCTGCAGGTTCGAGAGCGCCTCGCGCTTGAAGGCGCCGGTGAGCTGCAGGGCCATGAGGAAATCGCTGGCCTTCCGGATGCCGCGGATCAGGTTGTTCTTCATGTCGATGATCGTCGGCCGGCCGGCGCCCGCCGCAATCGCCACATGATCGAACCCGTAGGCCCACGCATCCTCGATCGGCATCGTGCCGCCGAAGCGGATGCCGCCGAACATCTTCAGCCCGTGACGCCGCGCCAGCGTGAGATGCAGGAGCGTCAGGAAATTCTTGTCCCACCGCACCGTGATGCCGTACTCCGAGACGCCACCGAAGCCTTCGAGCACCCGGTCGTCGAGCGATCGGTAAATCTCGCTCCAGTCGCGAATCGGCCGCGGCGGCGCCTTGTCCGTGCCGGTGATCTCTCCGGGCAACGGTTCGATCTTCAGGCCGTCGATGCCGACGACGCCGAAGCCTTCGTTCACCAGATAGTGCGCCAGCGTGTACCCGGCGGGCCCGAGTCCGACCACGAGCACGTTCTTGCCGTTGTAGGGCAGAGCGAAAGGACGCCGGACGTTCAGCGGATTCCAGCGCGTGAGCAGTCCGTAGACTTCGACGCCCCACGGCATCTGCAGCACGTCGGTCAGCACGCCGGTCTCGATCTGCGGAATGTTGACCGGCTCCTGCTTCTGGTAAATGCAGGCCTTCATGCAATCGTTGCAGATCCGGTGGCCCGTCCCCGGGCACATCGGGTTGTCCAGGATCACCAGGGCGAGCGCGCCGATCGCGTCGCCCGCCTTGCGCAGCGTGTGCATCTCCGAGATTTTTTCGTCGAGCGGACACCCGTTCAGCTCGATGCCCAGCGGGTTCGCCGCGGTCTTGCCGTCCTTGTCATGGATCCCCTTGGAGCACGAATCCTTGTCGCGCTCGTGGCAAAGGACGCAGTAATGGATCTCGCTGAGCACATCGCGCGGCGTCATGCGCGTGTCGGTCAGCGCGAAGCCGTCGCGCCGGCGCAGGCGCCAATCGGGGCCAATCATCGCTTCGGGTACGCGCGCGTCCGGCCGCTGGACATCCACGAGGCGCCAGTAATCGAGCGTCTCCGGAAACCGGAAGATCACCCAGCCGCGATACACCCGGTCGTGCAGTCGCGCCGCACACCAGCGCTTCAGGCTCTCGATATCCGGGTCCGGCACATGGGCTCCGGCGCCAGCAGAGCCCGACGCCGGCGAAACCGCCGAGGGGCGCGCCGCCGCTTCCGCGTCGAGCAGCGCGCAGCCCGCGCGGGCGACGGCCAGCTCGAGATCGTTGGGCGGAGCGCCGGCCGTCAAGCGTACGACCACCGCGCCGTCTTCCGCGGTGGCCTCGACATGCGCCCCGCCTTTAGTGAGTGGCAGGGCGCGGCGGCGGACGAAGTCCACCTTGAAGCGGAACAGGTCGTCCTGATCGCGCGTTTCCTGCGCCAGGGCCTCGATGCGCGGGCCGACTTGAAACAGCCGCGTCACGAAACGGCTGACGTGCGGCGCCATCGCCACGAGCAGGTTCGACAACGCGACGGGCGTGCCGGCCAGGGAGTCGGGCGACGCTCGATACGCGTCCCACTCGCGCCAGAGAGCAGCGTCCGCGACCTCGACGCTCTCGCAAAAGCGGTCGTACAACGAACCGAGCCGTTCAGGATCGTGGAGATCGGCGAAGGTGTATCCGGGAATGCCCAGAGGCGTCGTCGCGCCCGCGGGCGTGAGGGTCGGCGGAGAATCCATTGAAATATACTATCGCGAGAAATGAAACGCATCGGCGTAGCGGCCGCCCTTGTCGCCATCGCCGCGAGCGCGCTCATGGCTTCTGCGCGCCAGACGGTGACACCTGCGGTCAGTCGTCCGAGTGCTCCAGCGCCGACGGCTGAACGCACCGTTCCGTTTCCGGTCGGCGAATCGCTCACCTACGACGTGTCGTGGTCGTCCTATCTCACCGCCGGGACGGCAGTCACGACGGTAAAAGACAAGAAACCGTCCGGCGGTTCGACTGCGTATTACATCGTCGCCGAAGGGCGCACGACGCCCCTGCTGCAGGCGCTGTACACGCTGTATTACAAACTCGAGACATGGCTCGATGGATCGACGCTCCTGCCGCAGCGTGCCGCGTCGTACAGCGAAGAAGGCCGGCGCCACCGGCAGCGGACCACGACATTCGATCGCGCCGCCCGGCGAGCGCATTACTCCATCCAGACGGCGACGGTCGTCAACGCGGACGTGATCATTGCGCCGGACGAGCAGGACGCGCTGTCGGCGATTTACGCGCTGCGCGCGGCGCCGCTTCAGCCGGGCCGGCGCGTGTCGATGCCGGTCACCGACGACGGGACGACCTATCGGGTGCAATTCGAGGTCGGCGCGCTCGAACGGGTGCGGGTGCCGCTCGGCGACATGAGCGCATGGAAGATTGCGGCCACGCTCGTCGACGCCGGCGGCCATCCCGTGGGGCGGAACCTGGCAATCTGGATCGCGGACAACGAGCGCCGCTGGCCCGTCAAGCTCCAGGCGGAGCTGGCGGTCGGCAGCTTCGCGCTGGCGCTGCGAGCAGCCACCAACTAGAGCGGCTCAGATCGCCTCGACCAGCGTGAGCGCGAATCCATCTCCGCGATCGATCCACTGATTCATCAAGCGGAATCCGGCAGTCCTCAGGATCTCGACGATCGCGGCCGGCTCGTATTTGTACGAGCTTTCGGTCCAGATCGACTCCCCTTCCTCGATCGTGAACGCGAGATCAGCTGCGGCGACGCGCACGTCCTGGCGGCGCTGGCTGACCAGGTGCATCTCGACTCGCGATTGCTCGGCGTTCCACACCGCGCGGTGCGCGAACTGCTCGAGGTCGAACGTGCCGCCGAGCTCCCGATTGATGCGAACCAGCAGGTTCCGGTTGAAGGCCGCCGTCACGCCGAGCGGGTCGTCGTAGGCGAGGAGCAGTTCGGAGCCGGGCTTCACGAGATCGGCGCCGAGCAGCAGCGCGTCGCCGCCGCGAAGCGCCGCGCGGATACCGTGCAGGAACGCATCGGCGCCCGGCCGATCGAAGTTGCCCAGATTCGATCCCAGAAACAACGCGAGCGTCCGGCCGTCTGCCGCCGGGCGGGCCGTGACCTCCGCGAGGCCGACTTCGTAAGGTGCCTCGTGCAGATCGATCTCGACGTTGTGGAGCGAGGTGAGCGATCGCACGGCGACGGCGAGCGCCGTCGGCGACACGTCGATCAGGTGCAGCTGCAGCGGCGAGCTGCCGACGCGGCCGGCCTCGACGAGGGTCGTCAGCTTTTCGCCGCTGCCTGGCCCGAGCTCGACGAGCGTCGAGAGCCGCGGCACGCGCGAGAGAATCTCCCGGCCGTGCGCGGTGAGCAGGCGCAATTCGGCGCGCGTGATCGAATACCACGGCAGCGAGCAGATCGCCTCGAACAGCGCCGAGCCGAGCGCGTCGTAGAAATAACGCGACGGGAGCTGCCGGGGCTGCAACGCGAGGTAATACTGCACGTCGCTGGCGAATGCCGCGGGAGAGACCGCCGGGCTGGCTACGCTCACTGAGTGTTTGTCACGCATCGGAATGTCGCATACACATACGGATAGCGCGCACGGAACCAGTTGCGAAAGGTCGGCCGCAGGAGATCGCGCGCGGTGGCGGGCGAGGCGCCTTTCATCACGACGTGCTCGCCGTCGAAAAAATCGGCCGAATATTCGGGATATGAGGGCATCGCCTGAAAGCCGGGAAACGGTTCGAACACGGAGCTGGTCCATTCCCAGCCGTTGCCCACGAGGTCTTCCGCCCCCCAGGCACTCACCCCTCTTGGATGGCCGCCGGCGGGCTCAGGATCCCAGCTCGAAAAATCGAAAACGCCGTGCTCCTCCGTCGGCGCCGCATCGCCCCACGGATATCGCCGCTCGCCCTCGGGCGATCCGTATGCGGCGCGCTGGAACTCCGCTTCGGTCGGCAGCCGCCCACCGCGCCAGCGCGCGAACGCGGCTGCTTCCGCGTAGCTCACATACACTGGCCATGCCATCGGCAGCGGGATGAGCTCGAACATTCCGCGCCATTGCCATACGCCGCCGCTCCGCTCCCAGAACGACGGGTGCGTCACCTCTTCGCTCCGCACCCACGGCCAGTCTTCCGGACGCCACCAGCGTTCCTGCTGATAGCCGCCAGCCTCGACGAATTCGAGAAATGCCGCGTTGGTGACGTCGTGGCGATCGATCCTGAACGCGGCCACGTCGGCGACGCGCGCGGGATGCTCGTTGTCCCAGCCGAACGGAATCGCTGCGCGATCGACGCCGAGCGTCGCGCGTCCAGCGGGCACGTCCACCCATTCCTGCACGGGCGCGCGACCGCCGGTCTTCGGCCGATATGGCGAAGGCCGCCGCTTCTGCTCGAACGGGAGACGATGCCACATGTAAAGGAGCGTTTCCTGGTGCATCGCTTCGTGCTCGAGCACGCTGAAGACGGCCTCGGCGCGATCGAGAAGAGGATCGCCCGGCTTCTCGAGCTCCGCGTGCTGGAGTGCGTCGACGACCCGGCGATCGGCTTCGTCGGCAAATGCGCGCACCGCCGCGCGGGACGGCCACTGTGACTGGTGACTGACGACTGTCGACTGTCGACTCGACCCGCCAGAAGTTTCGTGCGGGTCGATCCCGCGCGCGAACAGCGTCTCGAGCGCCGGATCGATGCTCGGGCCGCTGAGCCCCTTCTTCACCAGCGTGTTGAAGCTGAAGCCCGGAAGGTGCCCCTCGTAGAATACCAGCGGATGGCGCAGCGCGATCGGCCGGCTGTAGTAGGCGTCTTCCGTGATCAGATCGTAAATCGCCCGCGATCGTTCGCGGTTGCGGCGGTACCAGGCGATCATCGCGTCGCGGTCGAGTCCAGCAGTACGTGGCGGCGATACAGGCATCGCCTCTAATCGTTATACAATTGAGCACCGATTGGCCATCCCGGTGACGATAATTCTCAACGGCGAGCCCTTGAACGTCATCGGGCCGCTCACCGTGAGCGTGCTTCTGGCTCAGCTTGACATCGACGCGCGACGCGTTGCCGTCGAGCACAACCTGACGGTGCTCAAGCGGGCGGCGTTCGAAACGACGGCCGTGCGGGAGGGGGACGCCATTGAAATCGTCAACTTCGTGGGCGGCGGCTGACCGCGGCCTCGTCGCAACGATGGTGGCGCTCTGCCTCGTTGGCACCCTCTCGGCGTGCACCCACGCGCGCGTGCTGCAGGCGCACGCGAGCGTCGCGCAAGCCGAACGCGTGAACCGCGACCTCGACGACCGCACCGGGACGATCACACTGCACGACGGCTCGCGAATCGACGCGCGCGACATGCGGCTCAGCGACGACGCGGTGTCGTGGCGGCAGGTCGACTCGACCGCCGTGCAGTCCACGAGAATGACCGACCTGCGGGAGCTGACGTTCAGGAGCCGCCTGCGGGGAGCATTCGACGGCTTGGTGCTCGGGCTCCTCGTCGGGGCGCCAGCGGGGGCGCTCTTCATCGACAACCCGAGCGGCGGATCGGGACGTCGCCTGAAAGCGGCGCTCAGCGGAGGCCTCTCGATCGGGTTGTGGTCGGGCCTCGTCGGCGCCGTCAAAGGCAGCCGGATGATCTATCGCGTCGAAGCGCCGTCGCGCACGGCCAATCAGGAAGACAACGCGCGGGCGTCGTCGAGAGATCGTCAGCGCTGATCCCCGGGGAAGGGGCGTGGATTCATGGATACGTTTGTCATCGCGGGAACGACGTTCGCGTCGCGCCTGTTCGTCGGGACCGGCAAGTACTCGTCGCCCGCCGTCATGGTGCAGGCGCACGAGGCCTCCGGCGCGCAGATGATCACGGTGGCAGTGCGCCGCGTGAACATTGCCGACCGGACGAAGGAATCGCTGCTCGACTACATCGACACGAGCCGCTTCACGCTGCTGCCGAATACGGCGGGCTGCTATACCGCAGACGAAGCCGTGCGCACCGCGCGGCTCGGACGCGAGGCGGGATTGTCGAACTGGGTGAAGCTCGAAGTGATCGGCGACGAGCGGACGCTCTTCCCCGACAATGCCGCACTCCTCGAGGCGACGCGCACGCTGGTGCGCGAAGGCTTCATCGTCCTGCCCTACACCACCGACGATCCGGTCGTGTGCCGAAAGCTCGAGGACGCTGGCGCCGCCGCGGTGATGCCGCTGGGCGCCCCGATCGGATCGGGACTCGGCATTCAGAACGCGAATAACATCCGGATTATCCGCGAGGCGGCGCACGTGCCGGTGATCGTGGACGCCGGCGTCGGCACGGCGTCGGACGCCGCGTTCGCGATGGAGCTGGGCGCCGACGGCGTGCTGATGAACACCGCGATCGCCGGAGCGGACGACCCGGTGGCAATGGCGCACGCGATGAAGCTCGCCGTCCAGGCCGGCCGCCTGGCGTACCTCGCGGGCCGGATCCCGCGCAAGATGTACGCGAGCGCGAGCAGCCCGATCGAGGGTCTCGTCGGGCGGTAACGGGACCCGCGGCCCGCACGGTCTTGGCGCCGCTGCAACTTCGAACAGCTGCAGCGAATCTCACATTGCAATTTCTCAATTGCCCGCCGGCCGTGGACGATGCTACCGTCGTCCGTTCAACGGCTTCTGCTCGATTTCTGCTCTGCCTGCCGTCGGC
>DATATJ010000050.1:0-9785 GCA_036268855.1 Vicinamibacterales bacterium
CGCAGCTGTCGATCTGCCGCGCGCCGTCGGTCACGGAACAGACGACCCCGGTCGCACCGACCGCGAAGGACGTGCCGGATGCCGGCAGGCAGCTCGTGGTGATCGGCGCGATGCCGCCGGTGACGGCCGGCGCGAACGTCACCGGCATCGCCGCGCCGCTCTGCGAGATCACGGGATCGACGAGCGGGCACGAGATCGCGAGCGGGGCATTGACCGGGCTGAGCCCGGGCGCCGGCGCAGGCGTCGGATTCGGGTTCGGAGACGCCGCGCTGCTCACCGTCACACTCGACGTGCACGATGCGGACACCGACTTGGCGTCGACCGACCGGCAGGTGAACGCCGTGCTGCCGACGGCAAACGTAGAGCCGGAGGCCGGCGCGCAGCTCGTCGAGATCGGCGCGGTGCCGCCTGCGACGTTCGGCGCGAACGTCACGACGACCGGCTTTCCGTCGCCGGAGGTCGCCGACGGCGCGGGACACATCATCGTCAGCGGCGCCGGACCGCTGGGAGCGTTGTATGTCACGACCACGGTCGTGTTGCACGACGCGGTCAGTTGAAGCGCATCGGTCGCGGTGCAGCTGGCCGGCGTCGAGCCGACCGGGAAGAGCGAGCCGGACGCGGGCGAGCACGACACGTTGACGGGCGCGGTGCCGCCGAAAACGGACGCCGAGAAAATGGCGGCGACGGGCTTCCCGTCCGGAGACGCGGCAACCGGCGTCGGGCACTCGATCGAGGGCGGCGTGCTGGGCGTGCCGGACGTCATGCCTGCGACATCCGCGGACGGATTGCTCAGATGGCCGGCTCCATCGTAGGAACGCACGACGAAGTAGTACATGGTGCCGCTGGCGAGACCGTCGATCTGCTTCTGGGTCTGGTTGCCGGCGTCGACGTTGGTGGTGTAGTTGCCTTCGTTGGTCCCGTACGAGACGACATACCCGGCGACACCGGAAACGGTATCCCATCCGACGGTCAGCGATTCGGCATCGGCTCGATGCGCGCAAACCAGGAGGATCGCACACAGACAGCAGCCGAGCAGCAATCTGAATCGGAACATGGCGGCGGACGAAACGGCAAGCGACGTGCCGCGGCTGAGCGCCTGTGCGGTGTCACGCAAGCTATTGAATCGATGCAGCTTGTGTAAATCTGGGTCCTCGGTCGATACGGCTGAGTACCCGAGTCGCTTACAATTTTGTCGATCGCGTTACCATGCTTGAGCTGAACCCGATGTCCGGCGATCGCGTTCGTCTGCCTGCGGAAACAGCGCCCCTGTTGTTCGTGATCGTTGATACCGAAGAAGAGTTCGACTGGAACGCGCCGTTTTCGCGGGCGAACACCAGCGTGCGTGCGATTCGCCGCATCGGCCGCCTGCAGGACGTCCTCGCGGCTCGTGGAGTGGTGCCGACCTATGTGGTCGATTTTCCAATTGCCAGCCAGGCCGATGGATTCCGTCCGTTGAAGGATCTCGCGGACGCCGGCGCGGCGCGGATCGGCGCGCATCTGCATCCCTGGGTCACGCCGCCGTTCGAAGAAGAGGTCAACGGGCCGAACAGCTTCGGGTGTGCCCTGGAGCCGGCGCTCGAGCGCGCGAAAATTCAGGTGCTCAAGACGCAGATCGGCGACTCGTTCGCTCGATCCCCAGCGGTCTACAAGGCGGGCCGGTACGGATTCGGGCCCGCGACCGCCGCATCGCTCGAATCACTCGGGTTCGCGATCGACGTCAGCGTCAACCCGCGCATGAACTACCTCTCGCTGGGCGGACCGTCATTCGACGGCTTCGACACGACGCCGTTCCGGTTCGGCGAAGAGCGCCGGCTGCTGGAGATCCCGTGCACGACCGACTATGCGGGCGCGGCCGGACCGCTCGCGCCCGGTCTCCATCGATTCGTCTCGCACCCGGCGCTTCAGCGTTTGCGGCTCACCGGCATCATGTCGAAGCTGCATGTCGTGAACAAGATCATGCTGTCGCCGGAAGGCTCGACGCTCGACGAGATGAAGGCGCTGAGCCGCAGCCTGTTTCGCCGCGGCGTGCGGACGTTCTCGTTGACGATGCACAGCCCGTCGGTCGAGCCGGGCTGCACCCCGTACGTGCGCAACACGACCGACCTCGGCCAGTTCCTCGGCCGGGTCGCCGGTTATTGTGATTTCTTTCTCGGGGAGCTCGGCGGCACCGCCAGCACGCCCGAAGATTTTCTGGAGCGTTGTTCATGAAAGTGATCGGGCTCTCACCGCTCGACAAGGATTCGACGGTCACCATTGTCGAAGACGGCGAGATCACATATGCGGCGGGCGAAGAGCGCTTCTCCCGCGTCAAGCTGCAGGACGGATTTCCGTGGCGCGCGCTCGCCGATGCGCTGCAGGCGACCAACACCCAGCCGGGCGATGTCGCATCGGTCGTCTACCCGTTCCTCGGGTGGGAAGAAGAAACGCGGCTGTTCGAGCGCAACCTCGCGAACGAGCGCGAATTCATCGACGAGGGCGATTCGCCGGAGACGAGCGCGGAGATCAAGGCGGCGCGTGCGCGCGTGCCGAACCGCACGGCCGAGATCCCGGGCCTGCGCGATCCGAACGAGCGGATGGAAAAAGGCGTCGCCAAGACGCTCGCGTATCGCTTCCTCGGCAACGACAGCGTCGTCTCGCGCAACGTGGCGAAGCGCGGTTCGACCCGCTGGGGCCGGGACGCGTCGGCCTTCCATCGCAAGTGGCACGAGGAGCTCGAGTCGTCGCTCGAGGATTTCGGCCTCAGCGCGAAGCTGAAGCGCGTCGAGCACCATATCAGCCATGCGGCGAACGCGTACTACAACAGCGGCTTCGACGAAGCGCTGATCGTCACGCTCGACGGCTACGGATCGGGGCTGGCGGGAAGCGTCAGCGTCGGCCGCGCCGGCCGCATCGAGCGGCTGCACTGTCTGGAGTATCCGCACTCGCTCGGGACGTTTTACGAGTCGGTGACCTCGTCGCTCGGCTTCAAGCCGAGCCGGCACGAAGGCAAGATCGTCGGCCTCGCCGCGTACGGCGATCCGGCGGTGCTCCGCGACGTCCTCTTGTCGCGCTTCGATCAGGAAGAGGGCAACTTCCGGATTCGCGAGGTCAACAACGTCTACTTTTCGCGGCTGCTCGCGACCGAGTTCCCCAAGATCGACGTCGCGGCCGCGTATCAGCACGTCCTCGAGCGGGTGGCATGCACCTACGTCGGGCACTACATCAAGAAGACCGGCCTCGAGCACATCGTGCTGTCGGGCGGCGTGGCGGCGAACGTCAAGTTGAACCAGCGCCTGAAGGAAATTCCCGGCGTGGCCGGCATCTTCATCCATCCCAACATGGGAGACGGCGGATGCGGCACCGGCGCGGCGCTGATCGAGTTTGCGGGGCGGAACGCCGCGGCGCTGTCGAAGCCGCTGGGCGACGTCTATCTGGGGCCCTCGTATTCATCCGACGAGATCGCCGAAGCGCTCGGCCGCGCACAGCTGCCGTTCACGAAATACACGCCGATCGAGCCGAAGATCGCGGCGCTGATCGCGGCAGGGAAGGTCGTCGCCCGGTTCAACGGCCGCATGGAATACGGTCCGCGCGCGCTGGGCAACCGTTCGATTCTGTATCACGCGAAGGAGCCGGCCGTGAACCAGTGGCTGAACCAGCGCCTCGGGCGCACCGAGTTCATGCCGTTCGCGCCGGCCACGCTCCTCGAGAAACGCCACGAGTGCTACCTGAACACCGAGGGGGGCGAGCACGCCGCCATGTTCATGACGCTGACGTTCGACTGCACCGAGGCGATGAAGCGCGATTCGCCGGCGGCCGTCCACGTGGACGGCACCGCGCGCCCGCAGTTCGTCTCCGCGGAGTCGAACCCGAGCTTCTACCGGATTCTCACGGAGTACCACCAGCTCACCGGCATCCCGTCGCTGATCAACACCAGCTTCAACATGCACGAGGAGCCGATCGTCTGCTCGCCCGACGATGCGATTCGTGCGTTTCTGCAGGGGAACCTCGACTGCCTCGCCATCGGCGATTTTCTCGTCGCGCACCCGTCGTCGCGCCAATGAGCGGTGTTCGAGGATGAAGGTGCTGGGCATCAGCGGCAGCGAACGCCACGGCGCCGCGGCGCTGACCATCGACGGCATCGTCGTGGCGGCCGCGGCCGAAGAAAGCTTCGCGCGGATCCCGCATGTCGGCTATCGATTCACCGGCGGCTTCCCGCACGCTTCCGTCGAGGCCTGCCTGTCGCGGGCCGGCCTGGACGGATCCGCAATCGACCGCGTCGTCGTCGTGGACGATGCGTCGGCTGCGACAGGCGTGTTTGGGGACATTCCGGCGTGCGATGCGAGTCGCGGCGTGCAGACGCTGCCGCGCGAGTCGATCGCGCCCGCGCTGGCCGATGCGCGGCAAGTGGGAGCGGTGGCTCGAGACGAGGATCTGCCCGTGCTGGTCGTCGGCGACGGCTGTCTGCAGAGCGTCTGTTTCCGCCGCCGCGGCGGCGAGCTCGCCGAGTCGGGCGAGGGCGCGCTGCTGCGACCGCTTCTGGAGGCGACGTCACAAATGGCGCAGGCGTGCGGCCTGGGGCGCTCGACGCGATACAGGGACGTGGAGCAGCTCGGGTCGCAGTGGCACGGCGACGATCCGCGTCAGTTCGACGATGCGATCGGCTGGGATCCGGCTCGCGGCATCGTCGTGGACGAGGCGAAATTCGCGCGCGCGCTGGTGCCGCTGTCGGCCGCCGTGGATCCCGTCGAGCGCGCGGTGAACGTGCGCGGACAGCAGGAACGGCAGGCAGCCGCGTGGAGCTTCTGCTCGAGAGCGGCCGCCATGGTGTCGACGGCGATCGAACACGTCCGGACGCTCGCGCCCGGCTCGACGCGCGTGGGGCTTGCGGGCAGCCTGTTCGGGAGTCCCGGCCTGCTGGCCGTGTTGAAGAGCGCCTTCGGCGACGGTGTTGTCGTGGCACCGGTGCCGGAGCCTGTCGGCCGGGCCATGGGCGCCGCGCTCGATCGGCCGAAGGGGTCTGCGATCGCGAGCCTCGCGCTGGGCCCCGACTATTCGGAGCCGGACATCAAGCTGGCGCTCGAGAACTGCCGGCTCGATTACCTCTACGAGCCGGACTGGGATCGACTGCTGTCGCGCGTGTCGCGGCTGCTCGCCCGCGGCTCGGTCGTCGGGTGGTTCCAGGGCGCCGCCGCTTTTGGGCCGCGCTCGCTCGGGACGCGGAGCACCCTGTGCGATCCGTCGAACCGGTACGCGCGCGAGAACATGAATCGGTTTTTACGCAAGGTGCCGCTCGACGAGCCGCTGCCGGTGATGATGACGCCTGCGGCCGCCGCACGGTGCCTCTCGCCGCATTCGACGTCGTCTTTTCATATCGTCGATGCACGAATTGGCGCCGACTGGAACGATAAGCTGCGCGCCGGCGTGGGCCGCCCGCTCACGGTGCCGGTGAGTGTGGTCACGGCGGAGCAGTCGCCGATCACGACCCGGCTGCTCGAGTATCACGAGCGCACCGGCGTGCCCGGTCTGATCAACACGCCGCTGTGCGGCCCGAACGAGCCTGCAGCCTGCACGCCGCGCGACGCGATCCGGACGGTGTTCTCGTCGGCGATCGATGCGCTGGTGGTCGGACGGTTTTTGTTGATGAAGGATTATTGGTTGCTGAGGAGCTCGGCGGAGTCCGAAGAGGCAGTGTAGCGCGAAGGCTTCAGCCGAGCGTTTGACCGAAGTAGCGCGAAGGCTTCAGCCGAGCATTTGACCGAAGTAGCGCGAAGGCTTCAGCCGAGCGCCAGAGAGCGTCGGGACGCTCGGCTAAAGCCTTCGCGCTACACGGACGCGCGTTACACGGACGCGTGTTACACGGACGCGCGCTGCCGGATGACGCGCGCGGGGACGCCGGCGGCCACCACATCGTCGGGCACCGGCTTGGTGACCACCGAGCCGGCGCCGATCACGCAGCGCTGGCCGACATCGGCCATGATGATCGCGCCGCTTCCAATCCACGTTCCCGCGCCGATGCGCACGAGCGTTCGCGTGGTCGGCTGATGGCGGATGGGCACGTCGAGCTCGTCCGCGCCGTGGGTGTGGCGGCCGCTCGTCACGTGGACGCCGGCGCCGAGCAGCACGTCGCGTTCGATGTGGACGAGCCCGAGCGAGCAGCGCGGGCCGACGTAGACGTACTCGTCGAGCCGCGCGCCGCATTGTGAGAAGAGCGTGCCGAACGAGACGGTCGAGGTCGGATGACAGCCGGCGAGCACACGCGCCAGAAACGCCTGCCGGAGATATTGACCGGCAATGCCGGGAATGAGCGACAGTGTTTGAGAGGACGATTCGAGCGCGCGATCCTGTCCGAGCAGCGCGGCGCGAATCCAGAAGGAGGCGAGCGCCGGCGCGACGAGAATCAGCGCGAGCGCTCGCACCGCCTGTTTGAGGGCTTCCCGCATGGTGAATGGCTGTGAGCAGCGCTCGGCTAAAGCCTTCGCGCTACATCGAGCTAAAGCCTTCGCGCTACATCGGGCTAAGGCCTTCGCGCTGCATCGATTTGGAAACGGCTACAGCACTCTACTACGGCACGAGAGGATTCAGCGATGAGTTTGTCCGACCCCTTCGACGCGGCAGCCGCCATCGAGCTGCTGGCGTCGTTTCCCGCCGGTGTCGAAGGCGTGCGCGCGCACGAGCCGTTCACGGTGGGCGTCCCGTTCCCGCCGGGCCGGTGCACCGACGCGCAGACATGGGCCATCGCCGGCACCGGCGGAGGTCGCCGGCAGGTTCAGACGCGGCTGCTTGATCGATGGCGCGATGGATCCGTGCGGTGGCTGCTCGTCGATGGGACCGCTGATCTCTCCGGGGCGTCGCGCAGCGTCCGGTTGATCGTGGCGGAAAGCGGCACCGCTGCCGGTCCGGATGCGCCGATCGCGATCACGCAAGCCGCCGCTGGCGTCCGTGTGGACACCGGCGCGGCGACGTTCAGCCTCGAGCCTGGATCGGCGCTGCCGTTTGCGGACGTGGTCGCGGGCGGCGTCAGCGTTCTCGAGAAGGGGAAGACCGAGCTGGTCGTCATGGACGATTCGGGAGAAAGATGTCCGGCGATCGTGGGTTCGGTGTCGATTGAGGAGTCGGGCCCGCGTCGAGCGGTCGTCAGGATGAAAGGCTCGATTCAACGCCGCGGCGCGGAGCTCCTGCAGCTCGACGTTCGCGTGCATTTTTTTGCCGGGCTGCCGTCGGTGCGGCTGCTCGTCACGCTGAGGAACCCGAAGGCGGCGACGCACCCGGGCGGCTTCTGGGATCTCGGCGATCCAGGCTCGGTGTTCGTCAAGGACGCGTCGCTCGTACTGGCGCTGGCGAAGCCGGATGGAAACGCTCCAGCCATCCGGTACTCGCCGGAGGCGGGCGCACCGTGGGAGGGCTGCGCGGACGCGCTCGAGATCTACCAGGATTCCAGCGGCGGCAAGAACTGGCAGAGCACGAACCACGTCAACAAGGCGAGCGTCGTGCCGAATACCTTTTGCGGCTATCGGCTGGTGGCCGACGGCCAGCCGCGCAGCGGCACGCGTGCCACGCCGATCGTGTCAATCGAGGCGGGCCCGCGTCGCGTCGCCGCGGTGATGCCGAAATTCTGGCAGAACTTTCCTTCGTCCATCGAAGCCGCCGGCGCGTCGCTGACGATCGGGCTTTTTCCGCGGCAGTACTCCGACGTCTACGAAATCCAGGGCGGCGAGCAGAAGACACACGAGTGCTATCTGTCGTTCGGCGCTGACGGCATCACGCCTGAGCCGCTGGAATGGTGCCGCGCGCGCCCGATGTGGTATCCCGACCCAGCCTGGACGCACGCAACGGGCGCTATTCCGCTTCTCGCGGATATCGATCCGGATCACAGCCAACTGATTCGGTCCGCGATCGAGGGCCCGGACACGTTCGAGCACAAGCGCGAAGTGGTGGACGAGTACGGCTGGAGGCATTTCGGCGACGTCTACGGCGATCACGAGGGGATTCGCCGCACCGGGCCGATGCCGCTGGTGTCGCACTACAACAACCAGTACGACACGGTCGCCGGCTTCCTGTATCAATTCTTTCGGACCGGCGATTCGCGCTGGGGCGCGCTGGCGTCGGATCTCGCTGCGCACGTCGTGGACATCGACATCTATCACACGGTCCAGGATCGGGCCGCCTACAACCACGGCATGTTCTGGCACACCTATCACTACGGTGACGCCGGCACCTCGACGCACCGGACGTATCCGCTCGCCGACCGCGGCAAGACCGGCGGCGGCGGTCCGTCCGCCGATCACAACTACACGACCGGCTTGATGCTCCACTACTTCCTCACCGGCGACGAGGCCTGCCGCGACACGGTCCTCGACTCGGCCCAGTACGTGCTCGATATCGACGATGGACGGCAGACCGTGTTGCGGTGGTTGAGCGGAGCGGATACCGGAGCCGCGACGGCGTCAGCTGACGGCGGCGCGTACCAGGGACCGGGCCGCGGCCCGGCCAACTCGCTCAACGCGCTCGTCGACGGCTATCGGCTCTCCGGCGACGTGCGGTTTCAGCAGAAGGCCGAGCGGCTGATCCGCCGCGTCGTGCACCCGTCGGAGAACATCGACGATCATCATCTCGACGAGCCCGAGCGGCGCTGGTTCTACACGATGTTCCTGCAGTCGCTCGGGAAGTACCTGCACGACAAGGAGGAGCGGGGCGAGCTCGACGCGATGCACGCGTACGCGCGCGAGAGCCTGCTCCACTACGCCGTGTGGATGGCCACGCACGAGTATCCGTACCTGGAGAAGCCGGAGCGGCTCGAGTTTCCGACCGAGACGTGGGCGGCACAGGAGATTCGCAAGAGCGACGCGTTCTACTTCGCGGCGCTCTACGCGGAGGGCGAGCAGCGGGCGCGCTTCGTGGAGCGGGGGCAGTTCTTCTTCAGGGCGGCGGTGGACGGCCTGGCCCAGGCTGCGACGCGCACGCTGGCACGCCCGGTGATCATCCTGCTGTCGTCCGGGCTTCTGCACTCCTGGTTTCAGCAGCATCCGAACGGCGCGGCGGAAGCGCGCGGGCAGACGTACGAACCGGCGGCGCGTCCGGGCCGCTTCGTCATGCAGAAGGCGCAGGCCAAACAGCGTCTCGTGTGGCTCGCGGCGACGGGCGCGGCGGCCGTCGTGGCGCTGGCCGCGCTATTTCTGGTCTACCGCTGAGCCAGCGGCGCGCTTCTTCAGGAACTCGTACGTTTTCATGCCGTCGCGCGTGAACTCCGCGGGATCGTCGCGCACGGCCTGGACGTACGGGCCGTCGTAGATCCGGAGGTCGTCGATGAAGTCCTTGTCGAACCACGAATGCGGCATCAGATCGTAGATGAACGACGGGACCCAGTCGAACGCGGGCGTTTGTCGTTTCATCAGGCCCTGATTGCGCCACTTCTGACGAAGGCGCGAGGCGTGGCGCACGGCGCCGAAGTGATGGCACACGATCGCGTCCTCGGGAATCTCGCCCCATTCTTCAGACTTCAAGACCACGTTCGAGCCGTCGCCGACGACTTCGGCGTCGGGGACGTTGCGATGGATCGTGACCTTCCAGTGCGGCAGCGTCTTGATGTTGTGCACCCGATAGTTCGCGTAGAAGTTCATGAAGCGCATCGGCAGCACGCTGCGATCGGCGGTCGCGAGCAGCGTGCGGAGGCGGTCGAACTCCCATTCGGGGATGAACTCGTCGCAGTCCACCTTCACGCACCAGTCGCCGGTGCACAGCTTCCTCGCCTCGTCGCCGAACGTGCGCCACCAGGCGCCCGGCTGGGAGCGGTCCCACTTGTTCCGGAC
>DATATJ010000051.1:0-2823 GCA_036268855.1 Vicinamibacterales bacterium
CCGCAGCTCCTCATCTCGGCCAACGTCCTGCGCGGGCGCACGCTCACGTGCTGGCCGTCGATTGCGATCGACGTCAAGAACGCCGGCGGCATGTACGTGGACAAGCCAGTCGTCGAGGACGGCAACCTCATCACCTCGCGAAAGCCGGACGATGTGCCGGTTTTCAGTGCGGCGATTATCAAGGCGTTGACCAGGAGTTAGGTTCCAGGGTCACTTCCGAATGTTCATGTCCGGGGTGTCGCGGCTGCGGGTACTTCTTCTGGTCGTCCGCGCCGCAGTCGTGCATACGCGGCGGTGAACTCGACGCCGTAGAGCAGAATCACCGCCTGCACGTAGACCCACACCAGGAACACCACCGTGGCCGAGATCGACCCGTTGACGCGGTTGAAGCGCGTCATGTCGTGCATGTACCACGACAGCGCTTCGAGCGCCCCTTTCCACAGCAGCCCGGTGACCAGCGCGCCCACCCAGACATCGCGGAACCGCACCTTCGCATTCGGCACGAAGTAATAAATGAGCCCGACGACGAGGATGAAGAGGAGCGTGGTGGCGTTGCGCACCGTCAGGCTCCGCAGCAGCAGCAGCGCGGGAAAGCGCGGCAGCACCACGGCGAACCAGCTGGCGCCGACCATCTGGGTCGCGCTCACCAGCAGCAGCGCGATGAGGAGAATCAGGCCGGCGACAGCCAGCATCAGAAAGGAAAACAGCTTGTGCTTCCAGAAGCTCCGCTGCTTTTCCACGCCCCACGCGTAGTTGACGGCCGTGCTGATCGCGCCGAACACGCCGAGCGAGCCCCAGACGAGCGCGATCGTGCCGGCGACGCCAAGGCTGAAACGGTTGGTGCGAAACGCGTCGAGCTGATTCGTGATGAATTCGAATTGGGACGGAAAATAGCGGAGGACGAAGGCGAGCACCTCGTTGCGATCGGCGGCGTCGGCCGTCGCACGGCCCAGCAGCGCGAAGGCGAGCAGCAGGAACGGGAACAGCGAGACGAGGGCGTAGTAGGCGATCGAGGCGGCGTAGGTGAGATTGTCGCTGTCGTAAAAGCCGAGAAAGCCGCGCCAGAAGGAGAGGCCGGTGAGGTGCAGAATGCTGCGCGCCCGCTGGCCGGCGCTGACGAGTCGTCGGATCGCGGTGGCACCTGTCCGAGTCACCGGAGCAATTATGTCAGGTGCGCGCCGACTCCAGCCATGCCTGGCGCACCTGACTGAAAAGGTAGAGGGGCACGCTGGCGCCGAGCCACAGACGCGTCGCGCGCAGGGCGAACCGTCGAAGCGACGGCGTCGTGATCAGCACGTACGCCGCCGCCACCCCGGCCGATGTGAGCACGACATTCGCGACCGTTCGCGCCTGCGCCTCGGTCATTCGTCAGCTCCGCCGCGAGCCGCTCGATCCGGATCCGGGTGTCGACGATCCGCCGGCGTAGCTGCCGCCGCTCCCCGGTCCGCTGCCGGTGTCCGACGAGCCGCCGCCGCGCATGCTCTCCGAGCTGCCCGGGTGCGACGGCGCGCTGGCGGAGCTCGGCGTGCCGCTGACGGTCGACGCCGCGTCGCGGACGTACCGCTGCGCTTCTTCGGCGCCCTTGGCCGCGGCGTCGCGCGCCTTGCCGTAGACGTCGCGTCCGCGCTCGGCCCAGTCGCTGGCCGTGTCACTCGCCCGACGATAGCCTTCGCCCGCCGCTTCGCTCGCTTTGCGGTATCCCTCGGATGCCGTATTGGCGAGCGTCCCCGCCTGCTCCGAGATCTGATTGCGCAAGTCCGATCCCGCCTTCGGTGCGAACAGCATCCCGAGTCCCGCGCCGAGCACGGTGCCGGTGAGCAGCCCCATCACGAAGCTGCCGCCGCCGCCCCCTTCGTTGTCGAAGCGATCGTATCCGTCTGCCATTGACGCCTCCTTCTCGAGTTCGCAATTCGAGGTTCATCGCCGCGTCGCGCGTCCGTGCTCTGCCCCGCGCGTCAGGCCGTCGACTGCCGCGATCGCAGCACGTTCTCGATCGCAACACGCAGGCCACGCACGACGCCGACGAGACGGCTCGTCTTTGCGCGCACGTTCGACTTCACCCGATCGGCCGTGTCGTCGATGCGATCGAACGTGCTGTGGATCGCCGTGTCGACCCGCTCCGTTTCCGACTTCACTTTCGCCGACACGTCCTTCATGTCGTCGAGAATCGCGTTGACGCGCCGCATGGCCGGCGCGACCTGCCGTTCTTCCAGGTGCGTCACCAGGTCCATGACGCGCCGATACACGAGAAACATGGCGACGCCGACGCCGATGAGCAGCAGCGCTTCGAACACACTGACCGCGGCCATGATCCCGAGCAGCAGATTCGTCGTTTCGAGATTCGCCATCATCGCGCTCCTCAGAACGGAGATGTCTGCCGCGGCCCCGCGTACCGCGGCGACGGGCTGCCGGCGGGATCCGTGAGCGTGTCGTTCAGCAGCTTCCATCCTTCATTGGCCACGCCGGCGGCCTTCTGAACGGTGATCCGGAAACTGTTCAGCTCGCGCGACACGTCCTCGAGCGCCGGCTCGATCTGCCGCCGCAGCGCACGCCCGTGATCGGTGAAGAACAAGTACCCTGCCACGCCGCCGACGATCGCCCCGGCGATCGTGGCTGTCCATGCTCGCGACTTCTCGTCCATCCCCGCGCCTCCAGTCAGCGAATCTGCCGTCTCTGCTACAAGTTATGTGCCACGCCGTGACCGCGATGAGGTGTACGCGCGCCCGCCTCTGGATACGACGGTCCATTGGCGTCCGGTTTCACGACGGAATTCGCCTCGAGGCGATCGCTGACGCTCGCGGAACGCGACGCGCGCGGCCTACG
>DATATJ010000052.1:0-3882 GCA_036268855.1 Vicinamibacterales bacterium
CGAACCGCTGGTCGCCAAACAGTTCGGCGATCCGGCGCACACCGAGTACGACATCGCTATCGTCGTTCGTGACGATCCCCGCCACGTCGTATATGCGTCCTCGCCGGCGGCCGAGGCTGACGCACGGGCCGCGGACGTCAGCATCGGCGTGTTCGACCTGCGACTGAACAACCTGCACTACGTCGCGACGGCGGGCGATCCGCGGCAGAGCGTGAAGCTGGGGCAGTTGGCGATCACCATCGTGCGCCGCGCCACGCGCGCCGGCGACGAAGCGATCGCGATGACCGGCCGGGGCCCGGGTGCGTGGCAGGTGCTGGTGCGCGGCCGCAACGGATCGCTCGAGGCGCTGGTGGCCCAGTCGCGCCGGCGGAATCTCGCCATCAGCCTCGGCGTGCTCGCGCTCCTCGCCGGCAGCTTCGCGCTGATCATCGGATCCGCGCAGCGGCAGCAGCGGCTTGCGCGGCAGCAGATGGAGTTCGTCGCGGCGGTGTCCCACGAGCTGCGGACGCCGCTCGCCGTGATCTGTTCGGCCGGCGAAAATCTGGCCGACGGCGTCGTCGCCGACGGTGCGCAGGTGAAGCGGTACGGCGCGCTCGTCGAAACCGAGGGGCGGCGCCTGGCCGACATGGTCGAGCGCGTGCTGGAATTCGCCGGCATCACAGCGGGCACGATGCGCATCGCCCGCGTCGGGGTGGACGTGGCGCGGATCGTGGCGGACGCGGTTGGCGGCCTCGGCGGCGAGGCTCGAGAGGGGAGCGTCCGGGTCGAGATGCACGACGAAGGCGTTCAGCTAGCGGTGATGGGCGACGCGGCGGCGCTCCGATCGGCCGTGCAGAATCTCGTGGGCAACGCGGTGAAATACAGTCCGGCTGGTACGACGGTCGACGTCTCGACCGGCGTGCACGAGACGATGGTCCGCGTGCGAGTGATCGATCGTGGCCTCGGCATCGACGCGGCGGATCTGCCGCACGTCTTCAAGCCGTTCTTCCGGGGCCGGCGCGCGCTGGACGCGGAAATCCGCGGATCGGGCGTCGGCCTCAGCGTCGTGCGCCACGTCGTCGAGGCGCATCAGGGCCGCATCCAGATCGAGAGCCGCCCCGGCGAGGGGACGACCGTGACGCTCGAGCTGCCTCGGGCGGATGCAGGCGCGGCCGCCGGAATGGCTGTGGCCGAGGCATCGTGACGGGACCTCGCGTGCTGCTGGTGGAAGACGAGGCGGGGCTGCGCCTGACACTCGGCGATCGCCTCACGAGCGAAGGGTACGTCGTGGACAGCGCGGGCGACGGCGAAGCGGGCCTCGAGCAGGCGGCGACCGGCGCGTTCGACGTGATCATCCTCGATGTGATGCTGCCGCGAATGAACGGCTTCGACGTCTGCCGCGAAGTGCGCCGCCGGCGCGTCGCGACGCCGATCCTGATGCTGACCGCGCGCGGTCAGGTCGTGGACAAAGTCGTCGGCCTCAAGCTCGGCGCGGACGACTACCTCACCAAGCCCTTCGAGGCCATCGAGCTGATGGCGCGACTCGAGGCGCTGCTGCGGCGTCAGCCGGCGGGTACGCGGGCAGGCGGCGACACGTACCGCTTCGGCGATGTCACTGTGAATTTTCGGCGCACCGAGGTCGTCCGCAACGGCGTCGTCCTGGAGCTGTCGGCGCGCGAGTTCAAGCTGCTCCGGCACTTCATCGAACATCGCGGCGCGACGATTTCGCGCGACGAGCTGTTGACCGAGGTCTGGGGCTACGACGAGATGCCGCTGACGCGCACGGTGGACGTGCACGTAGCTGGGCTCCGCCAGAAGATCGAGACGAATCCAAAGTCGCCGGTGTTCGTGCTGACGGTGCATGGACTCGGGTACAAATTCATCGGCTGACGCTCGTCACCGGGTCACGGAGGCTCGGGGATAAACCGCCACGGAGGCACAGAGTCACAGAGAGAACGGCCACGGAGTCACTGAGCCACAGAGATAACAACCTCGGTGAACGGCACCGACTACGTCCCCAGGCCGGTACGCTCGCGGTCGAGCGGCGTCGCGATATCAACCAACGACTCGCCCGCGCCACGTCGCCACAATTCGTTCCGTTCTGTTCACGACATCCGCCGCCGACGCATTCCGAATACCCTCCGGTCGCCGTATGGTGTTGCGTTGACCCGCTGAATTCACTCAGAGCCAGAGCGAGAAGGGCCACCGGGTCAGAGAGCCACAGAGATAAGAAGCTCGGTGACTCAGTGACTCCGTGGCGAGATCATCTCTGTGCCGCAGTGGCAACCGCCGGGTCTTTGTGGCGGAGGTTTTGCTCCCACGCATCCGCGATCCGCGCAATCCCGCGCCAGAGGCTTCGCGTATGCAGTTTCTGCTCACCCTCCTTGCGGCGGCTGTGGCCGCCGCGCAACTCGCCTCGCCGATCACGCGCTCTGAGCCGGTGCTGGTCCGGACCATCATCGACGGCGACACGATCGATGTGGTGTCGGTCGGACGGGTCCGTCTGCTCGGCATCGACGCACCTGAGATCGGCCGCGGGTTCGATACCGCCGCGCCATTCGGACAGGAAGCACGGGATCGCCTCACCGCGCTGCTGCAGCATCGGTGGATTCGGCTCGAGCAGGAAGGCGCGCGGCTCGATGTGTACGATCGGCACCTCGCGTACGTGGTGCGCGAAGACGGCCTGTTCGTCAATGCGGCGCTCGTGCGCGAAGGGCTGGCGCGCGTGTCGGCGCGGACGCCGCTCTCGCGGCTCGGCGAGCTGAAGCACGCGGAAGCCGAGGCGCAGAGTTTCCGCCGTGGCATGTGGGGGGCCACCCCGCAGATTCCGTCGCCGGGCTATACTTCAAGGTCCGGCGAACCGCGCGCCGGGAGCCGCCGCCGCGTGCCGCGCGCGAAACCGCCGGCCACCGCGCAACCCAAGAAACCGCGCAAGAAGAAGAAGACGTGACCGCTATTCCAGTCGAGTACGCCTCACAGCGAAAGATCCGCGAGCGCAACAAGCTCTATTACCGCTTCAACCACTGGCCGATCTGGATCTTCGTGTTCTTCATCGCGCCGGGGCCGCTCACGTTCGACCTCTTCGAACAGGGCTTCGATTCGCGCATGGCGTTGTGGCTGGGAGCGGTGCTCATCGGAACGGGCATCGCGGGTCTGCGCGGCCGCCTGCCGGGCGTCGAGCCGCGGCCCTACATCATCCGCTTCACCGAGGACCGTCCGAACCCGCTCTATCGGCGCGTCTGCTACACGTTCGCGTGGAGCGAGGCGATCACGTTCGCGCTCCTGAACATCGCCGGGCTGGTGGTGGCGATTGCCACGGGGCACTGGTACCTGAAGCAGATCTATCGCGCGGCCTACTTTCCAATCGCCGGCACGATCTGGCTGCTCGGGGCACTGGGGATGCTGCCGCGCGTCAAGGCGTCGACGAAAGGCGAAGGGCACGAGCGCCGCTATTTCTACGGCTCGATCTGGGCCGTCTGCTGGGCGCAGCCGACGCTCTGGCTGCTGTGGAAAGTGATGCCGCGCACGCGCGCCTCCGATGCGGTGAAGCTCGTCATTTTTCTCGGCATTCTGGCGTTCGTCGGGAACCTCGCACGTCGCGGCCGCCTGCCTCGCACGCGCCCGATTGTCCCAGGCGAGATCGCCGTCTCGGACTAGGCCCGCAGCCTGGACTCTCGACCCGATCCCTGGCCCCAAGCCCTGAGCCCTGAGCCCTGAGCCCCGAGCCCCGAGCCCTGTCAGGTCACGAGGCTCGCAGGGCCACCCTGCTCGTAGTCCCCCGCCGCGACGATCGAGGCGACCTCGGCCATCACGCGATCGATCTCCTCCATCGTGTTGTAGAAATGCGGAGAGATCCGGATGCCGACCGGCGGCCGGTAGTCCACGATGAACTCGCGCGCTTTG
>DATATJ010000053.1:0-17718 GCA_036268855.1 Vicinamibacterales bacterium
CGCGAACGGGCAGTCAAATATCTAAAATATCACTTGACAGGCCTGAAACCGGCTTATATCCTCCGCGCCGGATGATTTCAGGCCGCAATATAACGGACGCATGTGTGATCTGTTATGCCAGTTTGTTGTTTCGGGCGGCGCCTCGTCAGGAATCCAAGAGGAAAAACGGAGAGACGTGACAGCTTCCACGGAGAAAACGGCACTGGTCGTCAGCGCCCACTCGGCGGACTTCGTGTGGCGCGCCGGCGGGGCGATTGCGCTGCACGCCGAACGCGGCTGGCAGGTCGTCGTCGTGTGCCTGTCGTTCGGCGAGCGCGGCGAATCGGCGAAGCTCTGGCGCCAGCCGGGAATGACGCTCGAGCGCGTGAAGGCGACCCGGCAGGAAGAAGCGCTCAGAGCCGCGGAAATTCTCGGCGCAGGCGTGCGCTTTCTCGACTGCGGCGACTATCCGATGCGGGTGGGTGCCGACGCGCTCGGGCAGCTGGTCGACATCTACCGGGAAGTGCGGCCAGCGTTCGTCCTGACGCACTCCATCAACGACCCGTACAACTTCGATCATGCGCTGGCTTCGCGCGTCGCGCAGGAAGCCCGCATCGTCGCGCAGGCGCACGGTTACGAGCCGTCGGCGCCGGTCATAGGCGCCCCCGCCGTGTTTCTCTTCGAGCCGCACCAGCCCGAGCAATGTGATTGGAAGCCGCAGATCCTGCTGGATATCACGCCGGTCTGGCAGAAGAAGGCGGCGGCGTTCCGCGTCATGGCCGCTCAGGAACACCTGTGGGAGTACTACGAGCGGGTCGCGTTGCAGCGCGGCGCGCAGGGTGCCCGGAACTCCGGTCGAACGATGACGTACGGCGAAGGGTACCAGCGCGTCTTTCCGGAGGTGTCTGACGAGCTCCGATAGGCGATGGGACGGCAATCGGTTCATCGGTACGCGCATCGCGTGCCCTCGGCAGCAGGGGTGACGGAGGATCAGATGAGGAAAAGACCATCGGGGCTTGCACGTGGGCCCTTGGTAGCACTGTCGCGGGTCGTCGGGGCTTCGTGCCGGATGGTGAGCGGAGGGCGGCTCGAGATCGTCTGGAGGCACATCGCCATCGCGCTCTCGATGCTTGTCGCCTGCAGCGTGGCGGCGACGGCCGGACAACAGGATGCGAGCGTGCTCGGCCAGGTCACCGACCAAAGCGGGGGACTGCTTCCCGGAGTCACCGTCACGGCCACCAGCCCCAGTCTGCAGGTGCACGAGATCGCGGCAGTGACCGACGAACACGGCGAATATCGCCTGACCCCATTGCCGATCGGCACCTACGATGTCGTGTACTCCCTCCAGGGTTTTCAGACCGTCAAGCGCCAGGGCTTGCGTCTGACGACCGGGTTTTCGGCGAAAGTGGACGTGGTGCTGAAGATCGGCGGCCTCGAGGAATCGATCACCGTGTCCGGCGCGACGCCGGTGGTCGACGTGAAGTCGACCGCGACCGCGACGCAGTTGACGCGCGAGACGCTGGAATTGACGCCGACCAGCCGCAACGGCCTGATTGCCCTCATGGCCCAGGCGCCCGGCGTGCGCCCCAACCTCGACGTCGGCGGCAGCTCGATCAATTCCGTTCCCTCATTCCACGCGTTCGGGCAGGACGGCGAGTCGTGGCAGACGCTCGAAGGCATCGTGACGCTGTCGCCCAAGCAGGGCACGCAGAGCGGCAACTACTGGGACTACTCGTCGCTCGAGGAGACCCGCGTCCAGACCGTAGGCAGCGACGCCGACGTGCCAAACCGCGGCATCTACCTCGACCTTCGCGTGAAGTCCGGCGGCAACGACTTCCACGGCGACGGCTACTGGGCGCAGACGAACCGTCATTTCCAGAGCAACAACATCGACTCGGCGCTGGCCGCGCAGGGAATCAAGTCGGGCAACCCGGTCGAGGACCGCAGCGACTTCAGCGGCGATCTCGGCGGTCGGATCATCCGCGACAAGCTGTGGTTCTATTACGACGCCAGACGGCGCGACGAAACGGACGACATCGTCAACGCGTTCAAGCCCGACGGCTCGGCCGCGCAGCAGGATTTCATGCAGGTCTTCTCGACCGCGAAGATCTCGTGGCAGCCGAACAAGGCGAATCGTGTGGTGGGCTTCAACGAGTACAGCCGCAAAGATTTGTTGACGGGCGCAACACAATTCGTGTCGTGGGACTCGCGCGTGTCAGACAGCCTGAACCTCTTTGCGAGCAAGGTCGAGTGGCAGTCCACGCCCACCGATGCGCTCGTCACCGACGTGCAGTTCGGCAGATGGAACTGGACCGATCACTACGTCGGATTCGTGAGCGCCCCCGCGACGACGGATCAGTTGAACCAGATTGTGACCGGCGACACCGTTCGCGACGGCGAATCGCCGATCGAGTACCGGTATCAGACGAAGGGCAGCTTGAGCTGGTACAAGCCGAATCTCCTTCACGGCAACCATCAGTTCAAGGCCGGCTTCGAATACGACGCGGCGCGCGCCGACCGCCCCTATCAGGCCCGCGGAGCGGCCGGCGACTACCAGATGATCTTCCGGAACAACGCGCCGTTCCAGATCGCGGTCTACAACGACCCGACGACGCCCTTCGATCTGGTGCACTACACGTCGCTGTACGCTCAGGACGCGTGGACGCCCACGCCCAAGCTGACGCTGAACCTCGGCCTCCGCTATGCGCGTGACAACGGCTTCATCCCGAACCAGTGCCGCGAGGCCGCCCCGGGGCCGGCGGCGGCGTTCGCACCCGCAGCGTGCTTCAACCAGATTCAGTTCAACGTCTGGAATCCGATCACCCCGCGCCTCCACGCCGCCTACGACATTTCTGGCGATGGCAAGACCGTCGTCAAAGGCGGGTGGGGTCGCTTCGCCCACATGCGCACGACGGACGAACTGCAGCTGTCGAATCCAAACGGAGCGACCCAGACGACGTTCGTCTGGCACGATACGAACCAGGATCGGCTGTACGAGCCGGGTGAAGTCAACCTGAATCTGAACGGGGCCGACTTCGTCTCGACAAACGTGCGCGGCGGCGGCGCGCCGGCCAACGGGATCGTGAATCCGAACGAGACGGAACCGTACAGCGACGAGTACTATGCCTCGCTCGAACGCGAGCTGGTGACGAACCTGGCAGTTCGCGGCACGCTGATCTACTCGCGTGCGCTCAACCAATACCGGTTGGAAAACGTGCTGCGCCCGTATGGCGTCTACAGCCTTCCCATCACCAACAAGGATCCCGGCCCGGACGGAAAAGCGGGCACCGCCGACGATCCGGGAACCAGCATCACGTACTACGACTATCCGGCGGCCTATGCGGGCTCGGCGTTCCAGCAGTCGATGCTCGTCAACGACCCGAGCGCCAACTCGAGCTACACCAGCTACGAGATGGCGGTAACCCGTCGCTACGCGAAAGGCTGGCAGTTCCAGGGGTCGTTTTCCGGCACAAAAAAGAACATCCCGCTGACCCCCAACAGCGTCGGCGCCAATGGCGCGACGATCTCCATCAACACGCTCGATCCGAACGCCGAGATCAACGCGGTCGATCGGACGTGGGAGTGGATGGGCAGGCTGTCGGGCGCCTATCGCGCGAAGTGGGACCTCCTGTTCTCCGCCAACTACGAGCTGCGCAGCGGCACCGCGACGGCTCGCACCGTCAGCGTGACCGGCGGCAAGCAGATTCCGTCGATCACGCTGAACGCCGAACCGATCGGCTCGATTCGTCTACCGAACATCAATCTCCTCGACATGCGCGCCGAGAAGAGCTTCAGGATCGTGGGCAATCAGAAGATCGCGGTCCGGCTGAACGTCTACAATGTCCTGAACATCAGCACCGTGACGAGCGAGACCGTGCTGTCGAGCGCGAACTTCGGACGGCCGACTGCCATCGCCTCGCCGCGCATTCTCGAGTTCAGCGCCTCCTATTCGTTCTGATCGATTGCGTTCCGCTCGAACCAACCGCCGGATGCGTCGGCGTCCGGCGGCCGGCGAGCGAGGTCGGTGATGTCGTGGAGACGAAGAGCGCGAAGCCAGACCTGGCTCAAAGTCGGTTCTGGCGTCTCAGCCCGCCCGGGCGCAGCGGTGGGGCAGTGTGAAGCATGAATAAGCGGGTAATGCCAATTGCTGCGGCGATCCTTTGTGCCGCCTGCTGGTTTGGCGCCGGCACCCGGGTACGAATGGCGGCGGCCGGTGGCCAGAGCGGACTGCAGACCGCCTGGGATAGCTACAAGACCCGCCACTTTACCCCGTCGGTCGACGAGCATCTCACCGATCCAGCGTTGATCGGCGCGATCGATCTCCACGCCCACAGTGATCCCGACAGCTTCCCGCGCCAGTGGGACGCCTTCGAAGTCGCGCGCCTGGCCAAGGATCGCGGTCTGCGCGGCCTCGTGTTCAAGAACCATTACACCGAAACAGCCGGACTGGCATGGCTGGCCCGCAAGTACGAGGCGCCGGGGCTCGAAGTGTTCGGCGGTGTCGCGCTCAACCTCCCGGTCGGTGGGGTGAACCCGCAGGCGGTTCGGTACATGGCCGACGTTGTCGGGCACTATGGGCGAATTGTCTGGATGCCGACGCATGATTCGGAGCACGAAGTCACCTACAACAAAGAGCAGCGGCCGTTCGTCAGGATCTCGCGGGATGGCCATCTGCTGCCGGAAGTGCTCGAGGTGCTCTCCCTGATCGCGCAGGACGATCTGACGCTCGCGACCGGTCATGTCAGCGCCGAAGAAGCGCTCATGATCATTCGGGAGGGGAAGAAGCGCGGCGTGCAGCGCATCATCGTGACCCATCCGGTGCTCGCTCCGCAGTACACGTTCATGTCGTCCGAGCAGCTGCAGGAGGCGGTGTCTCAGGGCGCCTTCATCGAAATCGTGGCGAGCAACTTCACTCGATCGCCTGCCGACAAAGCGCGGGCCCTCGATGCCATTCGCCTCGTCGGCCCAGACAAGGCGTTCATATCCAGCGATTCCGGGGTGACGGGCACGCCGAATCACATCGACGCCCTCGCCCGGACGGCCAAGGTGCTGCGAGAGGCGGGATTCACCGAGTCGGCGCTCACGCAGATGTTCAAGCAAAATCCCGCTCGGCTGGTCAAGCTGCCAATCCTGTAACCGGCGCAGGAAGACGAGCAATGGAGAGACGGCATGAAGCGTTCAAGAGTTATCGCGAGCGTTCTGGTTATTCTGGCGGCCGTCGTCGCCGTGGTCATCGGCCAGACGGAAAAGGACAACCCGCAGATCGGAACGTGGAAAATGAACCTTACCAAGTCCACGTTCAATTCGGGCACCGGCTTCAAGAGCGCAATCAGCAGGATTGAGGCGGTGGGCGCGGGCGTCAGGCACCGGCTCGACACCGTCTACGCGGACGGCACGACACGACAGTACGAGTACACGACGAACTACGACGGCAAGGATATGCCCGTTGTCGGCAACAGTCCGTACGGCGATACAACGGCTCTCACTCGCGTTGACGCGAACACCACCCGCACGGTTTACAAACTGCATGGAAAGGTCACGGTCATTCAAACGTCGGTGGTATCGAATGGCGGGAAGACGCGGACGGTTACCTCGAAGGGCACCAATCCGAAGGGCCAGGCCGTGAACAGCGTGAGCGTCTATGACCGGCAGTAGCGATACACCTGCCGGCCTGTCAATTCTTCGCTCGAGCGGGAGATGCCGATGACCAGATCGAGCCTCGCGTCGATCATGTGCGCGGCGGCGTGTTTGTCTGCGATGCCGGCATTGGCGGCGCCGTGCGAGAGCCTCGCCGCCCTTACCTTCGGCGACGCAAAGATCACGACGGCGCAGGTCGTACTGGCGGGACAGTTTTCGGCACCCGGCAGGCAACAGCGCACTGGAGCACCCAGTCCCTACAAGGAGCTTCCGGAATTCTGCCGCGTCGCGGCGACGCTCACGCCCAGTAAGGACTCTGATATCAAAGTGGAGATCTGGCTGCCGACGAGCCATTGGAACGGGAAGTTCCAGGCCGTTGGCAACGGAGGCTGGGCAGGGGTGATCAGCTACGCCGCCATGGCCGATGCGCTGCGCGCTGGATATGCGACCGCGTCAACCGACACTGGACATGCAGGCCCAGGCGTGACATTCGTCCTCGGGCACCCGGAAAAGCTGATCGATTTCGGCTGGCGCTCAGAGCACGAGATGACCGTCAAGGCCAAGGTCGTTGTTGAACGTTTCTACGGCTCCGGGCCCAAATTGTCCTACTGGAACGGCTGCTCCACCGGCGGCCGGCAGGCACTCCAGGAAGCGCAGAGGTTTCCAGACGACTACGACGGCATCATCGCGGGAGACCCAGCCAACCGGACGGTGCTGGCGATGTGGATCGCGCACGCCGTCAAGGACCCCGCGAGTTACATCCCTCCAGACAAGTATCCGGTGATCCATCAGGCGGCGATCGCGGCCTGTGACGCTCAAGATGGACTCAAGGACGGCCTCATCGACGACCCGACCGCGTGTTCTTTCGATCCCGGCGTCCTGCTCTGCAAGGGCGAAGATGGCCCGTCGTGTCTGACGGACGCTCAGGTCACGGCGGCGCGAAAAATATATACGGCGCCCGTCAACCCCCGCACCGGGAAGCAGTTGTCACCCCCGCTTCTCCCGGGAACGGAAATGGGCTGGGACGGTGACGCCGGCCCCCAGCCGAACGCGAACATTCTCGATCATTATCGATACGTCGTGTTCAAAGACCCGATGTGGGACTGGAAGACGTTCAACTTCGACAGCGACGTGGCCCGAAGCGATCTGCCGGAAAACGTCGTCATGAACGCGACGGATCCGAACATCCAGCCGTTCTTGTCACATGGCGGCAAGCTGCTGCTCTATCAGGGCTGGAGCGATCCGCGAGTGCCCGCGCAGCAGACCATCGATTATTACACGAGCGTCGTCGACACGATCGGTGGCCACGCCAGGGCGTCGAACAGCGTTCGCCTCTTCCTGGCGCCTGGCATGGGCCACTGCGGCGGTGGCGAAGGCCCGAATGTGTTCGACAAGGTCGGCGCGCTCGAGCAGTGGGTGGAAAGGAGCAAAGCGCCCGACGTCCTGATCGCATCGCACGTCTCTGCGGGCAAGGTCGATCGCACGCGCCCGCTGTGCCCGTATCCTCAGGTCGCGAAATACAAGGGCACCGGCAGCATCGACGAGGCTGCCAGCTTCGTCTGCGCCGTCCGCTGATGCTGGGCCATCGGACCTGACGCGGTCACGGCGTGGACGCGTTTCAACGTGGTGCTGACTATGATTCGATTCCAGTTATCCATCCTGCTGGTCGGTCTACTCCTCGCCCCCGTCCGCGCGGCGTCGGAGGACATCGTCGTCATGACCTCTGGCACATTTACGGTCGCGTACCTCTCGCTCGCCGACACTTTTGCGGCCTCCTCAGGCGACAGGTTCATCACCGCCGCGACAAAGATGGGGCTCGGCAAGGAGTCCATTCCGAGCCGACTCGGCCGCGGTGAATCGGTCGACATCGTCATCGTCGCGTCTGATGCGCTGGAGCAGCTGACAGCGGACGGGAAGATCGTGCGCGGCAGTCGTCTCGATCTCGCGCGATCGAGCATTGCGATGGCAGTGCGACAAGGCGTCCGACGGCCGGACATCAGCTCGATCGCGGCGTTGAAGCGCACGCTGCTTTCAGCAAGGTCGGTTGCGTGTTCAGCGAGCGTGAGCGGCGACTATCTCGTGAAGGAGCTGTTTCCGCGCTTGGGAATCGCGAACGAGATGCGCGGCAAGACGCTGAGAATCGAGCGGGAAAGCGTAGGAGCCGTCGTGGCCCGCGGCGAGGCGGAAATCGGCTTCCAGCAGGTGAGCGAGCTGCGGCCCGTTCCCGGCATCGAAATCGTGGGTCCGCTGCCGGGTGACGCGCAGCGGGCCACGGTGTTCTCGGCCGGCATCGCCGCGACGTCGAAGCATCCCGACGCTGCACGGGCCTTCCTGGCGTTCCTCTCGTCGCCAGCCGCACAGCAGGTGATCGAGGACACCGGACTCGAGCCGCTGCACCCGCGATGAGCAGTCGCAGCCCGTCGTGAGAGTGACGCGGAGCTCGGGCGCTCCTCTGTGACCATCCCGCGTATGCATGAGATGCTGCGTGATTTGGTCGCTCACCAAGGACACGCGAACGCCGCATTGTTGAATTCGAACAAGCGTCTGGGAAACTCGAGCGCGGGCGAGACCGCCCATCGGCAGTGCCTCGCCGAGCCGAGAACGACGATGACGCCCAGCGGAGGAAGCGTCGCAGTGTTCAGTTCGCGTTCGTCAGCTCGTGCGGCCGGGCCCCCACAGCGCGCGGCCCGGCTTCTTGCCGGTATGCTCGCCGTCCTTCAACACCTGGACGCCGTTGACGAACACGTCCCGCACACCGACCGCGTACACATGCGGCTTGTCGTACGTCGCGCGGTCCGCGATGGTCGCCGGGTCGAAGACGACGACGTCGGCGTACATCCCCGGCTCGAGCAGGCCGCGGTGGTCGAGCCCGAGATTCGCCGACGGGAGCGCGGCGAGCTTTCGAACGGCGTCCGGGAGGGTGAGGACGTGCTCGTTGCGCACGTACTGGCCGAGCACGCGCGCGAAGCTGCCATACGCGCGCGGATGCGCCGACGCTTTCAGGAAGATGCCCTCGGGCGCGATCGAGCCGGCATCGGACGCGAACGACACCCACGGCCGCTGGATTTCCTTCCGGAGATTGTCGTCCGACATGAGGAAGTAGATCGTGCCGACGCGAGATCGATCCTCGAGCACGAGATCCATGATCGTGTCCTCCGGCGACTTGCCGCGCACGCGCGCGACCTCGGCGAGCGTCTTGCCGGTGAACGGCTTGAGCGCGTCGGACTTGAACTCGATCAGCAGGATGCGGTCGGGTGAGCCGGCGGCGAGGTACAAGTTCTCCCACTCGTCTGACGGCGTCCGGATCGCCGCGGCGATCTTCTTGCGCTGCGCGGGATCCTGCAGGCGCTTGTAGAGCGCCTCGTCGCCGCCGTCCTCCGCCCACGGCGGCATCGCGGCGTCGAGGCCGGTGCCGCCCGCCGTATAGGTGTACATGTCCGCCGTGATGCGCAGCCCCTCCTTGCGCGCGTTCTCGACCATCTCCAGCACGCGGTCCATCTTCGGCCAGTTCGACTGGCCGGCGGCCTTCAGGTGGTAAATCTCCGCCGGCAAGCCGGCGTCGCGGCTGATCCGGATCAACTCGTCGACCGCCTCAATCAGGCGATTGCCTTCGCTCCGCATGTGAGAGATGTACATCCCGTGGTGCCGCGCGGCGGCCTTCGAGATCTCGATCAGCTCCTCGGTGGACGCGTAGAACCCGGGCGCGTAGATCAGCGCGGACGCCACGCCGAGCGCGCCGTCCTTCATCTCCCGTTCGACGAGGTCGCGCATCACCTGAAGCTGCTCGGGCGTCGCACGCTGGTCGGCGAGGCCGACGGCGTATTCGCGGAGCGTGGCCGCGCCGATGAACGACGCGAAGTTCGGCGAGACGCCGCGCTTCTCGAGATCGCGCATCGCCTCGTGCAACGTGAGCCAGGGCATCGGATATTTCGCATCGCCCTGACCGGCGAGTCGGCGGGCTCGCATCGCCTCGGTGAGCGGACCCATCGAGTCGCCTTCGCCGAAGATTTCGGTCGTGACGCCCTGCTTGAGGTCGCTCATCGACCGCCCGTCCACACGCAGCGAATCGTCGCCCGACATCATGTTGACGAACCCGGGCGCCACCGCGAGGCCGTCGGCCCGGATCGTCGTCGCCGCGTCGGCGTCGCGGAGATCGCCAACCGCCGCGACCTTGTCGCCGACGATGCCGACGTCGCTGCGAACGCCTGGACCGCCGGACCCGTCGTAAACGGTCCCGCCGGCGACGATGACGTCGTAGTGCGGCTTGGGCGTCCGGCCGCCGCACGCGACGGCCGAGCAGAACAGGATCGCGGCCAGTGCCGCGCGAATCTCAGCGGCGGACAAAGCGGGCATTCATCATCTCCAGTGTGTGGGGCTGGCCGTCTTCGTCGAGGCCGAAGGTGACGAGCGCCGGCTCGCGCCAGCCCGCCTTCCATACCGCGCGAAACGTATCGTAGTTCCAGTGCTCGAGCGTGCCGACAAACGCCGACCCGTACCGGACGTGCAGTCCGTTCGCTTCGAAGCTGACGATGACGTCGCCGTGCAGCGGATCGGCATACGTGCCCGCGAGCTTCTGGAGCGGTACGGATGGCGAGGTGCCGGAAACACGGCGCGCCTCTTTTTGCGCGCGCTCTCCGTCGGCCTCTTTCTGAAGGCCGTCGTAGAGCGTGAGAAACTCTGCGCTCCAGTCGCGATCGGATCGGCCGGCGTAGCGATCGAAGACCGTATACATGATGGCGTGGCGAAGCTCCGAGTGGTCGCGGTTGGCGAGCACGTAGACGCCGAGACGCTTGTCGCGAATCAGGCCGTGGATGGCGACCATGCCGTCGATGCTGCCGGTGTGGAAGTCCACCGCCTGGCCGCGGTAGTCCTGCTGGAACCAGCCGAAGCCGTACGTCATCCAGTGCGGCTTCGTGATTCTCGTCGTCGGATACATGTCGAACGGCGCGATGGTCTGCGGTGTGAAGAGCTCGGCGAACGACGGCTCGGACACCAGCCGCTTGCCGCCGGGGCCGCCGATGCGTCCGCCGTCCAACAGGAACTGCATCCACTTCGCCATGTCGTTCACGTTCGACCAGACCGCGCCGGCCGCCGCCACCGGATCGACGCTCGCGTTCTCGATCACCGTGACCTTGCCGTTGATGATGTCGTGAGGGGCAGCGACGTTGGGCTTCGAAGCCAGCGTCGCGGCCGTAGGAATCGTTTCGGTCATGCCGAGGGGGTCGAGGATGCGGGTCTTGAGCATCTCCGCCCACGGCTTGCCTGACGCGGCTTCGATCACCGCTCCCGCTGCGGCATACATGATGTTCTGGTAGATGAAGCCGGAGCGAATCGGGTACGCGGGATCGATCAGCCTGACGCGATGGAGGATTTCGCTGGTGGAATTGTCCTGCCCGTACCAGAGATAGTCTGCGTTTCCCAGGCCAGCGCGATGCGTGAGCAGATCGCGGACCATCAGCCCCCTCGTCGCCGCGGGATCCTCGAGCTGGAACCATGGCAGATACTTCGTCACGGGCGCGTCCCAGTCGATTTTCTTCTCGTCCACGAGCATCGCGACCAGCATCGCGGTCATCGCCTTCGTCGTTGACCCGATCGCGAACAGCGTGTGGGTGTCGACCGGCGCGGTCTTGCCGAGCTGCCGGACGCCGTAGCCATGAGCGAAGACGACGTCGCCGTCCTTGACGACCGCGACCGCAAGGCCCGGCGTGCGCCAGGTGTCGACCGCCTTGGCGATGTACTCATTCAGGCCGGCCAGCGGTTCTGGTTGCGTGCGGACAATCGGGGCTGCGAGCGCGGCGAGCAGCACGACGAACAACGTGCGGCGCATGTCACCTCCGGAGCGGTGGCCGAAGTCTCGAGAGCGCTGATTCTATGCTGCCCGGCGAAGCGCGTGCAGAATTCGTCGATGATATGTTTGACGTTCTAGCGCCGGTTCACCGCGACCCAAGGCATGCCGCGGTAGGAATCGGCCACGACCCAGTCGCCTGCCACGAGCACCGCGGTTTCATCCCAGCTTTGATACGAGAAACGTCTATCGTGGGCGCGAGGAAGATGTGGCGCCCTTTTACCAGCAGCAACCATAAAAGGAGATAGGCGAGCCCCTCGCGTGCGGGTACGCTCCTGGGGACGCCGTCCCATATCGGCGCGAAATCGCC
This sequence comes from Vicinamibacterales bacterium, assembly GCA_036268855.1. Taxonomy (GTDB): domain Bacteria; phylum Acidobacteriota; class Vicinamibacteria; order Vicinamibacterales; family CAVVIG01; genus DATATJ01. The sequence continues at coordinate 11,772 of DATATJ010000053.1, forward strand.
CTTGATCAGCCCCATGATGCCAAGCGCGATCATGGTTGCCGCAAAGACCGCATGACCCACGCTTGCGATGCGCATCGCGCGTCCTCCGGTGATATTCCCGCTCGTCGGGTGCAGGGCATATCTTGGATGCCCGATTCCCGTCACGCCGTTCGATCGGCGGTAGAAAACAGATTCAGATCCGGTCCACCGGCAGACAGCTTCGTCGTCCGGTGGAATCTCAGCCCGATCTTGTTCAGCACGGTGATCGAACCGACGTTGTCCGGGTTCGTGATGGCGACGACGCGCGGCAATTTCAGAACGGCGATGGCGTGGACGACGACGGCTGATGCCGACTCCACGGCATAACCCTGCAACCAGAATGCTGGGAGGAACGCAAATCCGACGTCCACATCGTCCAGCGAAGCGCGCTTCACGAGCCCGCAGATCCCGATTGGCGCCCCGTCCTGCTTGCGCTCGGTCAGATACAACCCGAAGCCGATGGTTTCGTAGCTGGAGATCTGTTGCGCGATGTAGGCGCGGGCGTCGTCGAGCGTGCGCACGCCCTTGTCGCCGATGAAGCGGAGGAACGATGGTTCGTTCAACAGTTCGAGGATGAACGGCGCGTCGGCGGCGTCGAGGCGCCGAAGCCGCAGGCGGTCGGTTTCGATCTCGCTCACACGTGGACCGCGTGGGGCCTACCGGGGTTTCGACGACCTCCAGCCAAACGCCGGCGGTAGACCGACACGGTTTCGCCATCATACGCGCACCCGCGAGCTTCGGACGTGAGAAACGACGTCCGTACGGGCCTTCCACCCGCGAACCGCACGAGGGCCCGGCCGGCGGTATGCTCTGCAAATGAATCACCGTCGTCGATTCCTCCTCGTCGCACTTGCGAGCCTCCTCAGCGCCGCCATCGGTTGCCGGGCCGCGCCCGACGCCGCATCGCCGCGCGCCGCGGCGGACCGCGATCTGCTGGATGTCACGGTGTCGCAGCTGCATCACTTATACGCGGAGAAGACCTACACGGTGACGCAGGTGGTGCAGTGGCACCTCGATCGCGTCGATCGCTACAACGGCGTCTACGGCGCGATCGAGACCGTGTTCCGGCGCGAGGCGCTCGCCGACGCCGCGCGCGAGGATGCCGAGGCGGCGAAAGGCGACGGCGCTCGCGGGCCGCTTTGGGGCGTGCCGATCGTCATCAAGTCGAACGGGAGCGTGAAGGGGCAAGTGACCACGGCCGGCTGGGAGGGCTTTCGGCGCGCGGGCCACGAGCTCGTCGCGCCGAAGGATGCCACCGTGGTCGCTAGATTCAAGGCGGCGGGCGCCATCATCGTGGGGCTCGCCAACATGCCGGACCTCGCCAACAGCGACACGAACCGCAGCAGCTCGTTCGGCCGCACCGGCAACGCGTACGACGTCCGCTTCTCGCCCGGCGGCTCTTCGGGCGGCATCGTCACGGCGATCGCCGCGAACATGGCGGTGCTCGGCAACGGCACCGACACCGGCAACTCGATTCGCATGCCGGCTGCGACGAGCGCGCTCATCGGCGTGTTTCCGACGCGCGGCCTCGTCAGCATCGCCGGCATCGCGCCGCTCGACTGGCTGCTCGACAACACGGGTCCGATCGCGCGCACGACGACCGACGCCGCGATCGCCCTGTCGGTGATGGCCGGCGAGGATCCGCTCGATCCGCGCACGGTCGGCTCGCCCGCGGCCGCGCAGCGGGCGCCGTACGAGCCGTATCTCAAGACCGATGCGCTGAAGGGAAAGCGGTTTGGTGTACCGGCATTCGTCCTCGCGGGCGACGGCGTTCCGTTCCATGGCGTGCCGGCGAGCGTGCCCGAGGCCGCGGCGGACAAGCTTCGCGAGGCGGCGAACACGCCGCTCCGTCCGGACACGCGCAAAATGTTCTTGAAAGCGGTCGAGGCGCTTCGATCCGAGGGCGCCGAAGTCGTGATGGACGACAACCTCCTGCCGGCGAGCTTTGCGAAGATGGCGAGCCGCGTGGCGACGTACGCATACGTGGAGGACGGCACGAATCGCTTCCTCGCGGCGTTCGGCCCGGCGGAGTACCACTCAGCCGAGGAGTATCAGAAGGCCGTCGGCGCTCCGTTGTACCCGTCGTCGATCGGCACGGAGGACTCGTTCAGGCTTCTCGGCGGCGTGCGAGTCGAACAGCGGGTACTCGACACAGACCCGGACGCCGAGCGCGGCTACCGTGCGCCCAGGCGCGCGATGCTGAGCGCGTATCTCGAGCCGCTCGATCGTTTGAAGCTCGATGGCTACGTCTACCCGGCGATTCAGATGCCGCCGCCCGACGAGACGATGCCGCAGGACGGCCGCGTGAGCGGCGGGCCGCATTCGGCGACGAGCTGGGTGAACATGATCGGCGTCCCTGCAGTGGTCGTTCCGGCGGGCTTCTACGCGAGCGGTCTGCCGTTCGGACTGGAGTTTTCGGCGCGTCCGTGGACCGATGGCGATCTGCTCGGTGTCGCCTACGCGTGGGAGCAGGCCACGCATTTGCGGAAGCCGCCGACGCTCGTCCAGCAGGGACTCCTGCCGGTGACGCCCGCGCGCGAGTCGCGCGCCAGTCAGCCGGCGGGCCGCGAGTGATCGCTATAGCCTTTTTCAAATCGCTGTAGCGCGAAGGCTTCAGCCGAGCGCTGCTCGCGCTCCGGTACGCTCGGCTAAAGCCTTCGCTACCTCCGTTGCGCGGTGGCACGCATCTCGAAACTGCTCTAGTCGGCCCTCAACGCCGCGGTCGGATCGACGCTCGCGGCACGTCGCGCCGGAAGGTACGTCGCACACGCCGCCGTCAGGGCGAGCGTGAACACCGCGGCGGCGCACGTCGCCGGGTCGGCCGGCGTGACGCCGAACAGCAGCGCCGCCATCCATCGTCCTCCGGCGAGCGCGCCGACCAGCCCTGCGCTCACGCCAACCACGATCAGCACGGCGCCTTCGCGAACGAACAGCCACACGACATCAGTGGGCGAGGCGCCGATCGCCAGCCGGACACCGACTTCCCGTGTCCGCTGGCCGACGAGAGATGCGAGCACCCCGTAGACACCAACCGCCGACAACGCGACCGCGATCGCGCCGAACACCAGAAACACCAGGAGTGTGAATCGGCGTCCAGCGATCGACGCGTCGACCAGATCCTCGAGCGACTTGATGTTGGCGAGCGGCAGGAATGGATCGAGGGCCGCGACTTCACGACGCAATGCCGCAGGAAGCGTCGCAACATCTCCCTTGGTGCGAACGGCCACGGTGAAGGCATCCACCGGCTGCTGTGCATAGGGGAGATAGATTTCCGCCGGGGTCTGCTCGTCCAGGCCGCCGTATTTCACGTTGCCGACGATGCCGACGATGGTTTTCGGCCCATTGCGCGCGTGGCGCGCGAGCTCCGCGGTGACTCGAATCTGTTGCCCGATCGGATTCAGTCCCGCAAAAAAGCGCTGGGCGGTGCGCTCGTTGATGAGCGCGACTTCGGGGCCCGTCGCGGTATCGCCGTCGGCGAAGAACCGTCCGCCCCGGAGAGGAATCCTCATCGTCTTGAAGTAGTCGGCCGTGATGATCCGCAGCGACGCCGACGGCATCGAGGCCGAATCCGGCACCGGCTCCCCCTCGTGATGGAAGCCGGTGAGCGCATTGAGATCGCTGGTGAACGGCAGACCCATCGCCGCCGCCGCTGATTCCACTCCGGGTTCGCCCTGGACGCGCGAAAGGAGCGTCGTCACGAACGCGGTCGGATCAGCGGGATCGGAGTACTTGGCCGCAGGCAGTGACAGGCTGAATGTCACGACGCCGTCTGGGTCGAATCCGGGCGCGACGCGCTGGAGCTGCACGTAGCTGCGAATGAGAAGGCCGGCGCCCGCCAGGAGCATCACCGCGAGGGCCAGCTCCGCGACCACCAACAGGCGCCGCGGCCGGGTGCCGCTTCCGCCGATGGCGCCGCGGCTCAGCGCGAAGCTGCCGCCGCTCGACCATCCGGATGCCGAGATGGCCGGTGTCAGGCCGAAGACGAGAGTCGTCAGGACCGCAGCGCCCGCCGCGAAAGCGAGGACGTGGATGTCGACAGCGACCTCCGACAATCGCGGGATCGATGACGGCCCGAGGAGCACGAGCGCACGCACGGGGAGGAAGGCGAGCCCCGCGCCGGCGATTGTGCCCAGCACGCCCAGGACAAGACTTTCGACGAGCAGCTGTGAAATCAGTTGAGGACGACTCGCGCCGATGGCGGCGCGGACGGCCATCTCACGCGCGCGCCCCTGAGCGCGGGCGAGCACGAGATTCGCGACGTTCGCGCAGGCGATGAGCATGACGAGCGTCACGGCGCCGAGCAGCACCAGCAGCATCGGTCGGCTGTCCCGGACAATCCGCTCGTGCAGCGCAATGGCCATCGGCGTCGAATCGGCCTCTGTTTGAGGAAACGACTGCGCCAGGCGGCTCGCCACTGTCTCGAGCGCGATCGTCGCCTGCGAGGGCGACACGTCGTCTTTCAATCGCGCAAGGACCTGAACCCACTGCGCACCGCGCGCCTCGGGTGCGAGATCGTGCGGGCTGAAGATCAGCGGCTGCCAGAATTCGGCGGTCGCCGGAAACTTCACGTCCGGGGAGGCGACGCCGACGATCGTCACGGCATGGCCGTCGAACGTCGTCGTCGAATTGACGATATCGGGGCGGCCGCCGAAGCGGCGGCGCCAGAGTCCATAACTCAGCACGACTCCATTGCCGTCGCCCTGAGCGTCGGCCGCGGTGAACGGGCGGCCGGCCGCCATCGGCGCGCCGAGCACGATGAAATAATTCCAGGAGACGCGTGCACCCTGGAGCCGTTCCGGGGCGCCGGCGCCCGCCATGTTGGCGGTGGTCGGCGCGATGGCGGCGGCGCCTGCGAAGACATCGCTTTGAGCGACGTAGTCACCGAAATTCAAGGGCGACAGCCATGGCGAGACGCGACCCTGATGCCCGTAGAACAGCATCATCAATCGAGCGGGATCCCGATATGGCAGCGGCCGGAGCAGCACGCCGTACACGACCGTGAAGACGGCCGTCGTCGCGCCGATCCCGAGCGCCAACGTCAGGATGGCGACGCCACTGAACGCCGGTTGGCGCCGGAGCAGGCGGCACGCGTAGCGCAGATCGCGAAACCAGAGGCTCATGAAGACCCACCTGTCGACCGACCGTGTCGCGACCGTCGCGACTCTTCATCAGACGGTCTGGAGCGCGCGAGGGTTGACAGCTTCGAGACGAGCATCCAGCCGGTCGGCAGCCGAGGACTTCTTCAGCAAAGGCATCGACGCGCAGCGCTTCGTCGACCATCTTCTGAACAGGCATGCGTCATTCCTCGGGTCACCCCGAGTCGCGACGAACTTCGATCGGATGCGGCCTAAATTTCGTTCGGTCACGCCGGGCGCCACAATGGCCAGCCGTCGGGCCGGGGTCGCCAGAGGTTGCGCGAATTACGGCCAGATTTTCGACGCGGCCGCCGTCGCGCCTTCGGCCGTTTTGGCGAGCCGCGCCGAAGCAAGCCTGCTGATGTACGCTTGCGTAGGCGGGAGGGATGGCCGAGTGGTCGATGGCGGTGGTCTTGAAAACCACTGAACCGGAAACGGTTCCGGGGGTTCGAATCCCTCTCCCTCCGCCAAACTTCGCGAGGCTCGATTGGCTGGCGGGAGCGGTCGTCAAGCATCGTGCGGCTCGCGTTGCCCTCGACACGAATCCCTCTACCCCAGAGGCTGCGGATCACCGAATACTGCGCGACTTCTCGTTATTGATTCCCCGGCACAAAATCTGCCGGCGCAGGCGGTCTCAGGCTCGCAACGATACGCCCATGCTGATTTCGCTGAGCGCCTTACCAGGAACCTGGATACGAAACGGCCAAGCCGTAGCAGCGGACAACTTCGCGCTCGGCCGCGCCGTCATCGCGGCTTGTGTGAGCCCCTGGCCGTTCACGCGATACATGGCAGCA
>DATATJ010000054.1:0-1904 GCA_036268855.1 Vicinamibacterales bacterium
CTCCCACGAACTGCGTTCCGCCTTTCGAATCCGCCTGGTAGACACGCACCACGCCCGCCGGCATCGGCATGCCGAGGCCCGCACGCTGCTCGTTCTTGAACTGGTAGTAGACCTGCACGGTGTCCTTGATCGGCGAACCTGGGTGCTGCGCGTTGCGATAGTAGAACGCCTGTCCGTCCACGACGTAGCGCTTGTGCACGGGCACGCCGGTCCCGGTGAGCATGCTCACCTGCTTCGTCTCGTTGTTGTTGATCGTCGTCTTTCGGCCGAGCGTGTAGAGGTGGTAGTCGGAAAACGATTCCTGCGTCATGGGGGCGGCGGCGTCCTTCACCGCCTTTGCGCTCATCTCCATCGCGCGCGAGAACACCTGGCGGACGCGATTGAGGTCGCCGGCCACGAGCTGCAGCGCGGTGTTCCGGAACGACGTGCCGCTGCCGTTGGTCAGCGTCACCCAGCCATCGAGGTCGGCCGTCTTGTCGTCGCGCGCGACCGTCAACACGTAGTCGGCGTTCCAGGAAAGCTTGCCCGCCAGGTACGAGGCCTCGACGCGGTGCTTCGCGCCGCCCGTGTTCTCGAGCGTCCAGATCAACGTCGGATGCGTGTACAGATTTCCGGGCAGCTCGGGAAACTTGATGTGGTCGGCGTTCAGGCCGGTGACGATGTCGCTGCCGATCTGCCAGACGGGCGCGCTGTTGTAGCTGATCAGGTGGGCCTTCACATCCTCCTCGTGGGCCTCGCCGCCCTCCGTGCGCCACCGCACGAGCGTGACGTCGCGGCCGACGTACTTGCGCAGGAGCTTGTCCGGTTCGAGCAGGTCGTATTCGTAGTTCTGCTCGAGGACGTTCACGCGCGACGGTTCCGTCAGCGAGCGGAAGTGCACCGTGGCCGGGTTCACCGTCGCCGCAATGTCCATGAACTTCAGGTCGAAATTGCCGGACGGGAGTTGGAGATCGCGGACGTCCCGCACGAGCGCGATGTCCGAGTTGTACACGGTGACGCCGAGATCCACCTGATCGTCGAGTGTGGACGCGTCACGTGCCGCCCGCGGAGCGGCTTCAGCCGCCGGGTTGGTGTGGCGCGACGCGACAGTGCCCGCGGCCGTCAGCACAAGTGCAACGAGCCAGATTTGTGTCCGCATGGAAGCTCCTTTAGCTATCTCGCCCCTATACGCTTAGAACGGGGCCGCAGGAAAACCTTGCAGGCCGGGTGGGAAAGGGAGATAAACCTTCGCGCTACGTCCGCTGGGCGTCTCAGCGCGGACGCGACCAGGTCTCGCCGGCGTCAGTGGTGACGAATGTCTTGCCGTCCGTGGTCGTCACCGTCGCGTTCCGAGCGTCGGCGGCGGTGACCGTGACGAGCGGCACATCTTCAGGGAACGCGACGCGCCGCCATGTGCGGCCGTCGACCGAGAGCAGCACGATGCCGTGCGGGCCGGCGAGCCAGCAGACCAACGCCGACGGCGAAGCGCCGGCGGCGACCGCTTCGGTGACGCCTGTCTGCTGCGTCTCCCAGGTCGCACCGCCGTCCGTTGTGCGCTGCACCGCGCCGCCGTCCACGACGCGCCATTGGCTCGCCGGGTTCGGCGACACGATCACGGGCATTGCCCGCGCCGCGAGTGCGCGCACGTCCGTTTTCATCAGCGGGGATGCCGCGCGAGGCGCCTTTGCCTGATCGGTGACGCTTGGCGGCGCCGCGTTCGCCGCGGCTGGCGGCGCGAGCGCACCGGCGTCTTTCAGCGCCTCCGTGGACGTGAGTGGCTTCGAATCCGCACGAGACGGCGCGGCCGCGCGCTCTTTTTTGGCCGCCTCGTTACGTTCCAGGGCTGGATTCGTCTGGCGCCGCTCGAGAGGCCGAGCGGGCTGTGCCGGCGCGTTCGCCGTGGCGCCTGCTGATGCCGCCGGCGG
>DATATJ010000055.1:0-18134 GCA_036268855.1 Vicinamibacterales bacterium
CACCTCGCCCGGGGTCGCCGTGGTCTCCGCCGGCACGTCGCGCCAGCCGCGGTAGGTGTAGTCGCCGTTGGTCAGCTGGATTGGACGCGCGCCGTCGGCACGCCGCGCGTTTACGTCCGCGCCGCGCGCGAGGAGCGCGTCGATGACGTCAATCTGCCGCGTCATCACGGCCCAGTGAATCGGCTGATTGCTGCGTTCGTCGTGTGCGTGCACGAGCGCGGGCACGGCGTCGAGCAGACTGTGCACGGCCGCGAGGTCGCGCGCGCGGATAGCCGCGGCAACCGGTGCGCCTGCGGGCGAGCGGCCGGGTGCGCCGGCGAGCGCGCCCTCGAGCAGCGCCTGCATCTCGACGTACCCGCGATCGCGCGCAATGACGAGGAGGGTATCGGCAGTGCCGGACGCGATCGGGTTGGCGCCGCGTTCGAGCAGCAGGGCCGCGGCGGCGAACTGGTTCTCGCGCACGGCGAAGGCGAGCGGGGTGCGATACTCGTACGCGCAGCGCACGAGCGAGGGGTCGTCGTCCAGCAGCCGCCCGATGGCGCTCACGTCGCCGTCGGCGGCCGCGCAAAACATGGCCCACGCGGCGGCGCCGGTGCCGGGCGACCAGACCAAGGGCTGGTTCGTCTTGAGCGCGTCGGGTTGGATCATACGCCCGTCCTTCCGGGGACACAGCGCTCGAGGAAGGAGAGAAAGTGGGCCCACCAGGACTCGAACCTGGAACGGGCCGGTTATGAGCCGGCGGCTCTAACCATTGAGCTATGGGCCCGAGGAAGTGTACTGCCTTGTAGTCGTCAGTCGCCAGTCTTCAGTCGACAGTCACGGTCGACAGTCCAGTCGTCAGGCGGCAGTCCAGTCGTCAGGCGGCAGTCCAGTCGTCAGGCGGCAGTCCAGTCGTCAGGCGACAGTCCAGTCGTCTGTCGACAGTCCAGTCGTCAGTCCCGGGTTCGATTGCGAGTAAATCTGCGCTGGTTGAAGAACTTTGCCGTGGCGGCCGCGTTCCGACCTCGACGCGGGCCGGCGGGAAACTCAGAGGCAGCCGCCCGCCAAGAGCACGCCGACAACGGTGGCCGCAGTGCGCTCGGCCGAGGCGGACCGAGCGCGCCGCGTCGCGCACGCCCGGATCGTGAAGCGCGACCCGGACCAAGACTGAAGACTGCCGACTCCGACTGAAGACTGCCGACTCCGACTGAGGACTGTCGACTGCGACTGTCGACTGAAGACTGTCGACTGACGACTAAGAAGTCCTTCCCTCCAGAAATGCGCGCAGCTTCCGGCTGCGGGAGGGGTGGCGCAGCTTGCGGAGCGCCTTCGCTTCGATCTGCCGGATGCGCTCGCGCGTGACCGCGAAGCTCTGGCCGACCTCTTCGAGCGTGTGCTCGCTGCCGTCGCCGACGCCGAACCGCATCTTGATGACCTTCTCTTCACGCGGCGTGAGCGTCTTCAGGACCGATTCGGTCTGTTCCTTCAGGTTCAGGTTGATCACCGCTTCGGCCGGCGACACGACCTGGCGATCCTCGATGAAGTCGCCCAGATGCGAATCTTCCTCTTCGCCGATCGGCGTCTCGAGCGAGATCGGCTCCTGCGCGATCTTCAGCACCTTGCGCACCTTGGACACCGGGATGTCCATGCGCTTGGCGATCTCCTCCGAGGTCGGCTCGCGTCCCAGCTCCTGCACCAGCGCGCGCGACGTGCGAATCAGCTTGTTGATCGTCTCGATCATGTGGACCGGGATGCGGATCGTGCGCGCCTGGTCGGCGATCGCACGCGTGATCGCCTGGCGGATCCACCACGTCGCATACGTCGAGAACTTGTACCCGCGGCGGTACTCGAACTTGTCCACCGCCTTCATCAGGCCGATGTTGCCTTCCTGAATCAGATCGAGGAACTGCAGCCCGCGGTTGGTGTACTTCTTCGCGATCGAGACCACAAGGCGCAGGTTGGCTTCGACGAGCTCCTTCTTCGCGCCCTCCGCCTGGTACTCGCCGCGCAGAATGGTGTCGAGCGTCTGCTTCAGCTCCGCCGGATCCTGCTCGAGCGTGTCGGTCGTCGCCTTGATCTTCAGCTTGAGCTCTTTGACTTGGCGCTGCAGCGTCTTGCGGTCCTCGTCCTTGAGCTTGGCTTTCTTGTTCTTCGGATTGAGCTGGCGCTCGATCGCGTCGATCTCGCGCTGCACGCTGCGGACGCTCTCGACCGCCTCCTTCATCTCCTCGATCAGCCGGCGCTTGACCGATTCGGTGAACTCAATCTTCCGGATGTAGCCGGAGAGCTCCACCCGCGCGCGCATTGCCGCCCAGTTGGCCTTGCGGTACTTGCGCTTGTCCTTCGACGTCGCGCCTTTCGGCGTCTCGGCCAGCTTCTCTTCGAGCTTCTCCGACGCGGCGCGCGCCTTCCGCACCGCGTCGATCTGGCGCTGCACCTGCTTCGAGCGCTCCTGGATGCGCTCGTCCGTGATTTCCTCGTCGTTGAAGATCACGAGCTCGCGGATCGTCCGCTCGCCAGCGTGCAGCTGATCGCCGAGCGCGATGACGCGCTTGGCGATGATCGGGGTGCGCGAGATCGACTTGATCACGGCCAGCTTGCCGCGCTCGATCCGGCGCGCGATCTCGACTTCCCCTTCACGCGTGAGCAGCGGAACGGTGCCCATCTCGCGCAGATACATGCGGACCGGGTCGTTCGTCTTGTCGAGCGCGCCTGGCGTCAGGTCGAGCTCGAGCTCCTCGGCTCCCTCCGCCGTCCGGTCAATCGGCTTCACATCGTCGCGCAGGTATTTCTGGTCGGAGTCGATGACTTCGATGCCGGCGCTGCTGAAGGTGTTGAACAGGTCGTCCAGCTCGTCGGACGACGTGATGTCGGCTGGCAACAGCTCGTTCACCTCGTCGTAGAGCAGGTAGCCCTTTTCCTTGCCGATGTTGATCAGCTGTTTGACTTCGTCGTATTTTTCTTCGATCGACAAGCGCGCCTCCATCAAGGGCGGCTTCGCGCCGCCGGCGTCAGTCTTCGGCTTCAATCTTCAATCCTATGCAGAAGATCTTTCTTCTTCTGCCAAAGTGCGTCAATTTCGTGTCCATGCTGGCCGGCGCCGAGCGCCTGGAGCCGATCGATTTCACGTTGAATGGCGGCGCGCTCGCGGTCCCACCTCAGCCGTTTGATGGCCCGGGCGCATTCGGCGGGCGGGGCCGGCGGATGGGGATGGGCCGCGATGCTGGTGACGAGCTGTACGTTCACGGTACTTAGACGCTGCAATAGGCCCGAGGGTAAAGCGGCTGGCGGCTGATCGTGCAGGCTGCGGGCCACCTCGAAAATCTCCCGTCCGGCCAGCGACGCCAGGTCGTCCTCGTCGAGCTCGGCGAGGGCATCGAGGGCGTCGCCCGCGTTGTGAATCAGACCCCAAATCAGCGCTTTTTCCGCATCTTTCATCTGCCCGGCGGGCGGCAGCTCCCGGGCCGTCAAGCTGGTCCGCCGGCTGACGGCGGCCTTCCGAATTTCGGCCCGGACGACTTCTTCCGTAATCCGGGCTTTATGGGCAATCCGGTCTGCAAACTGGTCGCGCGCGGTGGCTTCCGGGATCCCTGCCGCGACCGTCAGCATCCTCCCCAGAAAATGCCGGCGCCCCTCGTCCCGGGTGAAATCGATCCCGGCAGCGGCCTGATCCAGCAGGTACTCTAAATACGGCCGGGAGCCGCGCAATCTTTCACGATAGCGGTCGCCGCCGTTGCGTCTGATGAACGTATCGGGATCTTCGCCCTTGTCCAGCACGACGACGTTGACGTCGAATCCTTCGGAAACCAGCAGCTCGCACGACCGCGCGGCCGCGCCCTGGCCCGCCGCGTCGGGGTCGTAGCTGAGCACGATTTTCGTCGTGAATCGCCGCAGCAGCTGCGCCTGCTGGGTGGTCAACGCCGTTCCGCACGAGGCGACGACCGGTGCGGCGTCGCTCTGGAACACCTGCGCGAAATCGAAATAGCCTTCCACCAGCACGGCATATCCAAGTTTGCGGATGCCCGGCTTCGTCAGGTGCAGACCGTAGAGCGTGCGGCCTTTCGAATAGATCGGCGTTTCGGGCGAATTCAGGTATTTCGGGCCGCCCTGGTCCGGGTCCATCTGGCGGCCGCCGAACGCGATGATCGAACCAGTGTCCCGGGCGATCGGCACCATGAGCCGATGCCGGAATCGATCGACGACCTCTCCGGAGTCGCGCTGCGCGACCAGCCCGCTTTGGAGCAGCAGCGCCTGGGCAAACCCCTGCGCCAGAAGCCGCGCCTTCAGGCCGTCGCGCGCCTGCGGCGCGTAGCCGAGACCCAGCTGCTCGATGGTCGCCCCGGTGACGCCGCGCTCCTTCAACTGCTGGCGCGCGCGCGCGCCGGCTGGCGCCGCGAGCTGTTCGCGGAAATAGGCGGCGGCCACTTCGTGTGCCTTCAGCAGCGCCTCGCGCCGCGCCGAATCGCGCCGCGCGTCATCGTCTGCGCCCTCGACCGGCTCGGGCAGCGAGACGCCGAACTTCGTCGCGAGCATCCGCACGGCGTCCTGAAAGCCGACCTTCTCGTGCAATTCGAGGAACTTGAACACATCGCCGCCGACGCCGCAGCCGAAGCAGTGAAAGAACCCTTTGTCGGGATTCACGTTGAACGACGGCGACTTCTCCGAGTGAAACGGGCACAGCCCCTTGTAGGTCGTGCCGGCCCGCTTCAGCGGGACGTACTCCTGCACGACCTGCACGATGTTCGCCTGCAGGCGGAGGTCGTCGATGAAGGTTTGGGGGAACAACGCCAATTTCCCGACTACTCCTTCAGTTCCACCACCGTCACGCCTCCGCCTCCCTGCTCCGGCGGCGCCGTCGCGAACCGCACGACGAGCGGATGCTGTTGCAGAAACCCGGCGAGCGCCCGCTTCAACTGGCCGGTGCCGTAGCCGTGAATGAGGCGGACGATGCGCTGGTCGGTGAGCAGCGATTCGTCGAGAAAGCGCTCTGCCCGCGTCAGCGCTTCCTCCACCGTGCAGCCGATCACGTTCAGGTCCGATGGCTGCGCCTCGCGGGGCTGCAGCGCCACGTTCACGCTCACCCGCGGCGCGGCGGGCGACCCGCCGACGACGCGCAAATCGCGAACGGACGCGCGCATCCGCTTGCCGCGCACGTCGAGATCGGCGGTCCCGTCGTGCAGGGCGGTGATCACCGCCTCGAGTCCCAGCCCGCCCACGATGACGCGGTCGCCGATCGCCGGCGCCTTGCCGGCTGGTGCCGGCGCCGTTTCGGCTGGCGCGTCCACCGGCTCGAGAAAGCGCTGCGCCACGGAATCCACCGCCGCCCGCGCATCGCTCCGCGCCGACCCGATCGCGGGCCGGATGGCGCCCTGCGACCGGTCGCCGCCGTCCGGCCGAGCCCCGTCCCCGCCGGCTTGCGCCGCGGCCTCCTGCGCAATCGCCGCGGTCTTCGCCTTCACTTGCGCGATCACGTCGTCGATCTCGCGCCGTGCCCGGCGCACCTGGGTGTCGAGCTCCTCGTTCAGCCGGCGGCGGAAGGTTTCTTCGCGCTGCCGCAGCGCGTCCTCACGCTGCTGCATCCGCGTTTCGGCCTCGTGCAGCGTTTCGCGCTCCTTCGCGGCCAGCCGCTGTTCGTGCTCGAGCGCGCGGAGGTCGTGGTCCATCTTCGCCAGATGCTCGGCGAGCTGCGCGTCGCGCGCGCTGAGATTCTGACGGGCCGCCGTCACCACCGACGGGCTCAGTCCGATCCGTGCCGCGATCTCGAGCGCGAGGCTGCGGCCGGGCGAGCCGTAGATCAGCTGATAGGTCGGTGCGAACGTCTCGGCCTCGAAGCCGAACGCCGCGCTCGCCACGCCCTCGGTCGTCGACGCGTACGTCTTGAGCGCGTCGTAGTGGCTGGTGGCCACGATCGTCGCGCCGCGGCGGCGGAAATGATCGACGATCGCCACGCCGAGCGCTCCGCCCTCGATCGGGTCGGTTCCCGATCCCACTTCGTCGAGCAGCACGAGCGCCGGCACCGCCAGCCCGCGATCCATCGACGCGATGTTCGTGATGTGCGCCGAGAACGTGCTCAGGCTCGCCTCGATCGACTGCTCGTCGCCGATGTCCGCGAAAATCGACCGGAACACCGGCACGCGCGATCCGTCGGCGGCCGGAATCCGCAGGCCCGCCTGCGCCATCATCGCGAGCAGGCCGGCGGTCTTGAGCGCCACGGTCTTGCCGCCGGTATTCGGCCCCGTCACGAGCAGCGTCGTCGCCGGCGGGATGATCTTGATCGTCACTGGCACGGGCTGCTTGAGCAGCGGATGCCGCGCCGCCTGCAGCTCGAACGCGCCGTCGGTGGTGAGCGCCGGCTCGACGCCATCGACCGACTGCGAGAAGCGGGCGCGCGCCTGGAGCACGTCGAGGCCGGTGGCCGCTTCGATCGTGCGCTGCAGGTCGGTTGCGCGGGCGCGGAACGCGTCAGTGAGCGCGAGCAGGATGCGCCGCACCTCCTCCTGCTCCTGCTGCTCGAGCGCGACGATGTCGTTGTTGATCTCGACGGTGCTGAGCGGCTCCAGGAACAGGCTCGCGCCGCTGGCTGACGATCCGTGGACGATGCCCGGAATCGAGCTCCGGTGCTCCGCCTTGACGACGATGACGTAGCGGCCGTTGCGCTCGGTGACGACCTGGTCCTGCAGGTATTTCGCCGTCTCCTTGCCGCGCAAGTACGACTCGAGGGTGCCGCGCAGCCTTGTCCGCTGCTTGCGGAGGCGTTCCCGAATCATCTTGAGCTGCAGGCTCGCGTGATCGAAGACGTCGCCGTTGGCGTCGATCTTCTCGCGGACGTGCGCCGTTTCGCCCTTGAACGACGCCGCGCTCCCCGAGACCGCTTCGAGCTGCGGAAACGATCCGTTCGCGCGGCGGATCGCGCTCCGCGATTCGTCCACGGAGTCGAGAAAGGCCGCGAGCGCCAGCAGCCGGAGCGCTTCGAGGGCGCGTCCTTCGACGACGAGCGATATCAGCGTCTCGGACAGCTCGCTCGAGGCGCGCAGCGGCAGCGGATTATTCCCGCCGAGGTATCGAACTGTCTCGGTCGTCGCGGCCAGCCGCTGCGCCACCACAGCCGGATCGGTAGACGGCGCCAGCCGCTCCAGACGCGCGTCGCCCATCGGCGTCAGCGCGAAAGTGCGGACCGCTTCGACGATCCGATCGAATTCGAGAGCCCGTAGGGCTCCAAGCTGCATATGTGGAATGCCCGGAAGATGGCCGCGCCGCAGAGAAGCGGGGAACCGTTAATACTAGCGTACATGAGGGTCTAGAGGCTGGGGTCTAGAGGCTGGGGCTAGAGGCAGGGGCTATAGAGGCTGGGGAATAAGAGGCGGCGCGGGGTGCCGAGCCGAGCATCCAACCGCCCGAGCCTCCAGCCTCAATCCAGCCCGCAGGCTCCAGCCTCCAGCCCCTAAAGGTGATTGATCAGGCTCGCGATGTTGGCGGCGCCGAAGCCGTTGTCGATGTTCACCACGGAAACCCCCGACGCGCAGCTGTTCAGCATCCCCAGGAGCGCGGCGAGGCCCCCGAAGCTGGCGCCGTAGCCGATGCTCGTCGGTACCGCGATGACCGGCACGCTGACCAGACCCGACACGACGCTGGGCAGCGCCCCCTCCATCCCCGCGACGACGATGATGACGCGGGCGGCTTCGAGGCGAGCGCGCTCGCCGAGCAGACGGTGCAGGCCGGCGACGCCGACGTCGTACATCCGCTCGACCGGATTGCCCATGAGCTCGGCGGTGCGGGCCGCCTCTTCGGCGACGGGGAGGTCCGAGGTACCGGCAGCGGCGATCAGAATCGTGCCGTGGCCGGGCGCGATGTCCTGCTGTCGAAACGCGATGATCGACGCATCGGCGTAATACGCGGCGTCTGGCACCTGGGCGCGCACGGCGTCATAAGCTGCCGCGGTCGCGCGCGTGACGAGCAGCGTAGAGCCCTTGCGGGCAATCTCGGCGGCGATTGCGGCGATTTGGGCAGGTGTTTTGCCTAGTCCCAGGATGACTTCGGGAAAGCCCTGCCGAACGGCGCGATGATGATCGACACGTGCGAACCCCAAATCGTCGTACGGCCGCGACCGCAGGACGTCGAGCAGTTGCCGCTGTGCGGAGCCGGCGTCGGTCGCGCCGCTGGCGACCGCGTCGAGCAACGTGCGAAGCTGAGACTCATTCATCGCGTAAACCGCCCGTTTTGTTGACGTTTTCAGACCCGAACAGTAATATAAATGATTGTGTCGTTTGAGGTTCTCGTCGCTAAAAAATGACGCCCGCTGAAACCGTCGTCCTCGCCGCCTACTTCTTCGTCCTCATCATTCTCGCTGTTTACGGCTGGCATCGCTATTACCTCGTGTATTTGTACATGAAGTACCGCGGCAGGGAGCCGAAGGCGGGGCCGGCGCTCGATCCGCTGCCGGTGGTCACGATCCAGCTCCCGCTCTACAACGAGATGTACGTCGCGGACCGGCTGATCGAAGCGGTGTGTCTCATTGATTACCCTCGCGAGCGGCTCGAGATTCAGGTGCTGGACGACTCGACGGACGAGACCCGGGCGATCGCCGGTCTGGCGGTCAGCCGCTGGGCGGCGCGCGGCGTGGACATCAAATACATCCACCGGCGGGATCGCACGGGCTACAAGGCCGGCGCACTCGAGCAGGGATTGAAAGTCGCGCGGGGCGAGTTCATCGGCATCTTCGACGCCGATTTCCTTCCGACCTCCGATTTTCTCGTGCGGTTGATGCCGCATTTCGGCGACGCGAAGGTCGGGATGGTGCAGGCCCGCTGGGGCCACATCAACGCGGACTACTCCCTGCTCACGAAAATCCAGGCGATTTTGCTCGATGGGCACTTCGTCCTCGAGCACGGCGGCCGGAACCGGGGCGGCCGCTTCTTCAACTTCAACGGGACAGCGGGCGTGTGGCGCCGTGAGGCGATTGCCGACGCGGGCGGCTGGCAGCACGATACGCTCACCGAAGATCTCGATCTCAGTTACCGCGCCCAGCTTCGCGGATGGCGCTTCGTGTTCGTGCCCGACTTGATTGCGCCCGCGGAAGTGCCGGTCGAGATGAACGCCTTCAAATCTCAGCAGCACCGCTGGGCGAAGGGCTCGATTCAAACCTGCCGGAAGCTGCTGCCGCGCATCCTGCGCTCGGACCTCCCGTTCGGGGTGAAGGTGGAAGCGTTCTTCCACCTCACGGCCAATTTCAACTACATCCTGATGTGCATCCTGTCGGTGCTCATGTTCCCGTCCATGGTGATCCGCTACAACATGGGCTGGTACGAGATGCTGCTCATCGACATCCCGCTGTTCTTCGCCGCCACCTTCTCGTTCTGCAATTTCTACACGGTGTGTCAGCGCGAGATTCACAAGGACTGGCGGGCGCGCATCAAATATGTACCGTTTCTGATGTCGGTTGGCATCGGGCTGTCGGTCAACAACACGCGCGCGGTGTTCGAGGCGCTCTTCAACAAGCAGAGCGAGTTCGCCCGCACGCCGAAGTACCGCATCGAAGCCGACGCGGACGAGTGGGTCGGCAAGAAGTACCGCCAGTCGGTGGCGGTGCAGCCGCTGATCGAGCTCGCCCTCGGCCTGTACTTCACCGCCACGGTCTTCTACGCCCTGGCCAACCAGATTTACGGCACGCTCCCGTTCCTGATCCTGTTTCAGGTCGGCTTCCTCTACACCGGCCTCCTGTCGATCGTCCAGCAGTACGCGGGAGACTCGGTGGTCGCGGCTGGGTTGCAGCCGGGGCGGCAGGGGTCCTGAAGTTAGAAGGCAGAAGTTAGAAGTTAGAAGTGGGTAAAGCCAAAGTCGCGGTCCTCCGCGTTTCGCCCGACACGATCCTCTCGGATACGGCTCGCCTCGTCGAGCTGGCTGGTGTCGACGCCGCGCTGGCGCCGGGCAAGACCACGATTCTCAAAGACAACATCTCCTGGCACTTTCCGTTTCCGGCGGCGAACACGACGCCCTGGCAGCTCGAAGGGACGATCCAGGCGCTCGCCGCGCGCGGCTTCACCGATCAGGTGTGCGTCCAGAACAAGACGGTCGTCACCAACGCCTTCAAGGGCGAGGATCTGAACCACTACGTGCCGATCTTCAGGCGCTACGGCGTGCCCGTCCTCTACAACTTCAAGGACGAGGACATGACCTGGGTGAACTACGTGCCGAAGGCGCGGATGCGCGTCCTCCACGACATCTTTCCCGAGGGCATCAGCATCCCCGACTTCTTCTTCGGCAAGAACATCGTTCATCTGCCGACGACCAAGTGCCACATCTACACGACCACGACCGGTGCGATGAAGAATGCATTCGGCGGGCTGCTCAACACGCGGCGGCACTACACGCACTCGTGGATTCACGAGACGCTCGTCGATCTGCTCGCCATCCAGAAAGAGATCCATTCCGGGCTCTTCGCCATCATGGACGGCACCACCGCGGGCAACGGACCAGGGCCGCGCACGATGTACCCCGTCGTGAAGAACGTGATGCTGGCGTCGGCCGATCAGGTGGCCATCGATGCTGTGTCGGCGAAGATGATGGGCTTCGACCCGCTGTCGGTGAAGTACATCAACCTCGCGCACGAAGACCGGCTGGGCGTCGGCGATCCGCGCGAGATTGAGATTGTCGGCGACGTGGACGCGGCGCAGGAGAACTGGCACTTCCACGTCGGCAAGAACCTGGTGCGCGTCGGCGGCGGGGATCTGATCTGGTTCGGTCCGCTCAAGCGCTTCCAGAAGCTGTTTTTCCACACGCCGCTCGTGAATGGCTTCATTCTCGCCAGCGACGTGTACCACGATTTCTACCGGTGGCCGCTCGTGGACCGCAAGGCCTTCGAACGCTGGTGCGAGAGCACCGCATGGGGCCAGTTGTTCCTGCGTTATGCGCAGCTCGGGCCCCAGGGCGATCCCGCGCACCCCGGCGCGGCGCCTGCTCCGTCCCCGGCGGTTTCTTCTCGCATTCACTGAGTCTCCCGGCTATATTCGGCGGGTTCCCCCGGGTTCTTTCCTCGCGCGGGTGCCCCATGCCCGCGCAGGTTTGCGCAGGCCGCGGCCTGCCAAGGAGTGCGCTATGAACTACGGTCGCCTCGCGCTCGCCGCCGTGGCCGCTACCGTCGTGGACGGCGTCTACGGCTTCGTCGTCTACGGGACTTTGATGACGGGTCAGTTCGCCGCGTATCCGGGTGTCTATCGCCCGGCCGATCTGCAGGCCCCGTTCATGCCGTATCTCTTCGGCGGGATTTTCCTCGCGATGATCGCCGCGTCGTGCATCTACGCCAAGGGCTACGAGGGTGGCAGCGGTGTGATGGAAGGCGCGCGGTTCGGCGCGCTCGTCGGCATCCTCGAAGTCGGGTACTCAGTGATCGTGAGCTACGCGATCCTCAACATCGGGCGGCGGCTGACGCTCGGCATGGCCGCCGCGGCCCTCGCCGAGTGGATCATCACGGGCATCGTCATCGGCCTCGTCTACCAGCCGGCGGGCCGCGTCGCTTCGCGCAGGGCCGGGGTATGATCGTCAGGCATGACCATCGCGGAAAAACCTAAAGCCGGGCTCGAAGACACCGTCGCCTGCTCATCGGCGATTTGCTATCTCGACGGCGATCGCGGCGTGCTGGCGTATTGCGGATACGACATCCACGACCTCGCACGCCAGGCGACGTTCGAGGAAGTCTGCTACCTCCTGTGGCACCGGCGGCTGCCATCGCGCGCGGAGCTGGGCGATTTGCAATCGCAGCTCAGCACGGCGCGCCAGTTGCCGGAGCCCGTGCTTCGCCTCATGCGATCACTGCCCGCCGGCGACGGCATGGACGCGCTCCGGACGCTGACGTCGGCGCTCGCTCACTACGACCCGGACGCCTCCGATCACTCTCCCCAGGCGAATGAACGGAAGGCCGTGCGCCTCGTCGCGCAAATCAGCTCGCTCGTGGCGACGATGGGGCGAATGGCGGCGGGCGGCGGCGTGATTCAGCCCGATCCGGTGCTCGGGCACGCGGCGAACTTTCTGTACATGCTCACGGGCGAGCGGCCGAACGCGCTCGCGATCCACGCGTTCGACGTCGCGCTGATCCTGCACGCGGATCACGAGCTGAACGCGTCGACCTTCGCGGCGCGCGTGGCGGCCGCCACGCTGACCGATGTGCACTCGACGATCGTCGGCGCGATCGGCGCGCTGAAGGGCCCGCTGCATGGCGGCGCGAACGCCGACGTCATGCGGCTGCTGCTCGAGGTCGGTCCGACGGCGCCCCCTGGGAAGGCGGAGGAGGTGGTGCGGGCGAAGCTCGCGCGGAAGGAAAAAATTCCAGGCTTTGGCCACCGCGTGTATCACACGGAGGATCCGCGGGCGACGCACCTGCGGCAGATGTCCCGGGATCTGGGCCAGCGCGCTGGTCAGCCCGTCTGGTTCGAGATGTCGCAGCGGATCGAAGCGCTGGTGAAGAGCGAGAAGACGCTCAATCCGAATGTCGACTTCTACTCGGCATCCACGTATTACGCGCTCGGCATTCCGATCGACCTCTTCACGCCGATCTTCGCCGTCAGCCGCGTGTCCGGCTGGACCGCGCACGTGCTCGAGCAGTATGCGAACAACCGCCTGATTCGTCCGCGAGCCGAGTACATCGGTCCCGAGTATCCGCAGCGATATCGTCCGCTCGAATCGCGATAATCGACGCGCGCAGCGGGCGCTCAGCGGGCCCCGCTGGCGCGCGTCTGTGCGCGCGCGATCTTCGCGAGGTCCCACGCGGCCCGAATCCCATCCCTGAGGCGCAGCTTGGATCCCGGTACGTCGGTCCATGTGTGCAGTGGAATCTCGCAGATTCTCGACCGCGCATCGTCCTGTCCGACGGCCGCGATGTAGCGCGCGAGAATCTCCACGTCAAAGATCCACGCCGACTGAAACGGCGTGCGGAACGCCGCGGACGTCGGCTCGGTGACGCGAAACAGCTTCGCGCCGCACTGCGTGTCGTAGACGGCGAGTCCGAGCGCCAGAGACGCCGCCGTTGCGAAGACGCGGCCGGCATAATGGCGGAAGAGCCGCCGGCGGACGTCGCGTCCCAGGAGCTTCACGCGCGCGCCCATGACGATGTCGAGCCGAGGGTTGGCGGAGAGCATCTCAACGAACTCGCAGATCGCGCTCAGCGGCGTAGACAGATCGGCGTCCCAGAATCCAACAAATTCGGCGCCCTCCTGGGCCGCGGCCAGCACCCCGAGCCGGACTGCAGCCGCTTTCCCGACGTGCCCCGTCAGAAGCAGCGCGGTGATGCCGGTCGTCCGCGCTTCCAGGCCGTTGAGCATCGTCGCCGTGCTGTCGGTGCTCCCATCGTCGACGAACAGCAGCGCGACATCGGGATGCGCTGTCGCGAACGCGACGAAGGCTTCGGCGTCCAGGCGCCTGGCCTCGTTGAAGCACGGCACGACGATGCGGGCGCGCGCTGGCATCGACCGATCAGTCTTTGGTCGCCATGGCGAAGGCGGTCAATCCGAAGGCGTGATTTCGGCGTGCGATTGCGCATTCGGCGCGGCAGAGGCCGACGAGAAACCGGTTCGTGTGCGCGTTGTGGCGGCGTAAGTCGCTCGCGGGCACGGCGGCCCGGCGTCGATTCCATAGGCGGTGTGCGACGACGGCGGGGAAGATCGACGCAAAGAAGTAGAAAGAGCCCGTCGGCCGGAGCCCGGCTGCCGATATCGCGCTCAGGAGACTGCGGCGCGTGTACCGGCGGCGATGTTCGAGAAATTCGTCGTGCTGACTCCAGAGCCAGGGGAAGGCCGGGACCGAAATGACGAACCGCGTGCCGGGCTTCACCAACGCGCCGTAGTGCGCGAGGAGTTGCGCGTCGTCGTCAACGTGCTCGATGACGTCCATGAGCAGCACCAGATCCGCAGCGTCTGCGGCGATCGATCTCTGGAAGACGAGCGGCTTCGAGCCGACGCGGTCCGTGCGATCGGCCGCGTAGCCAGTGTCCACACAGACCGCGCTTCGCGC
Organism: Vicinamibacterales bacterium; assembly: GCA_036268855.1. Lineage (GTDB taxonomy): Bacteria > Acidobacteriota > Vicinamibacteria > Vicinamibacterales > CAVVIG01 > DATATJ01. The sequence continues at coordinate 13,978 of DATATJ010000055.1, forward strand.
CGCCGTGCGTTCGAGCAGCTTGCGCGCGAAGAATCCCGAACCAGCGCCGACGTCGAGAATGCGTTCTGGTTCGCGGTCGAGACACGTCAGGAGGGCGCCGAGCTTCGCCACGTAATACCAGTGGTCGTCCTGGTCCTCGCCGAGGAGCTCGCATTCCTTCAGGTCCACGTCAGTGGTGATCGCCGCCGGACGATCCGGCGGTCGCCTCTTCGAACTTGACACTGCCATCGGCGCGAATCGTCGCCGTGAAGGACGCACCGTCGGCGATACGGCCACCGAGTATTTCGTAAACGAACAGCGGATCGGTAGACGGCGGCAGGGCGAAGACAGTGTCCAGACTGCGAATCTGTGGTGCGCGGCGGCGGATCAGTCTGGAGCCGGCGACCAGCGGCTCGTACTCCGGCAGGTGGAACAGACGATTGGCCGTAGCGATGCGGGCCGGCGTGGCCAGGGTTGCGGCGGTCAGCAACACGAGGGCCCCAGCCGACACGGCCGCTCGCGAGAGGGTGAACGCGAGGGCGGCGGACAGCGCCACACACGGCACGATGCACATGAACCAGTAGTCGTCGTACGGGAGCCGCCAGAATGCGAAACCGATGACGGCGCAGCAGGGAGGTGCGACCGCGGCCATCACGATGGTCAGGTCGTGACGTACGCGGATGCCGGCAAGAATGAGGCATGCGACAAACAGCGCGCCCGCCCACGGCAGGGTTGCAGGCTGGAACAGGATGCGCGCGCACGCCGCGACGACGGCGCCGAACGACGCCATCGGCCGAAGGGCGGCGGGATGGCTCAGGATGTAGGAGACGCTGCTGACGACCACCGCGGGACTGGTCGAGTGCCCAGAATGGGCCACCAGGTCTGCGAGGAACGGCGCTTCGAGTACGAGGACGACCGTTGCGATCACAACGACGCGCCGGCCGGCCTCGCGCCAACGCCGGGCGACTAACGGCCGGGCGACCAGCGAAGAAATGAGAGGCGCGGCAAAGAACACCGCAGAGGAATGCGCCTGAACGGCGAGGAGCGCTGGGGCCGCCGCGGCGGCGTCCCACTTCGCCGACGGATCGCGACCGCCGAGGAGCACGACGGCGAGCGACGTTTTCACGAAGGCCACCGCAAGCGGCGGATTCCAAATCGTGGCGCTGAGTGCCAGATCGAACGGCGCCGTCGCCACGAAGAGCGTGAAGGCGAGCGCGAGCGCGAGCGACGACGTGTACCGCCATAGCGCGGCGAAGAGCAGCGCATCGGCGGCAGACTGACAGATCGACAGGCCAATGCCGCCAGCGTGCGGGAGGTTGTCGCACCACGGGCCGACCAGATGACGGATCGCCCAGAGCGTCCAGCAGAAAACCGGTCCGAGCGTGGTGCCTCCGACCGAACTCGGTCCGCCGCCGATCGGAAGATCGCGCCACGATCCCAGCGCGATCCTCCAGTAGAGGATCTGATCGCCGAGCAGCCAGAACGTTCTGGAGATCCCGTGCGTCCGCAACAGCGTGAGGCCGAGAAAGACGACGGCCGGCCAAAGAAGGCCGGCGGCGGAGCGGAACGCCACTCGAGCGCTGCCGTCCGCGTCGACGGTCGTGGACGACGTCGCGGGCACTGGCCGAGAAGAATACCCTAAAGCTCTGTGGCGCCTGCCAGGCATGGCGCCCGTAAGGCGGCGGGCGGCTCGGCGCCGGCTATAATGAGGGGTTCGATCAGCGCCAGCCCATGGACCCAGCCCACATCCGCAATTTCTCCGTGATCGCGCACATCGATCACGGCAAGTCGACGCTCGCGGATCGGTTCCTCGAGATCACCGGCGCGCTGCAAGCTCGCGAGATGGAGGCGCAGGTGCTCGACGCGATGGATCTCGAGCGCGAGCGCGGCATCACGATCAAGGCGCACCCGGTCCGCTTGAACTACACCGCCCGGTCGGGCGACGCGTACGTCCTCAACCTGATCGATACACCGGGACACGTGGACTTCTCGTACGAGGTGACGCGGTCGCTCGCGGCGTGCGAGGGCGCGCTGCTGCTGGTGGACGCGTCGCAGGGCGTCGAAGCGCAGACGCTGGCGAACGCCTACCTGGCGGTGGAGAACGATCTCGAGATCATCCCGGTCATCAACAAAATCGACCTGCCCAGCGCCCAGCCCGAGGAAGCCCGCCGGCAGATCACGGACATCATCGGACTCGACGGCGATCAGGCGATCCTCGCGAGCGCCAAAGTCGGCACCGGCGTCGCCGACATCCTCGAAGCGATCGTCGATCGCCTGCCGCCGCCCGCCGGCAACCCGGACGCGCCGCTCAAGGCGCTGATCTTCGATTCCTGGTACGACCCGTACCGCGGCGTGGTCATCGTCGTGCGCGTCATCGACGGCGTGCTGCGGCAGAAGATGAAGATCCGGCTGATGGCCGAAGGGCAGGACTACGAAGCGGAGCAGGTCGGCGCGTTCGCGCCCAAGCCGGTGGTGATGCCGGAGCTCGGCGTCGGCGAAGTCGGCTTCCTCGTGGCCAACATCAAGAAGGTGAGCGACGCGAAGATTGGCGATACGATCACGGAGACCGCGCGGCCGGCGGTCGAGCCGTTCCCCGGCTTCAAGGAGCTGAAGCCGATGGTGTTCGCCGGGCTGTACCCGGTCGAGGGGCATCAGTACGCGGAGCTGCGCGAGGCGCTGGAGAAGCTGCGCCTCAACGACGCGTCGTTCTTCTACGAGCCCGAGACGTCGGTGGCGCTCGGCTTCGGGTTCCGCTGCGGATTTCTCGGCCTGCTGCACATGGAAATCGTGCAGGAGCGGCTCGAGCGCGAATACAACATGGACCTGGTGACGACCGCGCCGGGCGTGCTGTACCGCGTGACGACGACCGACGGCCAGGTGCACGAAATCGACAGCCCGGCGAAGCTGCCCGACGCGGGCCTCATCACGACGATCGAGGAGCCGGTGATCACCGCGATGATCCTGACGCCCGCCGAGCACGTGGGCGGCATTCTGCAGCTGTGCCAGGACAAGCGCGGCGTCCAGAAAAAGCTGGAGTACCTCGCCTCCGATCGCGTGCTCGTCACCTACGAACTGCCGTTCAACGAAGTCGTGCTCGATTTCTACGACAAGCTGAAGACGATCTCGCGAGGATACGCGTCGCTCGACTATCATGTGACGGGCTACTGGCCGTCGCCCCTGGTGAAGCTCGACATCCTGGTGAACGGCGACCCGGTGGACGCGCTGTCGATCATCGTGCACCGCGACATGGCGTACGAGCGCGGGCGCGCGCTCGCGTCGAAGATGCGGGAGCTCATTCCGCGGCAGATGTTCGAGGTCGCGATTCAGGCCGCCATCGGCGGCCGGATCATCGCGCGCGAGTCGGTGAAGGCGATGCGCAAGAACGTGCTCGCCAAGTGCTACGGCGGCGACATCTCGCGCAAGCGGAAGCTGCTCGAGAAGCAGAAGGAAGGCAAGAAGCGGATGAAGCAGGTCGGCAAGGTGCAGATCCCGCAGGAAGCCTTCCTCGCCGTGCTGAAGATGGGAACGGATACGGAATAAGCGAACGTCGCGATTTCAGATTTCAGATTTCAGATTTCAGATTGAGTGCGGATTGGGGCATGGCTGAGTTCAGGAAATCGACACTCCGCGAGTACTTCGAGTCGATCGTCATCGCCGTGATCCTCGCGCTGTTCATTCGCACCTTCGTCGTGCAGGCCTTCAAGATCCCGACGGGATCGATGGAGGAGAACCTGCTCATCGGCGATCACCTCCTGGTGAACAAGTTCATCTTTGGTCCGACCGAGTCTCGGCTCGAGCGCGCGCTGCTGCCGGTGATGGCAATCCGGCGGCGCGACGTGATCGTGTTCAAGTATCCGGAGGACCCGGACCGCGACTTCATCAAACGCGTGATCGGTCTGCCGGGCGAGACGGTGGAGCTGCGCGATAAGCGCGTGTACATCAACGGCCAGCCGCTCGACGAGCCGTACGTGCATTTCCTCGAGCCGCCCGGCAGCGAGTCGGACGTGCACGAGGTGACGTCCTACGACGTGCGAGATCACTACGGACCGGTCACCGTGCCGCCCGATCAGTACTTCATGATGGGCGATAACCGCGACAACTCGGCCGACAGCCGCTACTGGGGCTTCCTGCGCCGCGATCTCGTCAAGGGCAAGGCGCTGATGATCTATTGGTCGTAC
>DATATJ010000056.1:0-11274 GCA_036268855.1 Vicinamibacterales bacterium
GTGGATGCCGCGCTCGATGGACAGGCTCCGCCGTTGACGCAGGCGCGGATCCGGGTGCGCCTCACTGATGGGCGGGAGCTCAGCGCCGCGGCCAACGGCGCACGCGGCTACCCCGAGCATCCAGCGAGCGAGGAGGAGCTCGCGGCGAAGTTCCTCGCGTGCGCCGAACGCCAGGTCCCGCGCGAGCGGGCGGTCGAGGCGCTCGAGATGTTGTCCGCTATTGAGCGCCTGGAGAATGTCCGGTCGCTGGCTGGCATTCTGGCCGTCCCGGACCCGGTTCGCGCCGGTCGTTGAGCTGCAAGCCCGGCCGGGAGGAAATGCTCGCGTGGTTCCGCGCCGGCGTCAGGCCGGCTGTGGCGTTCCGCGGCCGCCGCTCTTCGGGACGTGCCCCCGCTTCCAGACCATGAACGTACGCGTGAACTCGATGATCGTGGTGCCGTGCTGGTTCACGCCTGTCGTTTTCACCCGCACCAGCCCGACCTTCGGCCGGGACTTCGATTCGCGCGCCTCGAGCACCTCGCTTCGCGCGTAGACCGTGTCGCCTTCGAACAGCGGATGCGGCAGCCGCACGTTGTCCCATCCGAGGTTGGCCACGGCGTTTTGCGTGAGATCCGTCACCGACTGGCCGGTGACGAGCGACAGCGTGAAACACGAGTTGACGAGCCGCCGGCCGAATTCGGTCTGGCTGGCGTACTCGCCGTCGAAATGAATCGGGTTCGTGTTCATCGTCAGACACGTGAACCAGATGTTGTCGGCGTCGAGGATCGTGCGCCCGAGCGGGTGCTCGTAGACATCGCCCACCTCGAAGTCCTCGTACACGCGCCCTGTCCAGCCCTGTTTGACCGTCATCTACACGACTCCCTCTTGCTGCCATCGCGCGATTGTGTCGCGATCGAATCCGAGCTCGCGCAGGATGGCATCGCGATGCTCGCCGAGCGCCGGCACGGGCTTCATCACGGGTTCGATGTCGTCATTGTGCACCGGTGGAATCATCGCCCGCAGCGGCCCTGCCGGCGAATCGATCTGGCGCCAGACGTCGCGGCCCTGCAGTTGCGGATGGGCGAGAAACTCGGCGACCGTGTTCATGCGCGCGTTCGCGATCTGCGCGGCCTCGAGGCGCGCGAGGATCTGATCGGCGGTCAGGGTGCGGAAGGCGCCGTCGATCGCCTCGTGCAGCGCCTCGCGGTGCCGGACGCGCAGCGCGTTCGTGCGGAACCGCTCGTCGTCGGTCAACTCAGGCCGCTGGATGACGTCGGCGCAGAAGCGCGCCCACTCGCGCGCGTTCTGGACCCCCAGAAACAGCTCGCGGCCGTCCGCGCCGGCGAACGGGCCGTACGGCGCGATGGACGCGTGGTGCGCGCCGGTGCGCGCAGGCGCAGTGCCGCCATAGCCGGTGTAATAGGCCGGCGCGCCCATCCATTCGGCGAGGGCGTCGAACAGTGACACGCGGATCGCCGAGCCTGTGCCGCTCACGCCCCGCGCGATGAGCGCCGTGAGGATGCCCGAGTACGCGTACATGCCGGCCGCGATGTCGGCGACCGAAACACCGACCTTGCTGGGCGCGTCGCCCGTTCCCGTGATCGACGTGAGCCCGACCTCACTCTGCACGAGCAGATCGTACGCTTTCTTCTGTGCGTACGGCCCCGTCGATCCGTAGCCGGACACATCGCAGACGATGAGGCGCGGGTATCGCGCGCGGAGCTCGTCGGTGGCCGCGCCGATCCGTTCTGCCGCGCCGGGCGCCAGGTTCTGGACGAACACGTCGGCGCGTGCCAGCAATCGCGCGAGCACGTCACCGGCCTCCGGGCGCTTGAGGTCGAGCGTCAACGACTCCTTCGAGCGGTTCAGCCAGACGAAATAGCTCGACAGTCCGTTGACGGTGGCGTCGTAGCCTCGCGCGAAATCGCCACCGTTGGGCCGCTCGATTTTGATGACGCGCGCGCCCAGATCGGCGAGCTGCCGCGTCGCGAACGGTGCGGCGACGGCCTGTTCGAGGGCCACGACGGTGATGCCGCTCAACGGGAGCATGCGGTCAGTACGACCTCGGAAGCCCGAGTACGTGCTCGGCCACATACGCGAGAATCAGATTCGTCGAAATCGGCGCGACCTGATACAGGCGCGTCTCGCGGAACTTCCGCTCGACGTCGTACTCTTCGGCGAATCCGAAGCCGCCATACGTCTGCACGGTGACGTTCGCCGCTTCCCACGACGCGTCGGCGGCGAGCAGCTTCGCCATGTTGGCTTCCGCGCCGCAGGCTTCGCCGCGGTCGAACATCGCAGCGGCACGAAACCGCATCAGATCGGCCGCCTCGACATTGACGTGCGCACGGGCGATCGGAAACTGAATGCCCTGGTTCTGGCCGATGGGCCGGCCGAACACCACCCGATCCTTCGCGTAGCGGGCTGCGCGGTCCACGAACCATCGGCCGTCGCCGATACACTCGGCCGCAATCAGGATGCGCTCGGCATTGAGCCCGTCGATCAGGTAGCGGAACCCTTTGCCTTCCTCGCCGACCAGCGCTTCGACGGGCACCTCGAGGTTGTCGAAGAACAGCTCGGTCGTCGCGTGGTTCATCATCGTGCGGATTGGCCGGATCGTCAGTCCGTGGCCGACCGCCTCGCGCAGATCGACGAGCAGGATCGACAGGCCGTCAGTCCGCCTCTTCACCTGTTCCACGGGCGTCGTGCGCACCACCAGGAGCAGCAGGTCGGAATGCTCCGCGCGGGAAATCCAGACCTTCTGGCCGCGCACGACGTAGTGATCGCCCTGGCGCGTCGCGAGCGTGCGCATCTGCGTGGTGTCGGAGCCGGTCGTCGGCTCGCTGACGCCGAAGGCCTGCAGGCGCAGCGCGCCGCTGGCGATCGGGGGCAGGAACGCGCGCTTCTGGGCGTCCGACCCGTGGCGGAGCAGCGTGCCCATCGTGTACATCTGCGCGTGACACGCGCCGGCATTGCCGCCGCTGCGGTTGACCTCTTCGAGGATGATCGACGCCTCGGTGACGCCGAGTCCCGCGCCGCCGAACTCTTCCGGGATGAGCGCCGCCAGATAGCCGGCATCGGTCAGCGCGCGCACGAACGCGTCGGGATAGGCGCGGCGGGCGTCCAGTTCGCGCCAGTAGCTGTCTGGAAAGGCCTTGCAGAGATCCCGGACGCCCGTCCGGAGGTCCTGGTGGAGTTCGACCGTCATCGTCGAAATGATACTCGGAGTACCATTGACACTTCATGCCGACCGTCGCCGATCTCATCGTCCAGCGCCTGCGTGACGCGGGCGTCGGCGCGATCTTTGGCGTGCCCGGCGGCGGCAGCAATCTCGATCTGATCGCCGCTGCGGCGCGCGCCGGCCTGCCCTTCGTCCTCACATCCTCGGAGACCGCGGCAGCGATCGCCGCGATCGGACACGCCGAAGTCACCGGCGCACCAGGCGTCTGCCTGACGACGCTCGGCCCTGGAGCGGCGTCGGCGGTGAACGGCGTCGCGTGCGCGTTCCTCGATCGCGCGCCGATGATCGTGTTCACCGACAGCCATCCTGCTGCCGCGGACGATTGTTCGCATCAGCGGCTGGATCATCGGGCGCTGTTCGTGGGGATTACGAAGGCATCCGTCAGGATCGCAGCCGAGGGCGCCGACACGGTGATGCGCGACGCGCTGGCGCTGGCGATGACGCCGCCGTTCGGCCCCGTGCATCTCGATTGCCCGGGCGACGTGCTGTCGACTGCAATGGCTGTAGAGGCGCTTCCAGACCAGTGCAGCGCGACGGCTTCAGCAGACCGGTGTAGCGCGACGGCTTCACCAGTCCGGTGTAGCGCGACGGCTTCACCAGACTGGTGTAGCGCGACGGCTTTAGCCGAGCGGTCCGCCGCCGCCCAACGCTCGGCTGAAGCCTTCGCGCTACAAGGCTCGGCTGACCTGTCCGCCGGAGCCTTCGCGGAGGTGGACGCCTTCAAGCTGCCTGCCTCGCGCCGACCGCTCTTCGTGGTCGGTCTGGGTGCGCGCAAGCCCGCGGATGCCGCGGCGATTCGCATGTTCTGCGAGACGCGCGGTGTGCCCGCGATGGTCACGTACAAAGCGAAGGGCGTCGTGCCCGACGACCATTCATGGTTCGCCGGCGTGATGACGAACGCGTCGATCGAGCGGCCGCTCATCGACGAGGCCGACCTGCTGATCGGTCTCGGCCTGGATCCGGTCGAGCTGATCCCGCGGCCCTGGACGATCGCCGCGCCGATTGTGCAGGCAGGACCATTCCTGGCCGCAAGTGGACAAGTGCCGTTCGCGGCGCAGCTGGTCGCCGACATTCCCGATGCGCTACGCGCGATCGGCGCGCAACTGCCGCCGAGCGAGTGGCAACAAGGCCGGATTCGAGCGACACTGGAGGGGCAGCGCGCACGGATCGCGATTGGAGGAGGCTCGCTGACGGCGCAGTGTGCAATCGCGAGCGCTGCCAGGCAGCTGGCGCCCGGCGCGCGCGTCACGGTGGACGCCGGAGCCCACATGTTCCCGGCCACGATGCTGTGGCCGGTCGACGAACCGAACGGCCTGCTGATTTCGAACGGCCTGTCCACGATGGGGTTTGCGCTGCCGGCGGCCATCGGGGCGGCGCTGGCCGATCGCGCGCGTCCGGTCGTCGCGCTGACCGGCGACGGCGGTCTGCTGATGTGCCTCGGCGAGCTGGCGACGGCGGTCCGCGAACGCCTTCGGATTATCGTCGTCGTATTTGCCGATGGGGCGTTGAGCCTGATCCAGAGCAAGCAGGCGCAGCGTTCGCTGCCCGAGGCCGGCGTGGCACTCGGACGCGTCGAATGGGCGGCGCTGGCGCAGAGCTTCGGCGTCGCGGGCTTCGCGGCGGCCGACGAGGCAGAGCTCGAGCGCGCACTGACACAGGCGATTGCGGTGCGCGGTCCGAGCCTGATCGAAGCGCGCATCGACCCGGCGAACTACGGCCGCACGCTGCGTGCGGTGCGGGGATAGAAAGCAGTCGCAGGAGAGGACTCATGACCGAAGGGCTGATCATCGGCGGACAGCGGACGAACGCCGCCGACAACGGAACGTTCGACGTGTTCGACCCGTCATCCGGCAAGGTGCTGGCGACCGTCGCGAAAGCGACGAAGGCCGACGTGAAGCGCGCCGTGCAGTCGGCGCACGCGGCGCTCGAATCGAAGGCGTGGGGCGGCCTGGCGCCCGCCGAGCGCGGCCGGATCCTGAATCGCATCGCCGCGGCGATCCGCGAGCGGGCCGAGGAGCTCGCCGACCTCGAGAGCCGCGACAACGGCAAGCCGCTGCGGCAGGCGCGCACCGACGTGCAGGTGGCCGCACGCTACTTCGAGTTCTTCGGCGGCGCCGCCGACAAGATCATGGGCAACACGATACCGCTCGGCCCCGGGTATCTCGACTACACCGTGCGCGAGCCGATCGGCGTCTCTGCCCACATCGTGCCGTGGAACTATCCGATTCAAATCGGCGCGCGTGGTGTGGCTCCGGCGCTGGCGGCCGGGTGCACGGTGGTGTTCAAGCCGTCGAGCGAGGCACCCATGACCGCGCTGCGGCTCGGCGAGATTGGATTGGCCTGTGGCCTGCCACCCGGCGTCCTCAACGTCGTGCCGGGCACGGGCGCTGAAGCAGGCACTGCGCTGGCGAGCGACCCCGACATCAACCAGCTCACCTTCACCGGCTCAGTGGACGTCGGCATCGCCGTCGCAAAAATGGCGGCCGACAACGTCGTCCCCGTCGTGATGGAGTTGGGCGGGAAGTCGCCCAACATCGTCTTCGCGGATGCGGACCTCGATCTCACGGTGCAGGGCGTCTCGAACGCGATCTTCCAGAACGCCGGCCAGACATGCTCGGCCGGATCGCGCCTGCTGGTCGAGCGGGGCGCGCACGACGGCCTCGTCGAGCGCCTCGTCGCGCGCACGGCGACGATGCGTCTGGGGCCGGGCGTCAGCGATCCCGATATGGGACCGATAATCTCGAAGCGTCAGCTCGAGACGATCGAGGGCTACGTGAAGGTCGGCGCCGGCGAAGGGGCGGCGGTCGTCGCGGGCGGTGCGCGTCCGTCCGATCCCGCGCTTGCCGGCGGCTACTTCTATCAGCCGACGCTGCTCGATCGTGTGTCGGCCGACATGCGCGTCGCGCAGGAAGAGATCTTCGGGCCCGTTCTGGCGATCATCGAGTTCGACGGCCTGGAGCAGGCGGTCGCGCTGGCGAACCGGAGCGAGTACGGTCTGCTCGCCGGGATCTGGACGACCAACATCAACAAGGCGCTGGCGCTCGCGTCGAAGATCAAGGCGGGGCAGGTGTACGTGAACACGTATGGCGCGGGCGGCGGCGTCGAGCTGCCGTTCGGCGGCTACAAGAAGAGCGGCTACGGCCGCGAAAAAGGGCTCGAGTCGCTGGCGAGTTACACACAGGTGAAGAACGTCTGCCTGAAATTCGCTTGACCATTCAAGGAGGCCGTCATGCGACGCTCGCTCGTGCTCGTCGCGATCTTCGCCGCTGCCGTGATCCTCGACGCCGCGCAGCCCCGATCGGGCGCGCTGCTGGTGCTCAACAAAGACGACGCCACGTTGGCGATCGTCGATCCGGCGACGGGCGCCATCAGGGGCACCGTCCCGGTCGGCCAGGCGCCGCACGAGCTCGTGACCTCCGACGATGGCACGTGGGCGTTCGCGAGCAACTACGGCACGGGCCCCGCTCCCGGCCACACCATCTCGATGATCGACGTCGCCGCGAAGAAGGAGCTGCGCCGCATCGACGTGAGCCCGCTGCAGCGGCCGCACGGCCTCGCGTTTGCCGGCGGCAAGCTGTACTTCACGGCCGAAGCCAACAAGACGATTGCGCGCTACGATCCGGCGACGAACCAGATCGACTGGACGTTCGAGACAGGCCAGAACACCACGCACATGGTCCGGATCGCCAAGGATCTCAAGACGATCTTCACGGCCAACATCGGATCCGACAGCATCTCCGCGATCGAGCGCGACGCCGCCGGCAACTGGCGCCAAACGGTGATCGGCGTCGGCAAGGGTCCCGAGGGCAACGCCCTCACGCCGGACGGGAAGCAGCTGTGGGCGGCGAACTCGCGCGACGGCAGCGTGTCGATCGTGGACGTTGCGAGCAAGAAGGTGACCGGCACGATCGACATCGGCACCAAGCGCTCCAATCGGATCGCGTTCACGCGGGACGGGAAGCTCGCGCTGGTGTCAGACGACGACACGGGCGAGCTCGCGGTGATCGACGTGGCTGGCCGCACGGTGACGAAGCGGATTCCGCTTGGCAAGAACGCGGAAGGGATCGTGATCGCACCGGATGGCGCGCAGGCGTTCGTCGCGGTAAACGGCGACAATGTCGTCGCCGTTGTCGATCTGAAGACGTGGCAGGTGACGAAGCGGATCGCGACTGGCAAGGGTCCCGACGGCATGGCATGGGTCCAGTGACGACCCGCGGGAATTAGAGCGTCACCAGGCCTCGCCGCACCGCCCGGCGGACGATGTCCGTGCGATTGGCGGCTCCCAGCTTGCCGGCGATCGACGAGACGTGAAATTTCACCGTCTGATCGCTGATGCGCAGGCGCATGGCAATCGTTTTGTTCGGCAGCCCTTCCGCCAGCAGCTCCAGCACCTGCACTTCGCGAGCAGTCAGCGACTCGACCACACCGTCGTCGTCGCCGCCAGTCGATGTTGAGCGTCCTCGCGGCGATTCACCGGCGCCGGCGGGCAGCACGACGGCGTCGAACGCGACGCCCGACGCCGTGGCCGCTGCCACCGACTCGAATTCGCCCACGATCTCCAGCGCCGCGCGGTCTGCCCGCAGGCGCGCGCGATCGCTCGGCGGGCCGACAAGGACGACTCGCATCAGCGCGACGGACGCTCGCCGACGGTCACCGCGATCTCGGTCGTGACACCGCCCCGCAGAAGACGCAACGGCACGGATCGGCCGACACGATCGCCCAGCAGAAGGTCGAGCAGATCTTCGGGCGATTCCACGGGGTGCCCGTCGAACTGCAGAATGATGTCGCCGATCATCAGCCCCGCAGCCGCCGCGGGGCTGTCGCCGGTGACGCCCACCACGAGCAGCGCATCCTCGCGGCCGTCGCCGCTCTGCTGGGCGTCCGGCAGGCGGACGGGCTGACCGGCGAGTCCGAGGTAACCACGCTTCAGGCCGCCGTGCGCGAGAAGCGTCGCGGCTGTCTTCCACGCGATCGACGCCGGGATGACGACGCCGAGGCCGCGAATCGCCGCCGCAGTGGCGATTCCGATCAGGCCGCCACCGGTACTGAGAAACGCGCCGCCCGCGAATCCATCGTGCATCGGCGCGGTCGTGCGGATGACCTCGTCGATCGCTCGCCCGCGTCCGGTCGGCAGCGGTCCGCCGATCACCGACACGATTCCTGCGCTCGCGGTGAGCGCGTTGCTCCACGACCGCGCGACGGCGAGCGCCAGCTGGCCCACACGCGGCGGCGCCGGTGCGAGTGACGCAGCCGGCAGCTCGAGCCCCGCCACCTTCAGCACCGCCAGATTCGTCGTCGGATCCCAGCCGGCGAGCTGCGCCTCGAGCGTCCGTCCGTCGGGCCGGCGGACGCGCAAGCCGTCTTCGCGCCCAATCGCGCGCGCGGTCGTCAACACCACGTCGGCAGCGTACACGAGACCGCTCGCCGGCCGCCGTCTTCCCTGGACCTGCACCACAGAGTTGGCTGCCGCCGCGACGGCGTCGGCCATTTGATTCGAGAGTGTGTCGAGCACCAGTTCGGTTGTCATAGCGCCATCGTCGCCGAACTTTCAGGTCAGCACATCACCCGAATGGGCGAATGGCGTGGCTCGCGTCAGATGCGGAACGCAGCTACGCGACGTCGCGCCTGCCGGGATGCGCCTCATCGGCGAGCGCGAGGCACGCCGTTCGTAAAGGCTTACGCGGCCAGTAACGTGGCCGAGCCATAACTGTTTGATTATCAAGCAGTTTTGGATGGATCCGGCCTTGCTGTGGACGGACGCCGTGACTCGAACTGTGTATTCGCTGCCTTTCACCTGCTGTCTTCTTTCATTCATCTGTGCCGGCGCCGCGCCGGCCCACGCGCTCGGGCTCGACGACCGGCCAGGCGATCCACCCGCAACGGCGTCCGCCGCGACGCCGCCCGCCGCGCCCGCTGTTTCTCAGGACGCGGCCGACGACGACGACGACGCGGTGCTTCGTCCACTCGAGCCTGACTTCACGCTGATTAATCTGCCGACGACATTGCCGTTGCCACTGCACAAGGGCAACTTTCGGCTGACGCATCGGTTCAACGGCAATCTACGAAGCGGAAACTTCGGCGACCAGGCGAGCAGCCTGTTCGGCATCGACGAGGGGGCGACGATCGGCTTCGAGTACCGCGTTGCCGTGATGAAGCACGTCGAGGCCGCCGCGTATCGCACGAACTTCGACCGCACGATTCAGCTCTACGGAAAGTACGACGCCTTCCACCAAGGCAAGTCGATGCCGTTGGGTTTCTCGGCGATCGTGTCGGTCGAAGGAACGAACAACTTCCGTCAGGACTACGCGCCGGCGATCGGCGCGTCGATCTCGCGCGACGTCGCCAACATCGTCGCACTCTACGCCGTGCCGATGTGGGTGCACAACACGGCGGCTGGCACCGGGGTGACGCGCGACACGGGCATGGTCGGACTGGGCGCGAATCTCAAGATCCGGCCGACGCTGTTCCTGACGGGCGAAGTGACGCCTCGTCTTGCCGGCTACGTCATCGGCGACCCGGAATACGGGTTCGGCATCTCGAAGCGCGTCGGCGGTCATGTGTTCGATCTGACGTTCACCAACACGACGCAGGGAACCACGTTCGCACAGCTGGCACGGGGCGGATTCCCGAGCAGTCTGTATTTCGGCTTCAACATCGCCCGCAAGTTCTTTTGATCGACACAAGGAGCAGACTCTTATGAAGCGTGCCACTTTCGCCGTTCTCCTCTCCCTGGTTGCCGCTGCGTGCGGCAGCAGCTCACCCACCACGCCGACGACGCCAGCCAACCCGACGTTCACGGCGCAGCTGCTTCCATCCAATGAAGCGCCGAACCCGATTACGAATGCCGAGTCGGTCGCGTCCGGCAGCGTGACGATCACGTTCGTGACGACGAAGGATGCGACGGGCGCCGTGACGAGCGCGGTCGGCACCGCGGTCGTCAACGTGCAGGGCTTCCCGGCGGGTTCGACCATCACTCTCGCGCACATTCACACGGGTGCGGCTGGCGTGGCCGGCGGCGTGCTCGTCCCGTTCATTCCGTCCGGTGCCGTGCCGCTGACCAACGGCGGCGGGTCGTTCACGCAGACGCAGAACATCGACGGTCCGACCGCGACGAATATCATGAACAACCCGTCGGGCTTCTACTTCAACGTCCACACGGCGCTCAATCCGGCTGGCGTCATGCGCGGGCAGTTGGTGAGAACGCAATAAACAGTCGGCAGTCATCAGTCGGCAGTCGTCAGTGAGTCGTCAGTCTACAGTCATGAGCCGCACGTTGCTGTTAATCGCCGCGCTCTTCGCGTGCCTGAGCAGTGCGTGCGGCTCGTCGTCTGCCCCGAGCCCGACCGGCGTGTTCGCCAATCTCTCGGGGACCTGGACGGGCACGTTCGAGTCGGCGAATTTCTCGACGCGAACGATCACGCTCACGGTCGTGCAGACCGGCAACTGCGTGGACGGCGCGTGGATCAGCTCGGCGTCCGAGTGGCATGGCGCCATCAGCGGGCTGGCGACTGCCGACTCCTTCTCGGGTTTCCTCTCCTTCGAACGATCCGGGAGCGGCGGCGGCCAGTGTGATGCCACCGCCTCGATTGCCGGGCCGGCGAGCGCGACCCTTCGATTTGGCGCCGACAGCATGACGGCCGTTGGCCCCTGCGACGGCGATCTCCCCAAGGGGGTCGTCGTGACCCTCCACCGCTAGTGGATCATCACCGCGGGCGAATCTATCTGCTCTGCCTCGTGGGCCTGCTGGCCGGACGGCCGGCCTGTGCCGCGCCGCCAGACGACCCGCCGCCGCAGGCGCAGACATCGGCGCCGGCCGACGCGATGCCCCTCTGGTCGACCAGCTTCGACGGTCAGCTGTTCGCGACGTTCAATCGGCAGGGCGGCACGCGGGGCGACACCGGGGTGCGATCGCAGAACTGGCTGATGGGCATGGCGAGCCGTCCGCTCGGCGCCGGCACGCTGACGCTGTCGGGCATGGTCACCGGCGAGCCGCTGACGGTGGGTGCGGCGGGCTACTCGGAGATTTTTCAGGAAGGCGAGTCGTATCACGGGCG
>DATATJ010000057.1:0-7852 GCA_036268855.1 Vicinamibacterales bacterium
ACACCCGTCCCCGTACGCACGTGTTAGCATGCGGGGTTTACGCGCATGCCCTGGGCTGCCCACATCGCACCTCGCCCCGGCCGCCTCGAAGCCGCGACCAGCCCGCGAACCGGCTCGACCCCGTCACGGGCATGATCGCGAAGCCATTGACCCGTCCCTCGCCGCTCGCCTGGCGCTCGAAGGCCGACCCCCTCGCTCATCGCGCCACGCCGCTCGGCGACGACCGCCATGTCTGATGCTGCAGCCACGTCGGTCGTGATCCCCGCGTACAACGAAGCCGCCGCCGTCGGCCCGCTCGTCTCCGCGCTACGCGCCGCCGGCGCGTGGCGCGAGATCCTGGTCGTGGACGATGGGTCGACCGACGACACCGCTGCGCAGGCTGCCGCAGCAGGAGCACGCGTGATCCGCCACCCGTACAACAAGGGCAACGGCGCGGCGGTCAAGACCGGCATCCGCCAGGCCGCCGGCGACTTCGTGCTGATCATGGACGCCGACGGACAGCATCAGCCTGCCGACGCCATCCGGCTCGTCTCGCACCTCCGCACATTCGACCTCGTGATCGGCGCGCGTTCGCCGCACACCCAGGCCACTGCCGCCCGCCGGGCCGGCAATGGCGTCCTCAACGCGATCGCCAGCTACCTCACCGAGCAGCCGATTCCGGACCTCACCTCTGGCTTTCGCGCCGCACGGCGCGGCTGCCTCGTCGAGTTCCTTCACCTGCTGCCCAACGGCTTCTCGACGCCGACGACAACGACGCTGGCGTTCATGAAGGCGGGTTACAGCGTGCGCTTCGAGCCAATCGACGCGGCGCAGCGGACGGGCGCGTCGAAGATCCGCCTCGGCCAGGATGGCGTCCGCTTTCTCTTGATTCTGCTGAAAGTGATCACCATTTTCAGCCCGCTCCGCATCTTCCTTCCGATCAGCGCGCTCTCGTTCGCGCTCGGCGCCGCGTATGCGCTGTGGACCATCTTCACGCAGTCGCACATCACGAATTCGTCGGTGCTCCTGATACTCTTCAGTGTGGTGATCTTTCTCGTGGGTCTGGTGTCCGAGCAGATTTCATCGCTGAGGTTCGAGGGCCGGCGATGACACCGCCGCGCGCCATCGTCGTCGTGCCGACCTACAACGAGCGGGAGAACCTGCCCGTGCTCGTCGAGGGTCTGATGCGCCACCCGAACGTGCGCGTGCTCGTCGTGGACGATCAGTCGCCCGACGGCACCGGCGAAGTCGCGAACACGCTGGCCCGCACCTTTCCCGGCCGCGTGGACGTGCTGCATCGCACGACGCGCCGGGGCTTTGGTCGTTCGTGCGTGGACGGGATCACGCAAGCCATCCGCGAGCCAGTGGACCTGGTCTGCCAGATGGATGCGGACCTCTCGCACGATCCGGGCGACCTGCCGCGCCTCCTCGCCGCAGCCGATCGGGCGGACGTCGTCATCGGCTCGCGCTACATCCCCGGCGGACGCATCCTCAACTGGCCCTTGCGGCGCCGGATCCTGAGCCGCTTCGCAAACTCGTATATCCGTCTCGTCACGCGCCTCACGGCCCGCGACTGTACCAGCGGCTATCGCTGCTGGCGGCGCGAGGCGCTGGCGGCGCTCCCCTTCGATCACATTTTTTCGGACGGCTATTCGTTCCTCATCGAAATGCTCTTCCGCGCACAGCTGCAGGGCGTCCGCGTTGCCGAGGTGCCGATCACCTTCGTCGAACGCCTCAAGGGACAGTCGAAATTGTCGATGGCGGTGCTCGTCGAATCGGTGGTCACTCCGTGGCGGCTCGCAGCCACGCGCGGCCGGCTGCGCTGAGCCGTTCCATGCTAAATTTAGGGGGCTCCCCATATGACAGCCCCTCTCGCGAAGCCTGCGGGCCTGACCGTCTTCTTCCCGGCCTACAACGACGGAGGCACCATCGCGAGCATGGTGATCGGAGCGGTCAAGGCCGCCTCAGCGCTGACGCCCGACTACGAGGTGATCGTCGTCAACGACGGCAGCACGGACGGCACCGCGGAGATTGCGGACGAGCTCGCACAAACGTATCCCCGCGTGCGCGTGATTCATCACCCGCGCAACCGTGGCTACGGCGGCGCGCTGCAGACGGGCTTCCGATCAGCCACCAAGGAGCTCATCTTCTACACGGACGGCGACGCGCAGTACGATCCGAGCGAGTTGGCGACGCTCTGGGCCGGGATGACGACTGATGCCGATCTCGTCAACGGCTACAAGATCAGCCGATCCGATCCGATGCATCGCATCATCATCGGACGCCTGTACCACCACATTGTCTCCAGGCTGTTTGGCCTGAAGGTCCGCGACGTCGATTGCGATTTCCGCCTCATGCGCCGGACAATCTTCGAACAGATCAACCTGGAGAAAACGAGCGGCGTCATCTGCCTGGAGATGATGAAGAAAATCACCGACGCGCGCTTCCGCATCGTCGAAGTGCCGGTGCACCACTATCATCGGGCTTTCGGCAAATCGCAGTTCTTCAATTTTCCGCGGATCGCCAAGACCGGCATCGATGTGATGCGCCTGTGGCTGGCCCTGGTCGTCCTTGGCCAGCATCGCCGCGCGACAACCGCGCTCGTGCAACCGAGCGCCCCGCGTCTGTGAACGCCGGGTACCGCGACTTCTATCGAGGCCGCAAGGTGATGATCACCGGCGGCCTCGGCTTCATCGGCAGCAATCTTGCGCGCCAGCTCGTCGGTCTTGACGCCGATGTCCTGCTCGTCGACTCGCTCCTTCCCGACTTCGGCGGCAATCTGTTCAATATCGATGGATTCGCGGACCGCGTGCACGTGAACATCGCCGATGTGCGCCAGCAAACCACGATGAACTACCTGGTGCGCGACCGGGACGTCATCTTCAATCTCGCAGGACAGGTAAGCCACATCGACAGCATGCGCGACCCGTATGCGGACCTCGAGATCAACTGCCGCAGCCAGTTGACGATTCTCGAGGCCTGCCGCTACAACAATCCGACGGTGAAGGTGGTGTTCGCTGGGACGCGCCAGGTGTACGGGCACCCCGACTCGCTGCCGGTGAACGAACGCCACCTGGTACGCCCGACCGACGTGAACGGCATCAACAAGGCCGCCGGCGAGTATTACCACATCGTCTATAACAACGTCTTCGGCGTGCGCGCGTGTTCGCTGCGCCTCACCAACGTCTACGGTCCGCGGCAGTTGATTCGTCACAACCGCCAGGGGTTCATCGGGTGGTTCATCCGGCTCGCCATCGAGAATCAGTCGATTCAGGTCTATGGGGACGGCTCGCAGCTTCGCGATTTCGTGCACGTGGACGATGCGGCCGATGCGTTTCTGCGGGCAGGCGCCGACGACGCCTGCAACGGCGAGGCGTTCAACGTCGGCGGCGACCAACCAGTCTGCCACCGCGATCTCACGACCCTTTTGATCGACATCGCTGGTACCGGCCGCGTCGAATACGTGCAGTGGCCCGCGGACAGGAAGTCGATTGACATCGGCAGCTTCTATGCCGACTCGACGAAGTTCAAGCAGACGACCGGTTGGTCGCCGACCATGCCGCTTGCAGAGGGACTGCGGCAGACGATTGCGTTCTACCGGGCACATCTCCTCGAGTACATCACCGCGACCGGCACCGACCCGGTGCGTAGATGATTCACCCGTCCATGCCTTTCATGTCGCTCGTGCCGCGCGACGACGCGGCCGACGTGCGCGCCGCGATCGATCGCGTGATCGCCAGCGGCTGGTTCGTACTCGGCCCGGAAGTCGAGGCATTCGAATCGGAGTTCGCGCACGCCATGGGCGCGGCGCACGCCGTGGGCGTCGGGACCGGCACCGACGCCATCGCGCTGATCCTGCGCGCGCTCGGCATCGGCCCCGGAGACGAGGTCGTCACGACGCCGGTGTCGGCGGCCTATTCGGCGCTCGCCGTGATGATGACCGGCGCGCGCCCCGTCTTCGCCGACGTCGATCCCGCGACGCTGACCATCGATCCGGCGCGAATCGAAGAGGCGATCGGCCCGCGCACCCGCGCCATCCTGCCGGTGCACCTGTACGGACAGGCGGCGGATATGGACGCCATCGAGCGGATCGCCGCGCGGCACGGGCTGGCGATCGTCGAAGACTGCTGCCAGGCGCACCTCGCGACGTCGAGCGGGCGGCCGGTCGGATCGATTGGCGTCGCAGGCGCGTTCAGCTTCTACCCGACGAAGAACCTCGGCGCGATCGGCGACGGCGGCGCCGTCGTGACCCGCGACCCGGCGATCGCCGAGCGCATCAAGCGTCTGCGTAATGGCGGACAGACCGACCGGTATCACCACATGGAGCCGGGCATCAACTCGCGGCTCGACGAGTTGCAGGCCGCCGTGCTGCGCGCGCGCCTGCCGTTTCTGCGCGGATGGACCGACCGGAGGCGTGAGCTTGCCGCGCAGTATCGCGAGCAGCTCCGTGGCGCGTCGGCGACCCCACTCGCCGAACGCGACGCCGGCCACGTGTATCATCTCTTCGTCGTCAGAAGCCCGCACCGGAGGGAGCTCCAGGCGCACCTCGCGTCGCGCGGCATCGAGACGCTCATTCATTACCCCGTGCCGATTCCGCGTCAGCCCGCCGTCGCCTCGGTCCATCCGGACGAATGTCCGATCGCGTCGCGCGGATGTGAGGAGGTGCTCTCGCTGCCGCTTCATCCCGGCATGGGCGAAGCGGATACCCACGGCGTGGCTGCGGCCATTCATGCATTTCAGCCGCTGACCGCGGCGGCGCCGACGAAAGGACAGTAACGCGTGCGAGTGTTGATAACCGGCGGGGCCGGATTCATCGGGTCCCATCTTTCCGAAGCGCTGCTCGATCACGGCCACCAGGTGCAGATCCTCGACAACCTGTCGACCGGCTCCATCGACAACATCGCTCACCTCAAGGGGCGCGCGGGCTTCGATTACTTCATCGACACCGTGAACAACGAGCCGCTGCTCGCCGAGCTCATCGATCGGAGCGACGTCGTGTTCCATTTCGCCGCGGCCGTCGGCGTGAAGCTGATCGTGGAACAGCCGGTGTACACGATCGAGACCAACGTGCACGGCACCGAAGTGGTCCTGAAGCACGCGAACAAGAAGAAGAAGCTGGTCGTCATCGCGTCCACCTCCGAGGTGTACGGCAAGAGCGAAGACGTCCCGTTTCGCGAAGACTCCGACCTCGTCCTCGGGCCCACGCCGAAACACCGGTGGGCCTACGCGTGCAGCAAGGCGATCGACGAGTTTCTGGCGCTCGCCTACTGGAAGGAGCGCAAGCTCCCGGTGATCATCGTGCGCTTCTTCAACACGGTCGGGCCGCGGCAGACCGGCCAGTACGGCATGGTGATCCCGAACTTCGTCCGTCAGGCGCTCGCCGGCGAGCCCATCACCGTGTTCGGCGACGGGACGCAGCGGCGCGCCTTCACGCACGTCGCCGACGTCGTCGGCGCGCTGTTGAAGCTGGTGGCGGAGCCGAACGCGATCGGCCAGGTCGTCAACATCGGCAATGTCGAGGAAGTGACGATCACGCAGCTGGCCGAGCGCATCAAGGCACTCTGCGGATCGCAGTCGCCGATCCGTTACATCCCCTACGAAGAAGCCTACGAGTCAGGCTTCGAGGACATGCCGCGGCGTGTGCCCGCGCTGGCGAAAATCGAAGGGCTGATCGGGTACCGGCCGGTTCACTCGCTGAACGACATCCTCGAGCACGTCATCGAATATTTTCGAAAGAAGTAACCGTAGCCGTTTTCGAGCGAATCACACAAAAAACAGCCGAGTCGCGGCGCAACGGTTCGGCTTGGTGGGCACAGCGCGCGAGCGTATACTCGATTTCTTATGAAATTCCTGCCCGCGCTCGCGCTCATCGGCTTCACCTGCGCCGCGGCTCCTCAGGCCGCGTACGCCGACGTGCAGCTCTCCATCGGCAACGGCCGCGTCTCCCTGGTCGCGAAGGATGCGACCCTCCGGCAGATTCTCACGGAGTGGGCGCGCGTCGGACAAACCCGGATTGTCAACGTCGATCGGATCCCCGGCGGTCCGATGACGCTCGAATTGAAAGACATGCCCGAGGATCAAGCGCTCGATCTGCTGCTGCGCTCGGTCAGCGGTTATCTGGCGGCACCGCGACCCGTCATGGTCGCCAGCGTGTCCCGTTTCGATCGCATCGTCGTCATGCCCACGGTGGCGCAGGCCAAACCGACCGTGACCGCGGCCGCGCCGACGTTCAACGCGCCGCCCGCGCCGGCAGCCGACGACGATGAGGAAGATCGGGCAGTGCCGAATGCGGCGCCGACGCCCAATCCGCGCGGGCCGGTGTTCAACGCGTTCCCGCAACCACGCGTCGTCAACCCGCAGCAACAGCAGCAGCAACCGAGCGTCGCGCCGGGCACCGTTCCACCGCAGCAGCAGCAACCCGACCCGAACGGAGAGCCTGCGGCGTATCCTGGCGGGGCGACGCTACCGCCAGGCACAGTCGCAGCGCCCGGGATGATCGCGCCGGCGCCCGCACCAGCGCCGGGCCAGCAGCCGGTGCCGGTTCGCCGGCCGGGCGGCGGACCCGGTGGGCCCGGCGGTCTCTAACGATCGGTCCTGCACACACGAATGACGATCGCCGAGACGGTCAACGCCGCCATTACGGACGCGATGCGTAAGCGCGAGCCGGCGCGCCTGAGCGCGCTGCGGATGCTCAAGGCCGCGTTCATGAATCGCGAGGCTGAGAAAGGGCGCGCGCTGCGCGACGATGAGGCGCAGCAGGTCGTCAGTTCGCTGGTGAAGCAGCGCAAGGATTCCGTCGAGCAGTTCCTCAAAGGCGGCCGGACCGACCTCGCGGCCAAGGAAACGGCCGAAATGGCCGTGCTCCAAGCCTACCTGCCCCCGGCGGCCGATCCGGCGGCGGTCGAACAGGCCGTGGTCGAGGCCATCGCTGAAACTGGCGCCGCGTCACCCAAAGAGATGGGCAGGGTGATGAAGGCGGTGATGGAGAAGCTGGCCGGCCAGAACGTGGACGGCAAAACTGTAAATGAGCTGGTTCGTCGAAAACTCGCGTCTTAAACTTTTTGGCGTGGTCAGCCGTCTAAACCTTTGAGACGGCAAAACAAACCAGCCTCTCATCCATCCTCCTTTTGGCCCTCCTAACACGAGGGCCTTTTTTCGTCAGGGCCACCCCGCTACGACCCCGAGCGACGCAATCCGCGACGTTTCCATGCGCGATTTCCGCGTCTTGCAACCAGGTCTTCGCGTAAACCTGCTCGACGGCACGCTCCAGATGGATTGTCGCCGGACGTCTTGAGGGGTACGAAAGTTGCTCGCGTTAGGGCGACTGCCGGCCGGCGAATCGGGCTGGCGGCTGTGGTACGATCCGGATCTTTTCATGCGTCGATCTGCATCACCGTACGCCTCATCTTTTTCCTTCGGTCCAGGACCGATCTCGACCGCGCTCAAAGCCATCATCGCGGCGAACGTGCTGATGTTCGTCGTCACGAGCTTCGCCGACTCGGTAGTTCCGCGGCTTGGGCTGGTGCCGACCTTCGTAATCCACGACTTGTGGGTCTGGCAGATCGCGACCTACATGTTCCTGCACGGCGGCATCTTTCACATCGCGTTCAACATGCTCGCGCTGTGGATGTTCGGCGCCGAGCTGGAGCGGATCTGGGGAACACAGTACTTCCTGAAGTTTTACTTCGTGACGGGCCTTGGCGCCGGCGCGCTGACCGTGCTCATATCGCTGCTGCCGTTCGAGTTCGCGCAACAGCTGCAGCGGTCGATCATCATCGGCGCATCAGGCGCGATCTACGGGCTGCTCCTCGCGTACGCGATGTACTTCCCCGACCGGCCCGTCTACATGTATTTCGTGTTCCCGATTCCCGCG